>JAGRNE010000062.1 GCA_020440915.1 Leptospiraceae bacterium | reverse complement strand
ATGGAAAACCACTGGGTGGATACAGATTGGCGGTCTTTGAGCCCGGCGTAGCCCACGTCGTCCGGCAATACCTGGAAAGCCCGACCCAGGTCTGCAAGAACATCCCTGGTGTTCATTCCGGTGCGTCGGATCTGCAAATACAGAAATTCTCCCTGGCCGGAAGGAGGATACAGTGGCACTTCTGTAACCTGGAAGTCCTCTGGCTTTCGCTTTATGGAGCCCGAAAGCGGCGGGGAAGACAATCCCAGATCGGAGACCTTGAGCGGAACATCAATCATAGATGGCTCGCAAGGTTTGCGGAGCGCCCGGGCCGCAAAATTCAGCCTTTGTTGCTATCGATTTCCTCATCGACTATGCTTCGCACTCTGGCGAACAGACCCAGGAGCTGTTCCTTGTCCAGTTGCTCCTGGGGCACGTAGGTGGCAAAGCTTGTGCGATAGTAATTCTCCTCTTCCTGCAGTCGGAAGCCGTTGTTTCGCATGATTTCGGCCACCCGGGTAGAAAAGGCCTTTGTGGTGGCGATGGTAACGGAGTCCGGCAGTCCTCCTACATGATGAACATGAAAACAGCAGATTACGTCTTCGTAATCCAACCGATCGATTTCCCGCTTCAGTTCTTCAAAAGTAACCCGAACCCTGGGCCCTTCCACTCTGGCATAGTTGATCAGAATTCTCTTGAAATAACGTACCTTCTTTCCGTCCGGATTCACTTCGATGCCGTTGATGATTCTTCGCTCATCCGTAAGTTCTTTCATTATGTACTCGCCGCGACCCCGGCTGGATTCGAAGTCAAAATGCTCGGAAGTGACGTCGCCCTTCATGGCATTCTGATTTATGTCGCTGAGGGTATAAACCTGACCGGTGGGAAGCTCATGCTTGAAGGAGCTTATCAGGCAGGGATTAACGCTATCGTTTTTGATTTCCAGCCGTACGGTTACATACTTGCCGGATCCGTGCTCAAGAATGTTCTGCACCGCTTCTGTGACCATAATTCGAATGGCATCCGCATCCAGAGCCAGAAGCTCCGCCAGACGCTTGGCCTGGGTCTTGATCTCGTACATTGTGCCATGTCTTTCGTTGATGCGCTTTCCCAGTTCCTTGTTCAGGACCTCTTCACGATCGATGAGGGCTTCGTACACCAGACGTTTTATGGATGACTGTAGAAATGGGGACTCCTTGACATAATTCAGCTCGTCCTGAAGTCTTTTGTTTTGCGATTCCAGGTCATCCAATCGCTTCTGTAGCTCTTCCAGAGTCACGGTCACATTTTCCCCCTTGCCGATGAACGGCTTAAAGTTAATGTTCCTGGAAGGCCTTTGCCGGAAAAGAAAAAATCCGTTCCGATGGAGCGATCAGTAGGGGTCCTCTTCGGCGGAGGCGGAGACTTTTTCATGTTTTTCCAGTTCGGTTTCAAAGCGCTGGAAAGCTGCATCCGGGTCCAATTTCTCGGTGGTGGATTGCCCTCCCACGCCGGAGGCGGCCTGCTTTATGCTGCGCTGCAGCATTTTCAGAACTGTATTGATGCGCGCCTTTCGCGTCTCCTCCATTCCGGCATCCTGCACCAGTTGCTCCAGATGCTTTTTCAGGCGAACCGCCCGCACCCTCCATTGATGGTCCACCGGATATAGGACGATCTTGTCTCCGTTGAAATCCAGAAGCTTGAAGCCCTGCTTCTTAATGAACTCTTTGAACTCATCGGGCTTGCGATCCGGAAATTCGGCCATCAGTTCGGAGATCAGAGGAACGGTTCCGTTCTGATAAAAATGACGCTCCAGGGTTTCTACAATTCGTCGACGGAACTCCAGGGTTTCTGCCTGGCCGGAGCGTTCCTTTCGCTCCATTATCTTTTGCTTTTCCTGAGAATCCCTCTTCTCCTGGTTCTTCAGTGCCAGCCGCTCCTGGTCGTCTTGAATCTTCTTTTTCGCATTCTGAAAAGCGGCATCGACGAAGCTCTTCAACCCGAGAAACATCAGTAACCTGTAGTACCAGGGGATGAGATTCATATAAGCGCTACGAAGTAAGCGACCATAGGCCTCTACGAAATCGGTGTTGCTGAAAAGCTCCGGAAATGTGGTTTCGTATTTCTCTATCAGGAAGCGAAAGGCAAGAATCTTCCAGTGGTCCTCCGCTCCCATCTTCAGCATTATGTTTACCAGTTCCGGAAAGATGCCCGGGTTCTTCTTACACAGTACGTGGTAGGTGCCATCGCTCCTTTCCCAGGTGGAATGAAAAAAGCCGCTATCGTTGATCAGCTTCTTCCAGACATCTGCCGGAATGGATTGTCGATCCTCTTCCGAAAAGAACCGGATTTGATCGGCCACATCTACGCCCAGACCAAGGATGCTGTCGCGAATCTCCCGATGTTGATGCTCCATTTCCTGGTCCCAGCGCTGCCTGTATCTTTCTTCGGCGGCAGGCTGCAGTTTAAGAACCTGCTCCACTGCCAGCGCTCCAGGGAAGCGAGAGGTTTTTCCGTAGGCGGCCAGAAGATGCTTTCGCAGCGCGGCGGCCTTTTTTTGCGTAAAGTCGGCGGTCTTTCGCACAAATCCTTCCAGGTGGTAGGTTTCTTCCTGGGTAGAAATGGAATATAGTTCGGACTTCAAGTTTGCATTGTTTCGGTGTTCAGGAATAATTCGCGAAACCATGAAGTCCGAACAGGTTTCAAAGCGAATCAGCAACTCTTCATCCCGGACCGGAAGCAGGCCATACTCCAGCAAATAGACCACGTCGCCTCTACGAATCAATTCTTCGCGCATCTCGTCTTTTGCTACGCGAAGCATTTCCGCGGGAGGTACAAAATCAAAGGCGGAAGGCTGTATTACTGCAATTGGATCTACCACAGATGCAGGCAGTTGAGAAACGTCCGGAGTTGCGGGCGAATTGATATCCTTTTCCAGGTCTTTCCATATTTGATCCCGATTGAAGATCGGCCGGGCCTGGAGAAACTCTTCGATGGCGGCCACCGATTGCATTAATAGCTCCTGGAAGAGCTGCTCCGGTCCGATGCGATCATCGCCCCAGTTGGCGATGTAGCAAGGCGTAAGCGCTAGCTTGTTGGCCGATCCATCGAATTCCAGAAGAAATACCTGGGCAATGAGCTGGTCAGAAATCAGCCTCTGCAACACCTCCAGGGCTTCCTTTCTGCCATAGTCCAGGCTTTCCAGCTCCGGGATCTTCATCCCTGCATGGAAGATAGTGCCATTCTTTATCTGATCCAGGGCCGAAACGGATTTGACCATCTTGTAGACGGCATGATGCGCCTTTTCCGAAAGGTTCGCACCGCGAGCGATGGCCTCTGATTCCTTGAGGATATTCAGGAATTCTAGCTTTTGTCCTGCGGCGCTCATTATAGTTGTTTTTCCAGTACGGGTATCATCGCATCCATGGCTTCCTGAACCGTATCCACCGTTTGAAAAAGGTCCCGGTCCTGGGGGGAGATCAATCCGTACTCCACTAAAAAATCGAAATCAATCAGCCTTTCCCAGAATCTTTTTCCGTAAAGAAAGACCGGAACCCGGTTCCGAATATTCATGGTTTGCTGAAGGGTGAGGGTCTCAAAGAGCTCATCCAGGGTACCGTAGCCTCCCGGAAAAGCGATGAGGGCTCGAGCGTAGTAGAGAAACCAGAATTTACGGGTAAAGAAGTAGTGAAAATCGAAGTTAAGCTCATCGCTGATGAATGGATTGGGAAATTGTTCTTTTGGAAGCTCAATGTTCAGACCTATACTCTGCCCTCCGGCATCGTAGGCTCCGCGATTGGAGGCTTCCATGATTCCGGGCCCACCTCCGGTACAGACCAGAAAGCTTCGGCCCTTTGGAACCGCCGTTTCCAGATTCCAGGAGGTAAGCCTTCGACTGACCTCCCTGGCTGCATCGTAGAAGGTGTCGAATTCATTGATTCGGGAATGAGGATTGGGTTTCTGCCGCTTTTCTGGAGCAGGAATTCTTGCAGATCCAAAGAATACCACGGTATCGGTAACACCCAGTTCATCGAATCTATGTAACGGATAGTAGTACTCTGCCAGAATTCTAAGGGAGCGCGCATGCTCCGAATACATGAATTCTGGATTCTCGTAGGCTCTGGGTGGTCTCATTGTTTTTCCTGACCCCGATCTCCTCCGGGGATTGCATCCTCGAAAGCTCCTTTGCTACAGCAAGAATTTCTTCCCCGCTTCGATTTCAATTGGATGCCGGATGGTTTGATTTAGCGTGACACTACTATCCGGGCTGAGCACCTGGTCCATATGCGGATCGCTGTGGATGCAAGACCACTCTCGGACCCTACAAGCAGGGATGCTCGTTACGTAGCGGGAATGTTTGGCAACCTGGTTTCCGGGCTGCCCGAAGCAGAATGGATTCTACTTTCCCATAAAGCGATCTCTCCGGATTTCGCAGGGCTACTTACGTCCGGTCGTGTGGAGATCAGAATTGAATCTTCTTTTGTACCTCAATGGCCCGCGCTCTGGATGCAACGATCGCTTCCAAAGATGATCCAGAAAGCGCAGGCGGACATCTTCTGGGGAACTACAGGACTGTTGCCGCGTCAGCTAAAAAGGAAAGTGCCCAACCTGAAGGCCGTGCTGAACGTTAACGATCTGGCCGCGCTCACAGCTCCAGAACAGCTCAGCTTCACTCAGAGAATGGAACTCAAGTACTTTCAGGAAGAAAGTCTGAAGACCGCAGACCGCGTTATCTGTCTTTCCCAGAGCTTTCGCGACGAATTGTTATCCGTCTACCCTTCTCTTCCAGAAAGCCATCTAAAGGTTGTCTACCCTGGAGTGAACCCACCTGCTACGCGAGTGAGTCACCCTCTGGACCTGCCATTCTTCTCGGAGCATTTCTATCTCAGTGTTGGCACCATCGAAAAGCGAAAGAACTTCAAGGTGCTGATGGAAGCCTACAGACAGGCGAAACGGGAAAATCCCTATCTCTATCCTCTGGTCATAGCCGGCCGTAAAGGGAGAGATATAAGGGACGAACTGGAACAACTGGTGAACGGCGCCTATCGACCGGAAGGGATTTTTTACATCGAGGAGCCCACCGACGGCCAGCTAACGTGGCTCTACGAAAGTTGCCGGGTCGCTTTTTTTCCTTCGCTTCATGAAAGCTTTCCTCTACGAGTTCTGGAAACACTGATGCATGGAAAACCCACGGTGCTGTCCGATCTTCCCATCATGCGAGAGATTCATCCCCATGGCCGATTCGCCTCCCCTGGCGATGTAGAGGCCTGGAAGACCTTTCTGCTGCAAATGCATGGCAAGGACATTCCGAAGCAGGCCACCTTCCAGGCGAAACGCTGGCAATGGGAAAAAAGAAGCGAAGACCTGGCAAAGGAATTCAAAGCAGTGCATGCAGGCAAATGATTGCCCATTTTCACCTTCTGTAGCGCCGGACCCTGAATCATCCATGGCCATGCGCCATCCCACTACCAATCCTGGCCGTCTGGCCATTCTATGAGCTCTGACAGTCCAGGCGTAAAAAAGGGCGGCGTTTTCAGAGAATCGCCACCCTTTTAAGGTTGCTGATCCGGGAGCTCCGGACCTGCCTTTTATTTCCATCTTAACTGTTAGATGAATTCAGCGCCCTTCTGGCCGCCGAAATATCGATTACTGGGGAAGTCCCTGCGCTCCAGGAATGTTCTGCATGATCTCTGCCTGCGCCGTGGCCAGACAGGTAGCAAGACTCAATTCCTCGCATGCAGCATCGGCAATGCACTTCTCTACCTTGGGAAGGGAAGCGGGCGCCTTTTTCTCGATAGCAGCCAGAGACTTCTGGCATTGTTCTTCCAGATTTACGTTAGCGGGAAGATTGGGATTATTCTGCAGATCGCTCATGCTTTTGTCGCATTTCAGCACCTTCTTGCAGGAAGCATCGTATTTGGACAGATCTTGTTTGTCTCCGCACTGAGTGGCAGCCAGACCGGCCACTACTACCAGGCTGAGTAGAATTCGGGAATTTCTCATGGGGCTTACCCTGCCGATATCCCATGACTCGTCAAGCCCTAACATCCATGATAAAGGCTGCAATTGTACCACTGTACATGAAAGGCTGCAGCATTTCATTTCATGAAACCTGAATCTTCTGTGCTGATCGGAACCAACCCGGACAGAGGAGGAATGCGGCGGGTCGGGTTTTGTTTGACCGGTTCGGGCCTTCGAGGGTCACTGCTTCTTACGGATGAACTTCACGTCCTTTCACTTCGTATTCTTCTTCTTCACTACCCTGGTCCTGGGCCATTTACTGAAAGGGCGTCCTCAGAGGATCTTTCTTCTGGCGGTTTCTTACTATTTCTATGGAGTCTTCGAACCCTACTACTTGATCCTGATTCTGTTTTCTACGGCCTGGGATTATCTGGCCGGACTTGCCATTGCCTATCGTCGGCAATGGGAGCAGAATGGCGGAAGCCGAAGCCTGATTGCCCGACTTCCCGCTCGATTCTATCTTACTGCATCGATAATCATCAACCTGGCCTTGCTGGGCTACTTCAAATACACAAACTTCGGCATTACCATGCTGAACGATGCGCATCCTCTGGGAAATACCGTTTTTGCCTTCCCTGCAGAAAGCATACTTCTGCCCGTAGGTATCTCTTTCTATACCTTCCAGTCCATGAGCTACACCATCGATGTCTATCGAGGAGTGCTGGAAGCGCGAAGGGATCCGGTGGACTTTGCTCTGTACGTAACCTTCTTTCCGCAGCTCGTAGCCGGTCCCATTGTTCGGGCCACTACTTTCCTGAAGCAACTGGATGAAGGCTATTCCATTGGCAAAAACGACATCATAGTAGGCGTAACGCGCATTATCGTAGGCTTTTTTCGCAAGCTTGTGCTTTCCGACAACCTGGCGCCGGTAGTAAACCAGGTGTTTGGCAATCCTGCCGGATATGGCACGCTGGACATCTGGGTGGCTTCCCTGGCCTTTGGATGGCAGATCTATCTGGACTTTGCGGGCTACACAGACATTGCCCGTGGAGTGGCCCGATTGTTCGGTTACGAATTCGAAATCAACTTTCTGTATCCAATGGCCGCCTCCAGCATTACCGATCACTGGAGTCGCTGGCATATCTCTCTAACCACCTGGATTCGGGACTACGTCTTCATTCCGCTCGGCGGATCCAGAGTAGGCCCAATTCGCACGTATTTAAATATCGGAGTGGTCTGGCTGGCCACCGGAATCTGGCATGGGGCGGCCTATCACTTTGTAGCCTGGGGCATATGGCAATTTGTGATGATTGCCATTCACAGGGTGTACGGGCTTTCTGCGCTGGGGCAACGGATGCGCGAAACCGGAGGCCTGCTCTACGGCATCGCATCGCGCATCCTTCTGTTTTTCTGTCTTAGTTTTGGCTTCATCTGGTTTCGCGCCCCGGACATGAGTACCGCCACATTGATGCAGGGCCGAAAATTTGGGTTCGAGAACCTCAATGAATCCTTTGTCTTTAATTCCAAATTGCTATCCCTTTCTAATCTGCATGGACTCAAAGAATTCATAGCGCTGCTGATCCTGTTATGGGTCTATGAGCTTTTCTTTAACAAATATCAGCTGGAGTATTTCTGGAAGCCGGAGAACCGCAAGAAGCTCATAGGCATTCTAATTGGTATGCTCTACTTGATCATTGCAATGACGCCGGCGGAGACTCCCAACTTTCTGTACTTCCAGTTCTGATGAAAACGGCTTCTATGCTATGGAAGCCTCTCCCGGAGGAAGAAATGGCGGTGCCCCTCCCCGGCTATTTCGAAGCTGGCGGGCCCTTTTTTGCTGGACTTTTCAGGCCAGCCGCAATACGCCATTGGTCCAGATGAAAAACATTCAGGTAAAACAGGAATTCGATGTACCTCTGCAAAAGCTGCTGGATGCGCGGCAGGAACGGTACAAGCACCTGGACAAGTTCCCGGAGCTAAAGAATGTCCATATTGAAGAGGAAACCCGGGAAGGAGATACCCTGAAGCAGGTACGGCACATCTCCATCTCCGAGTCCTTGCCCCAGGTTGTGGCCACTTTATTGCCCAGCGGCGCCGAAACACTTGTGGAAACGTCCACTTTTCTGGAGACCACACATGTTCACAACTTCCGCGTGGTACCCGGGGGCAACCTGGATCATATCTTTGTGATCGAAGGGGAAAGCAAATACTACGACCTGGGCGAAGCACGATCCGGCAGAGATTACGACATAAAAGTTACCAGCAAAGCCTTCCTGGTGAGCGGGCTCGTGGAAAATGCTATTGCCGATGTGTACGCGAAACAGCTAGAAAAGGATAAAAAATCCATACTTAATTTCATCGACGTACTGGAGAAAGAAGGAAGTGGAGAATCCTGATTCTGCCCGGGCTGAAGTACTACTAGAAGCCCTCCCCTACATCCAGAAGTTTCACGGCAAGACCATCGTAATCAAATACGGCGGCGCAGCCATGGAACAGGCCGCACTGCAGGATAAATTCGCCCGGGATGTGGTGCTTCTTCGCTATGTTGGCATGCGCCCTGTAATCGTGCATGGTGGCGGTCCTCGCATCAATCGGCTCCTGGATCGCTTGGGCATTAGCAGTCACTTCGTGGACGGACATCGAGTAACGGACCATGCGGCTATGGAAGCGGCAGAAATGGTACTGTCCGGCAACATCAACAAAGAGATTGTCTCTCTAATCAATCGCGAAGGCGGTAAGGCCGTGGGCATTTCCGGGCGCGATGGACACCTGGCCACAGCCACAGAGCATTCCATCGACAAGACCATGGACGATGGCTCCACCGAAAAAGTAAGCCTGGGCCGTGTAGGCACCGTGAACGCCAGATCCGTAAACCCGGACCTTATTCGGGATCTCATTGATCGGGAATACATACCGGTGATTGCTCCCATTGCGGCCGACGAAAACGGCAACAGCATGAATGTAAATGCAGATACCATGGCCGGCGCCATCGCCTCCGCCCTGAAAGCCGAGAAACTCATTCTCCTCACCGATACGCGAGGTATTCTGGACGATGGAAAAACCCTCACCGGCCTCACTCCTCGAAATGTAGAAGAACTCATCGAAAAAAAAATCATTTCTGGCGGTATGCTGCCCAAGACAAAATGCTGCACCGATGCACTGCAGGCCGGTGTGCGAAGAGCTCACATCATTGATGGTCGTGTGCCCCATGCATTGCTTCTGGAGGTGTTCACCGATCACGGCGTAGGAACGCTGATTACGCCTGAGGTGCAGGTCTGGATTTAGATTCCGAAGGTTATCAACTCGACCGGAGAGAATAGGGCCCACATCCGAACCTGCGTGGGCTCGGGGTAAGACCGTAGCCCGGGACAGCCCCTGCTGGCTGGCTATGGCGCGAAAAAGGTAGTTTGCACCAGAACGCCAGATTTAATACAGGAACCTATATGCATTCCGTAGACGAAAACTACATCAAGAACGTGATTCGCACCATCCCGGACTGGCCGGAGAAGGGTGTGATGTTTCGAGACATTACTACTATCTTTCAAGATTCCAGAGCCCTTCGAGGGATCATGGACTCCTTTATCCAGAGATACATAGACAAGAACCTGAACGTTGTGGCAGGTATCGATGCGCGCGGTTTCCTGCTGGGAGTGACCATTGCCTATGCGCTGAACATCTCCTTTGTACCGGTGCGCAAAAAGGGTAAGCTTCCCTTCGAAACAATCTCAGAAAAGTATTCCCTGGAATACGGAGAGGCAGAAATCGAAGTTCATAAAGATGCCTGCAACCGAGGAGATCGGGTAGTGCTAATCGACGATTTGATTGCTACCGGCGGCACCATGGAAGCCGGACTCAAATTGCTCAATAGCCTGGGCGCCGAAGTAGTGGAAGCTGCCTGCATAGTTGACCTACCGGATCTGGGTGGATCGGCCAAACTGCGAAATGCAGGAACTCCGGTATTCGCCATCTGCGAATTTGAAGGGGATTAATGCGACGCACCTGGCCTGCAGCATTGCTTGTCCTGGGGCTCCTCCCTTCAGGGCTGTGGGCTATTCCGGGCTACAACCAGGCCACCGAGATTCTCAAGCAGGAATGGGGCAAGAGGTACCCCGCTTCGCTCAAATCCATTCGGCCAAACCCGGAAGGCCTGGGGATTTATCGCACCCGCGAAAGCGCCGGTCTGACGTACTACTACCATTTTCGCGTAACTGTGCCCCGGCTGGTACGGGCCGAAGACGGAAGCCTCAAGGAAGAGGAGCTACGTACCATCGAAGTCTGGATGCGCTACAGGCCGGCCGCCGAATCCTACGATCTGGCATTTGTTCGACGGGATCTGTTGCCGTCCGGAGGCTCCTGGATCCGCTAGATGGTCTATTTCCATCCTTTCGCCATCGCTTTCTGCCTGTCCCAATGTTAGTCCCGGACCTTCGCGCCGCCCCACCCGGCGCTTTACAATTCTGTGTCCCAGCTTTGCTTCCTGTTGCACCTGATTTCCCGGGCAATTCCATACCCTGAAAAAAGGCATTGCCACTGAAAGCGGTGCGATACATCTCGAGTCCATATGGCAAGACCATCCTGGGAAGAAATTAAATCTGGCATAGAACAGAGGATGCAATGGGCATCGGTCCATGAAATCTGTATCCAGGACTTTCTGGATAAGACTCGCAAGGTCTATGACGGGGCCACCGGCCTGGTGGACTGGAGTAGCATTGGGGACTTACATTCAGATGATATAGTGGAAATGGAAAGCCTGGAAGTCCCGGAAGGGAATGCTGCCATATCTCGCTTCGCCATTATCAAACTGAATGGAGGTCTGGGTACATCCATGGGTCTGAGCAAGGCTAAATCCCTGATCCATGTTCGCCGGGATGCAACCTTCTTCGATATCATACTCAAGCAGATCCATCATCTACGCGAAAAGACCGGCCTGCAGATTCCTCTGCTCTTCATGAATTCCTTTAATACCAGGGAGGACACTCTTGGTTATCCGGGCATTGCGGACATTAACTCTTCTCTTGGACTGCCCGCCGACTTCCTGCAAAATCAGGTCCCGCGGCTGGACAAAGAGACTCTGCTACCGGTAGGAGATGGGCAGGATGCCGGGCACTGGTGCCCTCCCGGACATGGCGATATCTACAATTCTCTATGGATTTCCGGAATCCTGGATTCGCTTCTGGAAAAAGGCTATAGCCATGCCTTTATCTCTAACGGAGATAATCTTGGGGCTGTGATGCATTCCGGCATTGCCGAACATGTAATCGAAGCCGGGCTGGACTTTGCCATGGAGGTTACTCCTAAAAGCAGGGCCGACATCAAGGGAGGAGTTCTGTACCGAAGCCTCACCGGACAGCAGAGAATCGAATTGCTGGAAACAGCCCAGGTTCCGCCGGAGCATAAAGACGACTTCGAAGACATCAACCGTTTCCAGGATTTTTCCATTAACAATCTGTGGGTGAACCTTGATTCTCTGCGTCACAGACTTAAACAGGGGCCGCTTTCCCTTTCCCTCATCGTGAATCAGAAATCCTACAACGACATTCCGGTGCTGCAACTGGAATCGGCCATGGGCGCCGCCGTGGGTCAGTTCGACCGTACCCGAATGATCCGGGTACCTAGAAAGCGATTCGCCCCCGTCAAAAACTGCGCCGATCTGCTGGTGCGCCGCAGCGATGCCTGCCAGCTGGACGACAATCAGGCCCTGGTCCTGAAATCGAAGGTAGAACCGGTGGTGCAGCTGGATGACAATTACAAGGTAGTGCAGGACTTTGAATCCAGAATCCAGGTCCCGCCCTCCCTGCAGGAAGCCTATTCGCTGACGGTGGAGGGGCCCTGGCTCTTTGACATTCCGGTGAAGATCCACGGCGATGTGCGATTGATCAATCGGAGCGGGGCTCAAAAGGCGATTTCCGGCCTGAAGCGTTCTACATTCAAGAATGAATCCGTGAAGCAGTAGGCCAGTGAGCTCGGATCAGTGTCCCAGATAATCCCACAGATAATCTCAACGGCCATACTCCTCCGCAATCTGTAACGAACGATACATTTCTATACCCAGATACCTCGGATCTCCATCGCGGCCGGTTATACAATCTGCAGCGCAATACCTCTTCTCTACACTGATTTTGATTTTGCGTCTAAATAGCACATTTATTCAAGACAACGTTTCCGTTCTATGCTACTCTAAGTGCAAACAGGGGCCGCGAGCCCGGGAGGAAATCATGCGATTTGCCAAACAAATGGCCTTTTATTCGGCCTACCATCAAGAAAAGAGGAATATACTGATCCATGTAATCGGTGTTCCTACCATCACATTTTCGCTTCTGCTTGTTCTGAGCTGGGTGAAGGTTTTCGAATTTCAGGGAATGCCAATCACTGTGGCCATGATCTTTACAGCTGCAGTGTTGCTCTATTACTTCACTCTGGATTTTGTCTTTGCACTAACGTCAACGTTGCTTTTTGGAAGCTTACTTGCCGCCGCTCATTATCTTTCGTTGCACGTAGATACCACCACAGGCTGGATCATCTTTGCCTCCGCGCAGATCCTGGGCTGGGGCACTCAATTCTACGGCCATTTTGTATTCGAGAAAGATCGGCCTGCACTGTTCGACAATCTATTCCAGGCGTTGATTAGCGCTCCACTATTTGTTGTGGCGGACGTCTACTTTGAACTGGGTTTTCGCAAACACCTGGAGGAGCAGGTAAAGCAGATTCTTTCCGAGCAGGGCAAGCTGAAGAGTTTCGAACCGGCCAATGCTTGATCTCTTGTAAAGGGAAAATGGCATCCTTCTGGCTGCTAATGCCTGATCCGGGGTATTGACAGGCCAGCTATTGCCGATCTAGAAACCGCAGGGCCGGAGGTCTTGCGGTTTCTTTTTTGCATTTGCTGTGGCGCGTCGCAAGAGAAGAAAATCTCTGAAAGCCGAATGATTCGGATGAGCGCCCTGCTCTGGGCTTCTCTAGGGGCCGTCCTTTCGCTTCCTGCCCGGTAATTCCGAGCAGAACCAGCTAAGCACCGCTGCCTTCTCTCCCAGCACAGATGAGGGCGATATACCGAAAAACTCCTTAAAGCTCCTGCTCATATGGGCAGAATCGGAAAATCCCGCTTCGTGGGCAGCATCGGTAAGCGAACGACCATCCTGCAGTAGAAAAGCCGCCTTCTGCATTCTTGCCCACAATGCATAACGTCGCACGGGAATGCCCACTTCCTTCTTGAATAGATGCATGAAACGATGTTCGGACAGGCCGGCCATTATGGAAAGCTCCGCCACAGAAAGGATTTCCGGAAGAGCTTCCTGAATTTGCTGCAGACTATTTTCAATCCTTGCATCCAGAGGCGGATGCTCCTGAATAATCTCCCCCTGTCCTTCCACCAGAGCAAGTATTTCATCCGTTGCCCTGGAAACCTCCCGGCATTTTCGCGCCGTCGCCAGTCGGGCAATGCTATCAAGATTATTAGCTGCAATCTCACGAATGCTACCCGGGCCAAAGCGATACATCTCGGGAACAACCTGGATAACAAGCATATCGGTACTTCTGGCAAGCAATTGATGACGCACTCCAGGACCCAGGAGGAGACCGCGATACGGTCTTGCATCCTCCTCTTCCGATAGAGCTACCATAAATGGCTGATTCTCCATGGATACCAGTAGCGATGATGCATGATGGCTGTGGTACTCTGTGTGCAAACCGCGGCCACGAAAGAAAACTCGCCCTGGAAAAACGAATAACTCTCCTTGCACCTTATGTTCTTCTACTCCCTTCATGCTAGTTTGCACGGTCCCTCAACATTAACCGGAATTCTTTCCATGGAAAGGTTGAATTTCTCTCCTATCCTTCTTTTTTTAGGTCTGAGCTTCAATCCGGATTCCCCGGCTTCCGTCAATAAAATGGTGAGTCGGGCCCTGAGACGGGAAACGAGCCAACAGACCCATCTATGAACCAGACAAACATTAGCCGATATGCCATTCGGGGCACCCAGATCGCCCGATTCATAATCCTTGCCTTCCTGATAGTTCTCATTCTGGTTTCTTTTGAGGCCCTCACCGCCCTCCAGAATCTGGTCAACATTCTGGCCACTGCCATTTTTGGATTCTATACCCTGGTTTTTGAGATCTATAGCCGCAGAAAGCCTGACTGCGGCGGCGTTAGCCGTCTGCTCAGTTATCTGGACATCCTGGTTCTGGGCCTGGCCCATTCCGGGATATTTCTGGATAATGCAAAGATCACTGCCTTGATGCTTCCTCAGGCGCCTTTCTATCTTATCTACGCCATCTTCGTGGCAGCGGCAGCGCTGAACCTGGAGAAGAGGTATCATGTACTGCGAATTGGCGCTCTGGCAACGTTGATGGTGAGCGCAGCTCAAGTCGCCGCGTATTTTTTGGGCGTACAATTCACTACAGAGGAAATTGACCTGGAGTCGCCGGGCACCGCTTCGCTGAACATGTCCGTCTCCATGCCGCTATATTTCATCACTCTCACTGCGGTAATGCACCGACTGACCGGCGTTGTTTATAGCCTTCTGAACGAATCCCAGCGAGAGAAGGATGCGGCCCATGCCAGAAAGGATCAACTGGAAGAGGCCAGAGAGCGGATGGATGCAACGGCCAGCGCCATCCGGGGAGCCGTGTCCGGCATGGGATCATTTGTAGAATCCTTTAACGACGAAATGCAGGGTCAGGCCTCAGCCTTCGAAGAAATCAGCGCCACCATGGAAGAGCTGAGTTCCACATCTGAAAAGTCCGCCGAACTGGTCAGCAATCAGTACCGCAGAATCGATAACATGTCGCAGGACAACAAGACCCTGGAACGATTGCTCGGAGAGGTAAATGAATCCG
>JAGRNE010000061.1 GCA_020440915.1 Leptospiraceae bacterium | reverse complement strand
AAACAATCGACACTGAAAGTACACTCGATCGCTCAGGAAAGCAGGATTTCGATCCTGCACAGATCCTTCCTGGATCTCACCCGGTATGGCGCCCCCCATATAGGTCATTAGAATCTTGATCTTCAGCAGATACATGGAGTCTTCGAAATTGTAGCGCTTCACTATGTGCAGGTTGGGCTCATCTCTCCTCGGTCGGGCTTCTGGTAGCACATTGCCACCACGGAGGAGGCCGGGAATGCGCAACATCAATTGTGCAAGTATCTGCTCGCTGGAGGAGGCTTCGGCTTCCAGCACCGACAGAGAGGGCCAATCCATGGAATCCTCCCATTTAAAGTATGGTGTGCGGAAGGTATCGATGCAAAGGCTTCCTTTCAGATCATCGCTGGAAGACTCCAGCAGTGCATTTAATCGTTTAGCCTCCAGTATCTTCAATATTATTCACCGCGGTAGACGTCGGCTGGAGCGCTGGGTCCGTTACCGCTCCGGGCTGCCGAGCTACGCAATTCTTCCATCCTCTTGTAGAGCCGCCGCTGATCTACCAGGACGTAGGTCAGGTAGCCCGAAAATAAAATCAAAGTAAGAACGATAACCCAGATCAGACTCTCCAGCCTTTTCTGAGAGTCCGCCGTGGCTTTCAAAAGCTGGATTTGCTCTGCGGCGTAGAAAACCTGCGGTCCCACACCTCTCTGTTGCGCATCCTGTACCAGTAGATCATAGATGCTCATAGCCTGGCTCAGATTCATGGATTTAATCCTTTCGCGGGCTTCAGCTGCGGACATGGACCGCAACTCATTGGCCTGTCGGTTCAGCTCTTCCCGTTTGTCGGGCTGCTCCATCGGGGATTCGGCGCTGGCCGGCTTCATTGCGATCAAACAAACAAGCAGACCCACCATAACACCGGGCAGAAGAACCATCCGAGTGCGGGGGCAGCGGAAACGAGCCTTTCTGGGCACTTCCCTCAAGCTTTCAGCATCCGCATATTTCGAAGATTTCTTACCGTTCATACATATTCTCATTATTTATACTTATACGCGCTTTAACGAAGCAATGCTGACACAGGCTCAGGATTCCCGCTCCATCTCTTCCCATTCCCTGGATTTTTCATGGCGCAGGCCAATGACCAGGAGAAGCCAGAAGAGTAAATGGTAGGCCAGCACATTCCACCAGAAGGACCGTCCGATCTCCGGTGCCATCGTCTTGAGCACAGGACCCGGATGCAGATCCGTCTCCAGAACGCGAATAGCCAGCCATGTAAATATCGAAGCAGCGGAAGCAATAATAGCCCAAACAGCGCTGTAGATTCCGCGACGGTTTACATCATCGGTAAACAATCGAACCAGGAAGTAGCCGGCCAGACATAGCAGAAGAATGAAAAAGCTCATGAGACGCGGGTCGGCAAAATTCCAGAAGGTGCCCCAGGCAGTGTACGCCCAGATTGGTCCGGAAATTACAACACCCAGACTGAACAGAACAGCGATCCGTGCATTGGTTACGTTCCATCGGTCGAAGACGGAGCGTCGCGTTATAAGGTACAGAACTCCGCTCACAGCTGATATGAGGGGGGCATACAGCGCAACCCAGGCCACAGGCACGTGGATGTAGAAGATGCGATGAGCCTGCCCCTGTTCCAGAACTACCGGCGGGACAAGCAGGGCATACAGAGTTGCTAACGGCAGTGCTGGAATCAATAACAGCAATCCCCAGTCCAATCCTTTCTTCATCAGCTACCTTCCCCGGGAGTCATTCGCATAGAGAACAGCCCCCCGATCAGTATATAGAACACACTCATGAGACCAACGACACTGACAAGGCGATTATACTGATCCGCTGCCACAAGAGCCTGCCCCGCGAAGGCGCCTGAGATAACCATAAACATGGGCAGTGCAGCGGGGAAAAAGAGCACCGGCACAATCATCTCCCGAAAGCGATTTCCGGAAGCCAGCACCACGACCATGGTTCCCAGAGCGCTCAGTGCTACGCAGCTAATACTGGTCAGCGCCGCTATACCTGCAACGTCGCCGGCCTCAAAAAGCAGCGGACGTCCTTCCAGAAGCATGCCGCTAACAGGCCAGCTACTAAAAAGAACAACCATCAGGACCAGGCTTCGCGCCAGCACTCGGCCCAGGTACATTCCCACACGATCCACGCCCGAGGCAAGGATGACCTTCAGCGCGCCTCCCTCTCTGTCCCGGCTATGGCCCCTTCCGAGTATTATCACAGAAACAAAGAAAAGCGAGAGCATCATCCCGCCGCCGGCATGCTGGCTTAGAGCCTGCTTTCCAAAGGCATAGTAATAGATGATGTTCAGCGAAATGGCAAAAGACAGAAAGAAAAGAATGCTTCCCGGATGCTTTCCTTCTTGCCTGAGTTCCCAGTAGAATGTTCTCGCTGCGCTGCGGATTAAGCCGGGCATACGTAACCTTTGCTGGCCTTGCCCTGGTGTAAATACAGTTCTACTTGACCCAACCACTCTTCCTCTCGTTCTACCGTATGAGCTGGCTTGAGAGGAAATTCGGAAAGTTCGCCGTCCCACATTTGACGCTGGGCATGGTCATTCTAATCGCTGTTGTCACAGGAGCCGACCTGGCCTTTGAGCTGGGCCTGGGCCAGATAACGCTATTCTCTCTTTTTGACGGCAACTGGACGAAGGTACCTTTTTATCCCTTTCACTGGAGCGTAGGAAATTTCTTCGGAATGGGCCCCTGGGTTGCCCTCATCATCTTTCTATACTTCTTCTGGCTCTTTGGATCCATGCTGGAAGCCCTCATGGGGGATTTTCGCTACAACCTATTCATGGCGCTGGGAGTGCTGGCTACTTTTCTTGGCACTCCGTTCGGCACATCTATAGAGTTCGTAGACCTGAGCATCCTGCTGGGCATTGCCACGCTGAACCCCAACCTGCGCATCCTACTGCTCTTTGTGATCCCGGTGAAGATCAAGTGGGTGGCGATTGTGATAGTAACGATCATGCTGTTCTTCGTCCTCCACACAGCATTTGTCGGGGGTATGTTTCTGGTCCTGCTAATGCCTGTGCTGGGGCTGCTGAATTATCTGATTTTCTTTCTGCCCGGCCTAATCCGCGGCCGAGCCATTCAGCCCATCAAGCGGGCTCAAAGGAACAAAGAAAGGGTCCGGCAGCAGTCCACTCCCATTCATCGTTGTACTGTATGTGGACAAACGGAACTGGATAATCCTCAATTGGAATTCCGCTACTGTGTAGAATGCGAGGATCATGAGTACTGTCTGGGGCATCTTCACAATCACGAACACATTTGAATCGCAGGTCTAGACCCCAGGGGCGCTCTGTAAAATGGAACCGCCAATCGGTGCGCTGGAGGTGGTTCTTTATTTCAGTCCCATCAGCTCCAGGATTCGATCCAGTTCATCCAGGTTAGCATAGTGGATGCTGACCTGACCGGTTCCGTTCTTCTTATGCTTCACCTCTGCCTTTGCGGTGAAGCGAGCGCGCAGCCTCTCCTCCAGCTGTCGGGTACTGGCATCTTTTCCGGCCCCTGAGGATTTCCCCATAACGGGTTCGCTGAGTTTGGCCACTTCTTCTTCCACTTTTCGTGCGGACCAGCCTTCACTCACAACCTTTCGAGCCAATCGGACCATAGCTCGCGGATCGCCCAGGGAAAGCAGAGGTCGGGCCGCGCCACCGCTGAGCTGACGCTCCTCTATCATCTCAAGGATCTCTTCTGGAAGTTTTAAAAGGCGGATCAAATTGGTGACAGTGGCCCGGTCTTTGCCCACCTTCTTGGCTACGTCCGCAGCTTTGGCGCCGCTCAGATTCATCAAGGTTTCGTAGGCACGAGCCTCCTCGATGACAGTCAGATCCTCTCGCTGCACATTCTCGATGATGGCCATCTCCAGCGCCTGGCCTTCGCTGACCTGTTTTACCACGGCCGGGATCTTTCGGAAGCCTGCCTGGCGGGCGGCCCGCCATCGTCTTTCCCCGGAGATGATTTCGTATCCCTCCCCTTTTCGTCGGACCACAATGGGCTCAATCATCCCGACCGAAAGCAATGTGGAGGCCAGCTCCTGGATTTCTGCTTCGCGGAACTTCTTTCGCGGTTGATCTGGATTGGGCTCCACTCGGTCGATGGCAATTTCCTGGTAGTCCGGATGTCCCTCGGAAGCGGTTGAGGAACCGCCACCACTGGCGCCTGGAATCAAGTTGGATAGGCCTCTTCCCAGACCGCTTTTCTTAGCCATTCTTCATTACCTCTTCCGCTAGCTGCGCGTAGGCTTTCGCGCCGGAGCTATCCGGCGCATATTCAAGGATGCTCTTTCCGAAAGATGGCGCTTCGGATAGTTTTACGTTCCTTGGAACAACTGCAGAATACACACGATTTCCAAAATGCCCACGGACATCGTCCACAACCTGGTTGGCCAGGGATGTCCTCTGATCGTACATGGTGAGCACAACACCTTTGAGTTCCAGCGAAGGATTGAGGCTTTGCTGCACCAGACCTATGACGCGCATCAGCTGGGTCAGACCTTCCAGGGCATAGTATTCCGTCTGAAGAGGAATAAGGACTCCGTCCGCAGCGCAAAGGGCATTCAAAGTCAGGATACCAAGGTTGGGCGGGCAATCGATAAAGACCCAGTCATAGTTGACTGCCACCTGCTTCAGAGCGTTCTGCAATCTGTATTCCCGGCTCTCCATTTGAAGCAGATCCATCTCGATACCGGATAGGTTCACATTTGCCGGCACAACCGAGACATTCTGGGTCTCTGTTCGGAGCACCGCTTCTGCCAGCGAGATCTCTTCCAGAAAAACCTCGTAGGTGGTGCGTTCGATCTTATGAATGTCCAGGCCCAGTCCGGAGCTGGCATTTCCCTGAGGATCCACATCCACGATCAATACGCTTTGTCCCATCTTTCCCAGGAACGCGGCGAGGTTGATGGTGGTGGTGGTTTTTCCGACTCCACCTTTCTGATTTGCAACTGCTATGATTTCTGCCATTGGCTCATCTCGCTGCGGATGAATTTCCAAGCAAACGGTTTTCCGTGGCGGACGACTTTCTCTTTGCGAAAGAATGCGATTTCCCGCACCGCACCTTCCGGGGACTGCAATGGCCGAACCTCAGGAAGTGAATACCCACAATCGGATATCTGAGAAGCAAAGTGGGAATAATCTGTGGCGTTGAAGAAGCCGCAGTATAGATCCCCTGGTCTTTGAAGATGGCAGATTAGCCTGAGCACGGAAGGAAAGGGAATCAGAGCGCGGCTGGTGATTACTCCAAAACGACCCTTCATCTCCTCCAGGCGACCATAGTGGAATTCCACATTTGGAAAGTCGTTCGCCTCGGACCGGGAATCGTACTCCGCCACAGCTTGCTCCAGCAGGCCAAGCCGGCGCTTGCTGGAATCGTTCAGCGTGAGACGGGGAGGTCTCTGCAAACAGGAGAAGAGAAATCCCGGAAGACCCGGACCAGAGCCTGCATCCAGGACCGTTGTTTCACGTGAAACAGAGACATAATTCTGAACCTCTGCCACAAACCTGGCGCTCTCCAGAACATGTCGGGTCCAGATCCTATCCGAGTCTCCTTTCGAAAAGAATCCGCCCCTTTCGTTGTTCTCCGCCAGAAACCGTAAGAACCATTCCACTTTCGTTGTGTCAAATCCGGAGGGTAGAAGTTTCGAATCAATTTCCACGCCCCACTGGAGCAATTTGCATTTCCTCGTTAACCCCTTTTTCTTTTGGCCGATAAGTACCAGTAAGCCGGAGAATAACATGAAACGCTATCGAACACTACTCATCCCTCTCATTGCACTACTCACCCTTCATGGTCTGCCAGCCGGAGCCAGCACCGAGGCCAGCCTGCAATACAATCCAGCCAGATGGTCCCCACTCGCTCCTTACATCATGCAAGATGGACTGCAGGGGCCGGACTCCATCTCAGCATACGATGACAAACCCAATCTGGTTGAAAAGGCCCGGCTTGAGTACGATCCCCGGGGTCGACTTCTTAAGGAAATCTTCTATGATTCAGATGGCAAGCGACAGGGATTCAATGCCTACGAATATGAAGCTGGTAATCCTGTGGCCCAGAAGCTCTACAACAACAAAGAGGAATTGATCTCTTCCGAAATCCGCTCCTACGCAAAAGGGAATCTTCAGAGTATTGTGTACCAGGACGGGAAAGGGCAGAGAATACTCACGCACAGCTTCAAGTACTCTCCGGGCAAAGTGCAGGGCGCAGAGATCTCTGCAGATACCCAGGATGCTTTCGTGCTCCAGGTAAAGGATGGGCAGATACAGAGAATCCAGTTCACGTCTTCCACCGGCGAAGACCTGGGCTACATTGAATTCAAATACGATGAGCAGGGTAGGCTTATTGAACGCCACCGGAAGAGTCCCGGGGCTGTTGAACGCTGTCGCCACAGTTATGATTCGTCCGGAAGACTAACCTCCTACATCTATGAGGTTCAGTCCGGGAAGAAGTGGATCCAGACCAGAAAGATTACCCTGGAGTACGGCTCGGCGGCCTGAGATCCAGGCCTCAGCTCCAGGCCGGTGGACTGCCGGTTGATGCACCCTCCCTGGGCACGGAGTGCTACGGAGACGGAAGGTCAGTTTTCCTGGCCTTTCTTCATCGCGTCCCCTATAACCAGCTTTTCCAGGTAGAACTCATAATCATTGAAGCGCCGGGCAATCTCTTCAAACACTTCCTGAAGCTTCTCCCTCAGTTCGCCCACTTCCTGCTTCCTACCATCCCGCAGCGCTTCGGCAATGCTTCTGGCCGTGGCATGTAGTCTCTGGTGCGGCTCCTCTATGGCACCGTGCACAAGCTTCTGCTCTTCGGAGCGCACAATGGACTTGTAAATCCAGAGCCCCATGTTGCATTTTCTGTGATCAAGCTGGGGTAGACGAGCTGCTTCGCCGGCCTGGATAGCCTGATCCACCTCCGTCATCCACTTCAGATGATCGCGTCTCCGGCGCTTCAGGAATTCCAGAAGCCATTCCGGATTCTGATTCGTAATCATCTCCACGGAATGCGAAACCTGTTTATCCAGCACCCCAATGTCTTCGCGAATCTTGTCCGCAGTTTCATGGATGTACTCCGCTTTGCCGCTGATTTGACCGGCGGAGTCCGAAATCACTGAAGTGGTCTTCTTGATCTCCTGGATTTGCTGCTCTAGCTCCAGATAGGAATCTGTAGTGGCATCGATCTCGGTTTGAACAGTCTTCACAAAGCTGCTATTGGATTCGATTATATGCTCCAGATCCTGCACCGATTGATTGATCTTATTTGTCTGCTCAATTTGCCCGGATGCCCGCTCAACCCAGGAGGCAAATTTCTTGTTCATGCTTTCCAGGGCCCTTTCAATACTCTTCACCGCATCCGAAGACTTTGCGGCCAGATCGCTGACTCCGTCCGCCACCACTGCAAAACCATGGCCATACTCTCCAGCCCGAGCAGCCTCAATACTGGCATTCAGAGCGAGCATATTCGTTTGCTCACTTAAGCCCTTCACATGGGTAATTCGCTTTTCTACTTCGGCCAACACCTCGCTCAGTGCCCCCATCTCCTGGCCCAGAGTGTCATTCATGGAGCGAATCTGTTCGGATTCCTGAGCTATGCCCCGGGATATCTCATGCAGGTTCAGAATGCTTTCCTTGATTTCGCCGCCTCCATCTTTCGCCTTTCGAGCCGAGCCACGGCCCCGCTCCAGCGCTCTGGAGATTTCATGGGCTACAGCATCCAGACCTTCGGATACCGTTGCCAGATCCTTTGTGCTCTCCATCTGTTCCGACGCGGCCGACCGAAGTTCTCCCTGCTCTCGCTCTATCTTCTCCAGAATCGCTGGAAAGTGCAGAAGCCTTACAGCCAGGTCGTCCCCGCTGTTGGCCACCTCTGCACGCATCCAGGAAAGCAGCTCTATAAGACTTCCAAGCTCACCCTCCAGGGCCCGCCTTCCTCGCAAAGTCTCTGTGAGTACAGTCTCTTTGTTCTTTCGCAGCCATTGATCCTGAGAGCGGGCTGTCCAGCCCCGTGGATGAAGGGTATTGTTCTCGTCGGTAGTCATAGTTCGCCTTTTCACTTATCGGTATTGGACGGCCTTCCACTCAATCTGCCATGCAAACAAAAAGGCGGATCCGATGGATCCGCCTTCGATGCCAAGCCCCGTTTGCACGGTCTCGGAGAAATAGTATATGTGTCTACATACCGCCTACTTGCTAGCTTTGATCTCTGCGATCAGCTTGGAGATGGCCTCCTTTGCATCCCCGAGGTACATCAGACAGTTATCGAATCCATATAGCTCGTTGTCGATTCCAGCGTACCCGGACCGAAGGGATCGCTTAACGACAATCACAGTCTGAGCTTTGTCCACATTCAGGATTGGCATCCCGTAGATGGGGCTGGCTTCATCGTGCCGAGCAGCCGGATTGGTTACATCATTGGCACCGATCACCAGTGCCAGGTCTGTGTTGGCAAAATCGTCATTGATCTGGTCCATCTCCAGGAGTTTCTCGTAAGGCACGTTCGCTTCCGCCAGAAGCACGTTCATATGACCGGGCATACGACCCGCCACCGGATGAATTGCAAAACGGACCTGCGCACCATGTTTCTCCAGAAGTTCTCCGAGCTCTCGAACGACGTGCTGCGCCTGCGCCACAGCCATACCGTATCCGGGCACCACAATAATGCTTCGGGCGGTTTCGAATACCATTGCCGCTTCTTCGACACCGATCTCCTTCACTGTGATCTGTTTCTTCTCTCCGGAAGAGACGGTCGGTGTTTGACCAAAGCCGCCCAGCAGCACATTCATCAAGGAGCGATTCATGCTCTTACACATTATCTGTGTAAGGATGATTCCGGACGCTCCGACCAGAGACCCTGTAATGATGAGCACGGTGTTCTGCAAAACGAATCCCGTGGTGGCCGCAGCAATGCCTGAGTACGAGTTGAGCAAGGAGATTACAACCGGCATGTCCGCCCCACCGATGGGTATCACGAGAAGGATTCCCAGCAGAAGAGCGATGCCAGCAATGATGTAAGACAACCGGTCCAGAGTCAGAAAACCCATGCCCATGGAATGCAAAGATTCCACACCGTGGGCGCCCATGGCCATGAAAAGCCCCAGTGCTACAGTGACCAGAATCAGAAGAGCATTCAGCGGATGCTGCAGAGGAAACATTACCGATTTCTCAGTAACCACTCCCTGGAGCTTTCCAAAGGCAATGAGTGATCCTGTGAAGGTAACCCCGCCAATCAGAATGGAAAGTACGATACTTACGGCCACCGGAATGTCATGGCTGGGCGCATGCACAAACTCGGCCTGGGCCACCAGCAGTGATGCCGCTCCGCCGAATCCGTTGAGCAGGGCTACCATTTGAGGCATTCCTGTCATGGCCACTTTCATCGCCATAACGGTTCCGATCAGAGCTCCCAGAAATATACCGGCAACGATCAGCTCATATCCAACGATCTTCTGATCCCACAGGGTTACAACAACTGCCAGAAACATTCCCAGCGCTGCCAGGAAGTTTCCTCGGCGGGCTGTCTTAACCCCCGAAAGATTCTTGATACCGAAAATAAAAAGTACTGACGATATCAGATATGCTATTATGAGTATATCCTCTCTATGCATTTCTTACCGTACCCCTATTTCCTTTTGTTGAACATTCGGTGCATCCGGTCCGTGACCAGAAAACCCCCGATGACGTTAATAGTGGCAAAAACCACGGCCAGAAAGCCCAGCAATGCTGTGAGGCTTACATCCAGATCCAGAACTCCGATGCGGAACAGTACCGCCCCGGTGGCATCTGCTCCAGCGCTCAGCATGGCTCCCACAAGGGTGATCCCGGAGATTGCATTACTTCCGGACATGAGCGGAGTATGCAGAGTAGGGGGCACCTTGGAGATGAGTTCGAATCCTAAAAACACGGCCAGTGCAAAGACCGTGATCAACATAATGAGTTGATGTGCGTCCATGTATTCTCCCTTCGCTGCTTAACCCAGCAGCTTCTTTGTATTTTCGTGAATGACCTGCCCCTCCCTGGTAATCAGGGCACCTTTTACGACTTCATCTTCCAGGTCCAGGGTGAGCTGGCTTTCTTTTACAAGACTCTGAAGCAGCGCCAGGACGTTCCTGGAGTAGAGCTGGCTGGCATCGTAAGCCACCAGAGAAACAATGTTCGTTTCGCCAATGATACGGACTCCGTGCTTCTCCACTTCCTGGCCCGCTTCCGTCAATTCGCAGTTTCCGCCTGTGCCGGCCGCCATATCCACAATCACCGATCCGGGCCGCATGGATTTCACGGTCTCTTCTGCAATAAGAACCGGAGCCTTTTTGCCCGGGACCTGGGCCGTCGTAATAACAACATCCGCTTCAGAGATGTGCTTCTTGAGCAACTCCTGCTGCTTCTTCAGATATTCCTCGGACGCCTCTTTGGCATATCCGCCTTCCCCTTCCAGCGATTCATCCTGAGGAGGCTCAATGTACTTTCCGCCCAGGGATTCTACCTGTTCCTTTACCGCCGGTCTTACATCGCTTACTTCCACAACAGCGCCCAATCTGCGAGCCGTGGCTATTGCCTGAAGTCCGGCCACACCGGCTCCCAGTATCACCACTTTAGCAGGACTGATAGTCCCTGCTGCGGTCATCAACAGTGGAAAGATCTTTCTAAGTGCATTGGCGCCCATAAGAACGGCTTTGTAACCGGCCAGGTTTGTCTGGGAACTCAGAGCATCCATCCGCTGGGCCCGAGTAATCCTTGGAATATCATTCATGGAAAGAACGTCCACACCAATGTCTGCGGCCTTCTTTGCCAGTTCCGGATTGTTCAGCGGAGCAAAGAAGCAGACCATGAGTCCGCCCTTCTTCATCATTTCCAGTTCATGTTTGCCGGAGTCCGGATGCTGTTCCGGTCGCTCAACCTTCACAATCACATCGGCCTGAGCAAACAAATCATTTGCGCTCTCGACGATCTTCGCGCCGTGCGCCTCGTAGTCGGAATCCAGAAAGCCCGCCTCTCGACCTGCATCTTTCTGAACACGAATCTCAAATCCCAGGGAAGTCAGCTTTGCCAGACTTTCAGGAACGATGCCTACTCGCTTCTCCCCTGACAGAATCTCTTTGGGTACTCCTAGTATCAAGTTCACCACCTGCCTTTTAAAGTGTTCTGCGCGCATCCGCCCTGGATTCGCGCAGACCCGTGGTCGTATATTTCTGGTCCGACCCGCAACCATGCCGAACGATATCGGCACATATCATAGTCCACACCGGTCCTTACAGACCTCTAACGTTCACTCCGACTAGACGTCGCTAGCAATTGTTACAGGATTCAGAGGATTGGAGACAGAACATATGGCTCCGTCCCATACTCTGAATTTGGGTAGGTCAGACTCGCGCCTGGACTTGGTACGTCAAGTCTACCATGCAACGTAGCCCTGCGTAGCAAGACGCGAGAACCATTGTCTGTGCAGCGAGAAGCGGCCATTATGTCCCCACTCTTCGCCGGCGCTGTTCTGGAAGATCCAGGTCTCTTCGGTACGATCGTAACCAATTAGAGCTACCGTATGCCGACCCATGGGTAGGCCCTCGGGCTTTTTCCATTCGAATTCATCCAGGTTCAGGAAATTCTGAGAAACCTGGAGTGTTACTATAATCGGTCTTCCTTGAAGCAGGTTGGCCATAATGTGAGTTGGACGAGCCAGGTCTACACGCGCGTAGCCAGATATGATATGCTTGCTTGCTTCGGCGATGGCTTCCGGCCCCGGACGCATGAAGGGTTCCGCCGCAGAGAAATGCGAACGATCCGCGCATCCAACACCTTTCAAGAATTCCATCACCTCCAGCACCTCCAGCCCCACGTTCTTACCTCCGTTGAGGCTGTTGTAGACAAACTCCGGAGAGCAGGTATAATCCTGCGCACCCCTGGCTCTCTCGCGCCGAGTCATGAAGAGATATCCGGCTGCATACGCAGTCCCCGCCGCAAGCCGCCCCTGGTCTGCGGGAGCAGGTATATCTTGCAGCACAAATCGCTCCGGCACATCCGAAGGCAGCCCCACTACCAGAAATGGGATGGACTTCTCCTCGTCTGACCAGAATGGGCCCTCCGGAAGCTTCTGTAGGTTCCAGTAGTTTTCCTTTTTCCGCTCATCCAGGGGATTACCGTCCGAGTCCACTGTAATGCAGCCGGCCCCGGGCAGAAGCAACAGCAGGGCCCACAGTAGATAGGAAAGAGCTGATTTCGCCGAGCCCGGCCAGAACCGGAACCTTGAAACCTTTGGCCGCGCCGCCCATCTGTTGAAGGAGATCATTGTTTTAATTGTCGGCTGAATACTCCGTTTCCAGTCCCGGAAATCCCAGTTGCCGCAGACCTTCATAGAGCACAA
This sequence comes from Leptospiraceae bacterium, assembly GCA_020440915.1. Lineage (GTDB taxonomy): Bacteria > Spirochaetota > Leptospiria > Leptospirales > Leptonemataceae > UBA3465. Next base: position 2,919 of record JAGRNE010000061.1, on the reverse strand, counting down.
TGGAAACGGAATTGGCCAGATTCAGGGAACGACAGCTTTTGTGCACCGGTATGCGAAGCCATTGTGCCTTTTCGAAAAGGCTGCGAATAGAATCTGGAAGCCCGGTGGACTCCCGACCAAAAAGCAGGATTTCATTGCCCAGAAATTGATGTTCGCTATGGGCTCGCTGCGCGAATCGCGAGAGGAGCAAGAAACGCCCCTTCACCTCCTCCGGGGACTGGCTGTCCCTCTGGCCGATATATCCAACGAAGTCCTCCAGTGATTCATGGGTCTGCATGCGCGATAGAGACCAGTAGTCAAGCCCGGCCCGGCGCAGCATGGAATCCTCCAGCGAAAAGGAAGGCTTACCCACGATATGCAACGAAGTGCCGGTGCACACAGTTAAACGGATAATATTTCCTGTATTAGGAGGTATTTCGGGTTCAAAAAGCGCGATTTCCATCCGGGTATCATTTCAGGAACAATTTTCCTGCGGGAATCTTTTTTATTTGCATGGGAAGGGTGCCGTACCATTTGAGAATTCGATATGAAATTTTCTGCCCATAGACTGGATTCCGTAGAACCATCTCCGACGCTGGCCATAACGGCTCGCGCAAAAGAGCTCCGCTCCCAGGGAAAGGATGTCATTGGTTTCGGCGCCGGCGAACCTGATTTCGATACTCCCGATCACATCAAACAGGCCGCCATTCGCGCCCTGGACGCCGGCCAGACAAAGTATACCCCTGTAGGCGGCACCCCCGGTTTGAAAAAGGCTGTGATCCAGAAATTTCAGCGGGATAATCAATTGGACTTTTCGCCGGGCGAAATCATCGTTTCGGTGGGAGGAAAGCAGGTTCTTTACAACCTCTTTCTGGCTACTCTGAACCCCGGCGATGAGGTTATCATTCCGGCGCCGTACTGGGTATCTTATGCGGACATTACCCGGTTGGCAGAGGCCACTCCGGTAATTGTGAAGGCCGGCATAGATCAGGGCTACATTGCCGGCATCGATCAGATTCGCGCGGCCATTACTGATCGCACACGCATGATTCTGGTGAACTCGCCCAGCAATCCTACCGGCGGAGTCTATCCGGACAAAGAGCTACAGGAACTGGCAGAACTACTGAAAGAAAGGGACGATATTCTGCTGGTCACCGATGACATATACGAACATATCCTATTTGACGGACGGAAATTCCTCAACGTGCCAATGCTGGTACCTGAGCTGAAGGATAGATGGTTCATCGTCAATGGAGTCAGCAAAGCGTATTCGATGACCGGATGGCGAATTGGTTATGGGGCCGGCCCCCAACATATTATAAAGAATATGGAAACCATTCAGGGTCAGAGCACATCCGGAGCATGCTCCATTGCACAGGCGGCGGCCCAGGCTGCCCTATCCGAGAGCCAGGACTGCGTGGGCGAGATGCGAGAAGCCTTTCAGCAAAGACGTGACCTGGTGACCCGCATGCTCTCTAGCATTCCAGGAGTTCGCACCTTTTCGCCCGGCGGAGCCTTCTACAGTTTTCCCGACCTATCCGAGATCTACCAGCGATCCAAATTCCAGGCGTTGATGAAAGACAGAAACGACTCCTCCCCGTCCCGGGTTTTCTGTGCCCATCTTCTGGACCACTATGAAGTCGCCGCCGTTCCGGGGATTGCTTTCGGCGACGACGCCGGAATTCGTATCTCTTATGCACTTTCCGAAGAAAACATTCGCACAGGAATCGAAAGACTGGGCAACATGATTCATGACCTGGATTAATCCAGATTCTGAAGAGGTCCGCCGATTCCTGAAAGAGAACGGTTGCGCCGAGCAATTTCTTCCCTTACGAATAGAAGGGTCTTCTCGCAACTACTATCGAGTTCGCAAAACGGACGAAGGCAGCGGAGCCGCAAACCTCATACTTTGCCTTCAGGCTCCCTTTGTAGCGGAAGCAGAGGACTTTCTCGCTGTTCAGACGATGCTGGAAAAAGCCCGAATTCCGGTGCCCCAAATCATCGCTACCCTGCCCGAGAAGGGCATGATCCTCCAATCCGATGGAGGCGAAAACGATCTGGAAGCTATGCTTCCAGAATTGAGCGAGCAGTCACAGACCGAGCCACTGTATCTTCGCATAGTGGACTGCATCATTGCGATGCAGGATATGCCGCTGGAAGCGCCGGTTTCTGGCCGCTACTTCAACAAAGAGAAGCTGTACTGGGAGATGGAATTTCTCTTCGAACGCCTGGAGCGAGCGGCCACGGATTTTCGCATCGACATTGTACCTGCATTCGAGTTGAAGATGTTTCTCCTGGAGGCATGTGATGCTCTGGGGCATCAAGATCCGCAGGTCTTCACACACCGGGATTTGCACAGTCGAAACATTCTGCTGGACTCCTCTGATTCCCGGGAATTCACGATAATCGATTTTCAGGATGCCCGAGCCGGGAATCGATTCTATGACCTGGCAAGCCTGGTGTTCGATCCCTATGCCTCCCTTTCGCGCGAAGTCCAGACGGCGTGTATCGATTATTACTTTCAGAAATGCAGTCTGGAAAAGGGACGCGGAATACTCTATCTCCAGGGCCTGCAGCGAGTACTCAAGGCCCTGGGAAGTTATTTGTATCTTGGCCGGGAAATGGGTAAAGCGGACTTTCTGAATTGCATTCCCCCTGCTCTAGATCAACTGGAAGGCTGCTTGCACCTCGGTCGCTTCCCGGACAGCGTATTTTTGTTTATTCTGGACTGTAAAAGAAAGCTCCTGCCTGCTCTAAGTCTATGAGAGCCATGATTCTGGCCGCAGGGTTGGGCACCCGCATGGAGGAGCTTACCAGGGATTGTCCCAAGCCAATGCTGCCCCTTCTGGAAGTCCCGCTCATCGCACATACGCTACTTCTCTTGTATAAACATGGCTGCAGTTTTGCGGCGATCAACACCCATTATCTGGGCGAGCAGAT
>JAGRNE010000060.1 GCA_020440915.1 Leptospiraceae bacterium | reverse complement strand
ATTCTCCGGTAGAATCGGAATAGAGAGCATCTCCGGACCATGAACCGGAACCCAGTCCTTCCGTGGTCGCCTGACCGCTGGTGTAGAGAATCACGGCTTCCGCCACTCTCTCTGCATCGGAGCCCGACGATCCGGAAAGCACAACGTGGGTTTTTCCGAAACTGAAGCTTCCGTCTGCGCCGGTTAGTGCGATGTGAGCCACAGGTTGGCCCGACTGATTTTGATTGTTTAACAGAACGGCAAGCATACCCGGTAAACCGTTCCCGCGGGCAGTATAACCTGGCGCTCCGCCGGGATAGGCGTTCTTGCTACCGTTCAGCAGCGTATCCAGGACTACGGCCGTTCCTTGAATACGGGCCCGACTGGTATTACTGCTCAGCGCGACGCTTCGCTGAACCGTGGCTCCATTTACCGTAATTACGTTGGAAGCGTTGTCGCCGGACTGCGGATCCGAAGAAGGACTGAATCCCGCCGCCGAAACATAGAATCTCCATTTTCCAGGCACGGCAGTAAGCTCCAGATGATCCCCGGCTTCTTCGTAACTTTTTGTAAGATACGTCTGATAGGAGCCGGTACTCTGTTTCTCCTGGATCCATCGCTGGATGGCTGCTCCCAGGTCGGGATCGTCGAGAAGGTAGCTTAATTTTTCGATGGGCTGATCCTGGGCAGGGCGGAAGCTGATTACAGCCCCGTCCACCTGGCTGCCCGTGCCCTGATCGGTTATGTTTCCGGATATGAGCGAATCACCGGGTCGAATTCCGATAGTGCCCATATCCATGGCCGTGGTAGAACCATCAGCTCGAGCGGTGAAGCCAAAGGACTTGCTCACCGATTGATAGCTGCCGCCGCTAATTCGAACGGAATAGACTCCGTTGTTGAGGGTTTTATCGAGAGAGTAATTTCCGTCGCTATCTGTAGAATCCGAATCCAATACCTGGCCATTGGCATCCAGTAACTCCACTGTCAGACCGGACATATCCACTCCAGACAAAGCCACATTACTTACCTTGCCGGTAATGTCTGCGCTGGCGGACTGAGCGGCATCCCAGGCGCTGCTGATTTTTCCTGCATCTACTGACGTAGTATTGCTCTGAATATTTCCCTGAAATACGAAGTCCACGCCGGTGGCTACGTCTGTATAACTTCTTCCCTGGCTGGATACATCGCTTCCTCGCGCCACAATGACGTAGCTTCCATTGGATAGCCATTCATTGGAATCCTGAAGATCAAAGGTAAAATCTCCCTGATTGTTCGTCGTAGTAGTTGCTATAACGTCCTGATTCTGATTCATCAAGACGACTTCCACGCCTGCCAGCGGTCCCGGACCCACAGTCACTGAACCGTCGTCATAGCCCGGACTTTCCACGCTGCCATGAATGATGGCAGGACCGGTGATGAAGGTGGTTACCTGGGCGCGAATATCCGCCAGTTGCTTTTCTGTGGGGCTACTGGTCGGATCAAAGACAAAATTGAAATCTACATGACTGCCTTCCAGGCCCTGCCCTTCGGGAATCACCACGCGGTAGTTATTATTTTCCAGGTTATCTATAGAAAAACTATAATCGCCGTTAGCATTGAGGTTACCCCCGGCCACCACGTTTCCGTCCGGATCCACAAGTTGGACCTTCACAGAAGAGTAATCAAAGTCTCCGTCCACCTGATCCCCTTCCAGGGCCACCACCGATCCGGTGATCAGTGCAGGACCGGAAGTGGCCACTTCCTGCTGTCCGTTCTCTTCGTTGTTTGGCAGCGGATTGCCGTTTACATCCACCGGATTGGTGGCTTCCTGAGCTCCAAAGAGCAGAAATGGCAGTGCATCTTTCTTTTTCTTACACTGCGCGGTAAATAGTAGAACTGGAACTGCCATGAGGGCAATCCAGAAGTTGCGGTTTCGCATACATCCCCCCGAGTCGCATGACTCTCTTTTTGGCCCTAATGCCGATGGCTTATCGACTATTATTTCTATAGCAAGGGCCTTATACCGAAGGGACGAAAGAATTCCCACGAATCCAATAAAAAATGCCCTCCCCGGGTCAGATTGTGCATTTTTTTTACAATCTGGCCGCAGCCTATACTGCCTTCGCAATATATATAGCGAAGTATCGGTCCGGGCAGAGAGGCACGATTCAGCGCATGCTGCCCTGCATGCTTCCGGGCATATATTACAGTAATCCGTCTGGCACGGGCCGCAGATGTGCACGTGCAGGTCTCCATCGAAGGGCGGTTGGCTCATGGCAGGATGAGCGGCAAGCATCCCGGCCCGCGTATTATGGGCTCACGAATCCATTGTTGGCAAAGCTCTGAAAGTTCACGTTTTCAATGAGGCCGCCGGTGCCGATGGCCGGGCAGCCCGCAGGACCGGGCATGCCATGCCCTTGATAGGCTCCCAGATTTGGATTGATCAAACACTTCTCATTACCCAGGCAAAAGGGCAGATCCCAGACCTCATCGGTATCGGTTTCATAGGCATGACGCAGGAAGGTAACGCTCCCCGACGTGGCGGTGGCCCAGGTATGGGTAACTACATCCTGGGCTACGGCGGCAGCCGGGCAGGCAAGCCGGGCGCGAAGCTGATGAGCTCCTGTGAAGAGCGCGTAGTCCAGCTGCTGGCAAAGGCCGCCATTGCAGATGCCAACATAGGTATTGAACGCTCCAACTCCATTGCGGCCCCACATTCGCCAGGGGAAATTGAAATTCACCCAGTCCATACCCGGCCCATAGGTGCCCGTAGGGGCCGAAGCGTTGGCCGGATCGGCAGACCCTCTCTGATTAATAAATCCTGAACCAGCAACGCTACCCACAAAAACGCTGGCATCCAGGGTTACCTCCGGCGCATTGCAGGCCGGATCCGTAAAATCGCTATTGAAGTTTAGACAGGGTGCAGGTATGGTTCCCACCACAAAGAGCCCGGAAACGTAGGCCGTAGCCGAACCATTCATATTGATTTCAATCCCTCCATTGGCCACATAGGCTCCATCGATGATCTGATTGTTATTGGAACCAGGGGCCATATACAGCCCATTCTGCCCGGAGTTCACTACGGCCAGGTTTACCAGGGACATAGCATCGACGCTGCCCGTAGTGCCGAAATTGATTCCATAGCCGACGTTATGTACCAGTGTAGAATTCATGAAGATGGAATTGCGAAGAGTGCCAGCGCCCTGAAAATCGATGCCATCGGCGCCGTTGGAAGAAATGTAGGAGTCGAATAGAATAAGGTCCGATATGGAACCCGTTGCCTGAAGGGACAGCCCGCTGGCGCCGTTGTTATACAGCGAAACTCTTCGAATAATGTTTCGGGAGGTATCGTTTCCGGAGTCCTGAATCAGGATTCCGTTTCCGTTCGTGACGTTCGCCACCCGGATATTGAACAGAAGAGAATCGGAAACGCTCTTGAGCTGGATTCCGCCGCTTGTGGGCGAGCCCACTACGTTCCAGACTTTCAGGTCTTCTAGCCTGTTAAATCGAGAGCTACCAAGAAAGCTTATGGCCGAATTGGCAGTGAGGTTTCCGTCAAAGTTTCCGGATACCCACGTGAAGTCCTTTCCCGGGTTATCGATCATTGGATCGGCGCCGGAAGAGCGGACAATAGCTGTGGGTGCCGTCACCACAACCACGTGCTGGGCCTGCAGAGAAAAGGTAGCGGACAAATTGATATTCGCAGGCGCTATGTAAATAACTCCATTCGTAAGGGCGCTACCGCCGGCAGCGGGAAGATTTTGAATGGTATTTCCCCACCAGGCAGTGCTTGCAGGAGCTGCAGGCACCGCGGATCCAACGACAGTAACCTGATTGGAAAGGAAGCTTCCGCCGGCGAAATCCAGCAGCTTTGAGAGGCTCACTCCTGGCTTCATGGATGTGCTCACCATTTCTACAGGCCCGGCGCCCGGCGGATCGTAGCAAGTCCAGTTAAAGAAACTCTGAGTATCGCTGGCCGCAAGTCCCGTGCAATCATCGATTTTATCGAGCACTTTGACTTTGCGAAAATCCCCTCCATGCAGGCAGGAATAGTAGAAATTCGCTTCGCTTCCGCCACAGGCGGTGTTACTGGCATCCTTTACGTTCGTGCCGTCATTCTTTACATAGTAAGTCCAGTCTTTCGCATTGGAATAATGCGCTTCTACCATACCGTCCTGCATCAGGTAGGTATGGCTCACGGAAGCTGAATTCCCGGCTCGGTCGTACACCGTCAAATCCAGAGCACGGGAGGGGCCCGGAGCCCAGATCATCAATCCGGGAGCATGCGCTCCTACGGCCGGTGCAATCTGAATCTGAGTGAAGGCACCGTTGTATGTACCTCCATCATCTTCGTTGGCCAGATCCCCCCCTGCAATAACCGTAGCTCCAGAATCCACAGGCTCATTGAAGCTATACACAATGGAGGAACTATAAGGGACGTAGGCGCCGTTCCCTGTTACAGGAGTAATGATGGGGGCCGTTTCATCCCGGTTTACCGTAAGAGTTATTCCAAGACCTGCATTGCCTATATAGTTCTGTTCACAGATTCGAACCGTATAGGCCTGATCCGTTCCCGGCGAAAACGCAGTGGCAGCGATGGCCGGACTGGTATGCCCGCCCGCTCCTGTTGTGCCGGAATCGATGACCGTTCCGTCGGTGCAGTCCGTGCTGTTGATGCGAATGCTGTAAGGCCGACTGGATCGATCGGAAGTCCAGCCTATGGTAGTAGAAGTCTTTGTGCCGGTGCTACTTACGTAGGGGTTGCTGGCCACAGGGCTTGCCAGCGAACTGAAAGCTGTATCCACAACGTAAGAATAGCTGGCCACGGCAGATCTGTTGCCGGCCAGGTCCACGGCAATGGCCTCGATGGTCCACACTTCCTGATCGCTGAGATTGATGGCTGCAGAGTACGAAGAAGGATTTGCGCCGGTACCGTCTGCGTTGATGGAGGGATCCGCAGGATTCGGCGCTGCAGCCGGAGCAGCCACATTGGCCACGTTGTAGGCCATGCCATTGCAGCCGGAGCCGCCCCCATCGCCGCAAGTCAAGGTTACGCTGGGAACCGTGCTCTGATTTCCGGCCGTTGGCGACTCGCTTATCGTGGGCGCTGCGCTATCCACTTCCACAGTGCGAAAGATCTCATCCTGCAAAGTGGGTCCGGTATCGGTACCGCAAATGATATAGGTATTGGTTCCTGGAGCAAGGGGAGAACCGCCTGTTGTGGCATCCAGGGTAACATTGACCGGTACGCCGGAAGTCAATGCGCCGGAGGCGCCAGCATCGGGATAAGTAGTGCCGGTGGCGCAATCGGCCCCGGATTTAATGGCATAGGTTCCGTTGTAAGCCGCCTGAAAGCCAATCTGTACGCTCGTAAAGGCGCCCGGGTTCTGACTGATATAGGTGCGATCCTGGCTTATTCCCGTTATTCCCGTATTAACGCAATTAATCAGAATTCCGCTAACGTTCGCAGTGAGCACACCGGAACCCCCGGTGATAGTGCAGTTCTGACCGGCAGGATGGGCGCTAACTGCCAGCGAGAAAGTCGCCCCGGAGCTGTATTCCTTCGAAAGAGTAAATGTGCCGGCCCCGGAAATCGGAAAAGAGTCGGCCCCGTTGGAAATTGTAAGGGCCCCGTTGGCTCCGTTCACCGTCACGGTGATGGTATATTTGTTCGGAGGAGAAGTGAAAAGTAGCAGCGGCTCCTCCGGGTAGTCCTTTACGCAGCCAGCAAGAAGTGCAGAAAGCGAAAGCAGCGAAATATGTAGTTTTCGAAAATCCATGAAAGCTCGAACCCCGGGCCCGGTACAGGTAACAACTGAACCGTTGCTTTTTCAATAGTTTTCGACATCGCGTCAACGAAAACCATGTACATGTGTCCATTTCCGGAGAAGAGATGGAGCAAACTTCGAAAAACCCAGGTTAGTAAGCTCAGAGGGTCATCCCATTGCTCTGGAGATCAGGCAAATGGCTTAATGCCAGATGACTAAGGAAAGCCGCAAGAGACGTAAGCCAGGTTGACTCGGCAGTTGCCTCGCAGAAGCCAGTAGCCGCAAAACAGAACGATCCCTGAAAGCCGAATCCCTCGCGCAAAAAAAGGGCCGACCATCGCCGACCCTTCTTCAGAGAGCCCGTATCCGGGCCCTCATTTCATTTGAAACTTTGATCTCACACTAGCAATCGTAGTAGAGAACGAACTCATAGGGATGCGGTCTCTGATTTACGATCTGCTCCACCTCTTCGCGCTTGTACTCGATGTATGCGTCAATAAAGTCCTTTGTGAACACATCGCCTCTGGTCAGCCATTCCTGATCTTCTTCCAGAGCATCCAGAACCTTGGTCAAGTTGGCAGGAACGGCGCTGAGCCCTTCCAGCTGTTCAGGAGTGGCATCGTACAGGTTAAAGTCAGCAGGCTTTCCTGGATCCAGCTTCTTTTGAACTCCATCCAGGCCGGCCATAAGCATTGCAGCAAAGGCCAGATAGGGATTGGAAGCGGCATCCGGAGTTCTAAATTCAATACGACGAGCTTTGTCGCCATGCACTGCGATAGGCACTCGAATGGAAGCGGAACGATTTCGGGCCGAATAGACCAGATTCACCGGAGCTTCGAAGCCGGGCACCAGTCGCTTGTAGCTATTGGTGGTGGGATTGGTGAAGGAAAGCAGGGCCGGACCATGAGTCAAAATCCCGGCAATATAGTTCATGGCCATATCGCTCAGATTCGCGTATCCTTTTCCAGCAAAGAGATTCTTACCGTCTTTCCACAGAGACTGGTGCGTATGCATGCCGGTTCCGTTATCGCCAAACAGCGGTTTGGGCATGAATGTGGCCGAGAATCCATGTTTACGAGCAACGTTCTTTACTACGTATTTGTAGAGTTGCAGTTTATCGGCAATTCGCGGCGCTTCGTCCAGCTTAAAGTTGATCTCTGCCTGACCGGCCGAAGACACTTCATGGTGATGCTTTTCTGTGGGGATTCCCATTTTTTCAAGCATGGCCAGCATTTCGCCTCGCAGATCCTGGAAGTGATCGTTGGGAGGGAGGGGGAAGTAACCTTCTTTCGTTCGCATCTTGAAGCCAAGGTTGGGGCCTTCGTCGGTACCCATATTCCAGCGAGCGTCAATAGAGTCGATGAAGTAGAAGCCGCTATTGGTTTCTTGATCGAATCGCACATCGCTGAAGATAAAGAATTCTGCTTCCGGACCAAAGAATACCTGATCGGCAATTCCGGTGCTCTTCATATATTCGACGGCGCGCTTTAGGATGGTTCGAGGGCTTCGAGCATATTCCGTGGGAGTATCGCCGGGCTCGTAGATGTCGGCGATTACAGCCAGAGTTTTCTTCTCGAAGAATGGATCAATGTAGGCGCTGGAAGCGTCCAGAACCGCAAGCATATCCGATTCGTTGATTGCTTTCCATCCGCGAATGGAGGAACCGTCGAATCCCAGTCCCTGAGTAAAATCCGCTTCATCCATAGCATTTATGTGCATGGTGAAGTGATGCATCATGCCGAGCATGTCGGTGAAGCGAACGTCTACGTAATCGATTCCCTTGTCCTTACAATATTTTAGTAGTTCGGACGGTGAAGTAGGTAATTGTTCCATTTCAGTCTCCTGTGTATCCTATTTGCATCCTGTTTGACTCGCGACCACGGGGGCTGACGAGTATCTGCCTCGTTCCGGATGATTCCCTGACCTGGCCTTTAGGCTGAAGAAGCCGAAAAAGCCGACAATGATGCACCAAATTTGCCTACCAGCATCAGCCGGTGATGGGCCATTCTCAGAGAAAGCCGGGCTTTTCCTCCGGAAGCATGGTTCATTGGCGAGCATAATGCCCTATTGTCATTCAGCTTTTGGGGCACCATTGCACGGTTGGGCAGAAATCCCGGGGATTTCCAGGGCGCACGGGGCAGGTCAAGTATAAGGCCAATTTAGCAGCGGGCCTCTTATGTTTGAACTGGACAGGCAGTAGCCACGTCTACTTCTGATACAGGTAGTTTCATGCTTAATAGATACCTATTTACGATTCTTGCTTTTCTGGCCTTGCTGCAGGCGCAGTCCCTCTTTTCCGAACTGGCCGCGGCCGAGTGCCCGGAGATCTGCCAGGCCTACCTTCAGTGTGTAGAAAAATCCTATCCTGGAGAGTCTACAGACGCACAGAAGCAGACTATTCTGGAGGGATGCCAATCCGGCTGCCAGAAAAATCTGCAGGCTTCCAATGCCTGTTACGAAGATTCGGGCGGCGCCAACGGAGCGGTGGCTTCCTGCGAAGATTTCTCGAACTGTTTGCTCCAGGTGAATTGATCGGATACAGCCCACCCATCTGATGCCTTTCTATACAAAGCTCAGATGCCTCGCCATCCCCCCTGGCTTCGTTGAGCCTTAAAGGCCCAGTGCCCCAAGAATCTCCTGATCGACTACAAGCTTCTCAGCCCTGGACGCATCCAGAAAGGCCAGCAATGCCCGAGCTACCTTCTCTTTCTCTCCGCTCATGGCTCTGGGCCACTTCAAGGAGCGGTCCACCATTTCCCAGTCTTCGCCGGTCTTGATTTCCACAAGATGGCGAAAATTGTCCTGCATGGCCGAGGGTACCCGCTTGTAGGGCCAGAAAGTCCAACCCTGTCCCGGGCCACCTTCCATCTGAATTCTTTTCTTTCTCGTCCAGTCCAGGTCGTTGGCGCCAAATTCGGTATTGATGTAGGGCCAGCCATGTTGCCTGTTCAATGTGCCCAGGGCCTGCAGGATTTCATCTGTGATATCCGGAACGAAAATCGAAATCTTGTAGGTATGATAGGAAAGGGCTGCGTTGGAATCCAGAGGGGCCCCGAATCCATGAAATTTTCTGCCATGTTTGTTTCCCTGGTAAATGATCATATGATTGGAATCCACGGATCGGATGGCAGAGGTGATCTCTCTATATAGACCCAGGAGCTCTTTCCAGTCCGAAACATCCGGCTCATTCAGTATCTCATATCCATAAACGTAGGGGCGATTTCTGTATCTTTCCGCAATGGCTTTCCATAGAGCAACCGTGCGCTTCCTATTCTCTTTCGATTCCCAGAGAAGTGTGTCATCTGGATCGCATACAAATAGATTGCTCTGTCCCCCTGGAGCGCTATGCATGGTTAACATGACATAGATGTTATGCTTTTCTGCATAGTCCAGAAACCGATCCAGTTGTTTCCATCCTTGTTCTCGGTAAACGTAGGGACGGTTGTCCTTTTCCAGAATGCTATGATTGAAAGAGAGGCGGATAGTGTTGAAACCCAGGGACTTGATCTTGATTACGTCCGCTTCCGTAATGAATTCATCGTAGAACTTCTGCTCAAAGCCTGCGAAGGCATCTTCTCCCAGAGTGAGAGACATTCGCTCCTTCATCTCCGTTTCAGAACGCAAACCCACATTCCATAAAGGCCCCTGCCAAATGAGCCATCCTTCCAGGTGTAGAGCCTTCATGAAGAACTCTTTACCTCCGGAATCGACAATCCTGCCATCTTTCACATGAATATAGGCTTGTGCGGGAGGTGGAAAAGCAGCTACAGAACAAACTAACAATACAGGCATCCCGGCCAAAGACTGCAGGAAAATCCAGGAACGGAAGGCTATTGCGCGGCTTTTCATCGGTTTGCGGCGAAGAGCGCCAAATGCCGCTTCTGCCAGGAATTGGAATCCAGTCAGCATGATTACCTCCGGCCAAAAAAACCGTTCGGTAATCCTTGAGCCTTTTACAGAAATGGCAACATGTTTTTCGGCCGGTGGGGCGAACCTATTTCAGCACCGAGCTCCAGTCCAGAAATACAGGTTCCCGGCCCAGCTCTTTCAGGCGATCTCGCATTTCGGCGATGCTGCGATGGTCGTCGATGGAGAATTGCTCGGCCGCTCGCTCCGATTCGTCTGCGATTCGGTAGCCGCCGGGATCGGTTTTGCTCCCTGCAGACATCTGCGTAATGCACAGATTGGCCATATGATCGCGAAACTCCGGGCTTTCGCGGGTAGACAGAGTGATCACTGCATCCGGCAAGAACAGTCGCAATGCCAGCAAGTATCGCACAAATTCTCGATCCTTAACTTCCGGAATTTCTGACAGCCCGGTAGCGCTACGCAACCTGGGAAGGGACAGGGATAGTTGTGTCTGCCAGAAATGATGCATAAGATATCGACCATGCAGACCCAGCATATAGACCTCGGAACCAGGATCTGAAAGACCCAGCAAAGCTCCCAGGGCAATCTTTCGCAATCCGGCCTGCCCTCCCCGATCCGCACAGTTCAGGCGAAACTCCATTCTCTTTTTCATCCCCTGCAAATGGACCTCTTTGTATCGCACAGGATCGTAAGTCTCCTGATACACAGCCAGCCCATCCACTCCAGCCTTCCGCAGCCGCTGGTAGTCCGGAGTCTTCAGAGGATAGACCTCGATAGAAATTGAGGGAAACCTATCCCGAATCTGTAACGCAGCCATCTCCAGATACTCTACCGGCGTGGCGCGATAGTCTTCTCCAGTTAGCAATAGAATGTGACGAATGCCCTGCTCCGCCAGAGCCGTAGCTTCTCGGTCCAGCTCCTGCATGGTCAGCGTTTTGCGGCGAATGGAATTTCCAACGCTGAACCCACAATAGGTACAGTGCGAATTACATTCGTTGGATAGATAGAGCGGGGAAAATAGCTGGATTACGTTTCCAAATCTTTGTAGCGTCAGATCCCGGGCTACAACGGCCATAGTCTCAAGTTCTTTGTCTGCAACGGGGGATATCAGAGCGCATAGATCCTGGAAGTCCAGGGGCGTTCGATCCGCGCTTTTCTGCAATGCCCGCTTTACATCCCGGTCTCGTCGGGATTCAACAACGGAACGGATGGAAGAAAACGGTATTCGAGCGGCCACAGATGCAAAGCCGCCTGCATCTTTCTTTTCTGCGTCCATCTTCCCTTCAGGATGGGCCGGAAAATCTGGCTCCAGCGAAGGTTGCAGAATCCTGGCTTCTGCCTCTCTAGAATATGATTGAATTACTGCCATATTAAATCAGGCCCCGCTTCTTGAAGAATGGCGCCAGACTACCCTTCCTACAACATTGTGCCTTTCAGAAGTACCAGCGCTATTGAGAAATAAATGACCAGACCGGTAACGTCCACAAGCATGGCAACAAAGGGAGCCGAGGAAGCGGCAGGGTCGAATCCAAGACGCTGCATAACCAGAGGGAGCATGGAACCAGTTATGGTTCCCCACATCACTACTCCCAGAAGCGAAAGCCCAACCACGCAGCCCAGAAGGATGTAGTATTCGCCATAGTCCGGAAAGAAGAGAGGCCAAACAACAACGCGAAAAAATCCTATGATGCCCAGAATAGCTCCCAGGGTCAGACCGGCCAGAATCTCCCTTCGCATCACAGTCCACCAGTCCTTCAATGTCACCTCACCCAGAGCAAGAGCACGAATAATCAACGTTGCGGCCTGGGAACCGGAATTGCCTCCGCTGGAGATGATTAAAGGAATGAAGAGTCCCAGAACCACAGCCGCCGCGATTTCATCCTGAAAAAAGCTCATCGCCGTTACTGTAAACATCTGACCAATAAAAAGTACGATCAACCAGCCAACCCTTCGCTTGATCATCTGAAAAAAGCCAGTATGCATGTAAGGCGTTTCCAGAGCGTCCAGACCGCCGAATTTCTGAATATCTTCCGTGTGTTCCTCTTCGATTACGTCCAGGACGTCGTCCACCGTTACGATCCCCAGCAGAAATCGCTCGGAGTTCACCACAGGCAGAGCCACCCGGTCGTACTTCTTGAACACGTCCACCGCATCTTCCCGGTCATCGGTGGCCTGCAGAAAAATAAAGGATTCGTCCATCAGATCGCTGACTTTCTTTCGCGCAGGAGCCAGCAGGATTTCGCGAATTCGCAAATCGTCGATCAATCGACCTTTATCGTCTGTGACATATATTACGTTTATGCTCTCTGAGTCCCGGCCATTCTTGCGAATATGATCCAGGACCTTCTGCACGGTCCAGTCCGGACGCACAGAAATGAAGTCCGGGACCATCAATCGGCCCACGCTGTCTTCCGGATAACCCAGATGTTGAACGGCTACAATTCTTTCGTCCGGGGTCAGAAGTTCCAGCAACTGCTTCATGGCGATGCCAGGCAGTTCTTCCAGAAGGGCGGTCCGATCATCCGCCTTCATTTCATTCAGGATGGCCGCCACTTCGTTCTTGGCCAGAGTCTTCAGCAGATGTTGCTGTGAGCGAAAGTCCAGGTACTCGAAGGTATCGGCCGTGAGCTCCCGTGGAAGAAGGCGAAAGACCACAGCCTTATGATTGTCCGGCAAATCTTCGATCAATTCAGCCAGATCGCCCGGACGCAATTCCTTCAGGCGATCCTTGAGCGCTCTGGATTTGCGTTGCTCGATTAATTCCTCAATTTCTGGAAGTATGATAAGGTCGGACATCTTCAGCTCCTGTTTTCTTCATCCAGGAATCCTGTGAGCGGACTGGAGGCGCTGGCCTGTTTCCATTGCCCGGATCCCCGGGAGGAGGCCCCGCCTCCAAAAAGAAAGTGCATTCTGCCGGCGGTGGTGGCCCTGGCAAAAGCCAGGCCAGCCATTGCAGGATCTGCAGATACCGCCAGGGCTGTGTTCACCAGCACGGCATCGGCTCCCATCTCCATGGCGCGGGCGGCGTGCGAAGGCGCCCCCAGGCCAGCATCTACTACTACAGGAACTCGAGCCTGCTCAATAATAATTCGTATGCTTTCTTCTGTTTTGATGCCCTGGTTGGATCCAATCGGGGATCCTAGCGGCATGACTGTGGCCGCTCCCGCATCCTGCAAACGTAGCGCCAGCACCGGATCGGCATGCATGTAGGGAAGCACCGTGAATCCATCCTTCACAAGTTCCTGCGTGGCTTGCAGGGTCTCCACAGGATCGGGAAGAAGATAAACTGGATCCGGAGTAACCTCCAGCTTCACCCAGGAACCGCCGCCCATTTCCCGGGAAAGCTGGGCCAGCCGTACTGCTTCGCCTGCATCCCGAGCGCCCGAGGTGTTGGGCAATAACTGCAGTCGATTGAGATCGAGGATGGAGATCATGTCCTCTTCATTCACCGCTTTGCTCAAATCTACACGACGCAGAGCTACAGTGACCATCTCGGTGGCAGAGGCCTCTACAGCGGACAACATCGCCTGGTTGGATGCGAACTTCCCGGTACCGACAAAAAGCCGGGAGATAAACTGTCTGCCTTGAATGATGAGCGGATGGGGATCTCGCTCCTGCAAGAACTGATTCTCTTTGGCTACCAGTTCCCGCATTTCCTTCTGCATTATTTCTTTTTCCGGCGCCTGTTCCATAGGATTACCCTGTTACAGAATCCTATTTCCCGGCCCTGATGGCAAGCTTTCCCGGGCGCTTAAATGACCATTCCCATCACCCCTGGCTCCGTGGATGCCAGGCGCCCGGAAGGCCGGAAAAACCAGAAGAAGTGGATTGGCCTCTTGCGGTCTGCATTGGAATGCAGGACGGTGCAGTAGCACCGTGCGCCCGGAGCCCCATGAGGGCCCGGGTTCTTTGTGCAGATGTGTGCTTGCGATTTACCGATAGGAAATGCGAATCTCTACCCTTCGGTTTCTTGCTTCTGCACCCATGGTATCTACAATCTTTCGATCGTCGGCGAAGCCCTGGACTTCTATGATCCGCTCCGGAGCTATTCCCTTGCGATTGATCATGGCATCGCGGACTGCTTCGGCCCTGCGAAGACTCAGGATTTTGTTGGAACGATAGGCGCCCACGGAGTCGGTATGACCATGCACCTTGGCCACAGTGTTCGGATTGTCCACCAGTCCCTGGGCTACCTGATCAATCAGTTGCAGGGCCTTCTGGGTGAGCTTGGCGCTACCGGTATCGAAAGAAAGGTCCCCATCGATGCTGGCCACAATCTCTTTCGTATTTCCTGTAGCTTCATCCTTGACCTTTTCCATGCGAAAGCCCAGGGCCCGGAAACTATTTTCCAGTTCTTCCAGCGCCAATCCCTGGCCCTTGAACTTATCCTTAACGTTATCGTACAGTTTATCCAGATAATCGCCCACCTCTTCCGGCGAAGTCTCGGGCTCCGCGGGTTTTTCCGGCTCCGCCGGTTGGGCGGGTTCTTCGCGGATCACCGGACTTGTATCTGTAACCCGGGTGTTTACCTCTCCAAAATGGAAGGCCATACCCACTGTGGCATAGAGTTCTGTACGGTATCCCGATGAACTTGATGCCCTTTCGCCCAGACCCAGCAGGTTGGATTTCTGACTCACGTCTCGCAGGTTTCCGTTCTGCAGACCGTAGAACTCATCGTATGTTCTGTCCCACTGCTCTCTTTCCAGACCGATGGTCGCAGAGAGTCGACAGTATCGAAACTCCGCTTCGATGCGATGCAACGTGGATTTGTCGGTGACCCGTCCGGACTGATAGATTCCGGCCAGATCGTAGCTCTCCGCATCGCTGGAATCCCGAAGATTCAGTAGCTGAGGACCGGCCCCTTCGTAGGTGCCGGATCTGCGAATAAAGTAGATGTTGTATTTGATGCGCAAGTATTCCAGGGGATCCCACTTCAGGCCCAGCCCAAAAGCCGGACCGTTCAGGTGGTAATCCATTCTTACATCGCCGGCATTGGCCCAGGTGGTGAGCAGAGGATCGGTAGTGATTCCGGTATTTCGCAGAGTATAGGAGCCAAAGGTAGCTGTCAGAGATTCATGCATGGTGTTATAACCGATGACCGGCCCAACCCGCAGCTTTTCCATCCAGCGATGGTAATAGCCGAATTCGAAGATCCGGCTGTCATAATGGTAACGTAGCAACCGCGTGCCTTCGAACAGGCTGGTTATGTAGTTGTCGTTCCCGGGGAATGCGAAAAGAACGCTGGGACTGTTATCCCGGGAAAACTTTCGCACCACGTTGTTTCTATAGTAGGAAACATCAAAGCGGTCCCCATAGGAATAGAGAAGCCGGGTGCGGATCGGGAAAAAATCGTTTTCATCCCCCTCTCCCAGAGGAATGGCCGGAGACTGATTGTTGCTGGCGGTATTGATGGCGGAGTTGATCAGCCAGGCCGGCCCGGTTTCCGTCATCAGATTCTGCTTTCCGATGGCGTACCCCACTCCAATGTCAAATTGGATGCGATGCATGTAACTTCCCAGAAAGGGAATGTCCTGCTCCAGTTCGCGGCCGGAATTATCCGCACCCGGTTCGACCGCAGGGGCCGGTTCGGCTCCGGGAGGCGGGTCTTCGGCCCTCAACGGCAAAGCCGTCAGCAAAATAGAGAGCGCCGTTAGAATGGCTGTTTGAGTAAACGATTTGATTCCAATCACCGGAGAATCCTTTCTGTTTCATTACATGTGGGTTCT
>JAGRNE010000005.1 GCA_020440915.1 Leptospiraceae bacterium | reverse complement strand
TAGCTCTTCCTGGGAATACTTGAGGTTTCGCTGGAAAGCCTTGTTCACCATGGTGAAATTCCAGAGCTCGTCCAGAGTGAAAATAAAATCGTCAGCCTCCTCTACAAGGTTTCTCAGTCGGATTCCTACAATCTCGGATTCGCTTCTGGCAACTCTCAGCTCTTTGACGTTTCGTTGTAGAGAATTGGATAGCTGATTAATTCGATCTCCGAGTCCCAGGGAAAGTACCATCACTTCCAGAGCTGAACCGATTTGTATGCCGTACGTTGTAATCCAGGTATCCGGCAGAAGACCGGCCGATTTTAGAACATTCAGCCCGCCACCCAGCAAAAAGAGGGCCCAGGCCGCCAGAAAGAAGCGCGATTGACGCACTCCCAGCACAAACGTATGGATTCCGTTGGCCAGCACCAGAGCCAGCGTCGTTAAAGTTAGCAGCACCGCAGCAATTAGATTAATGCGATAATCAAAGAGAAAAAGAGCGGAGAATAGACCGGCCGCGTTAAACACAATGACGATCCAGTACAGTCGATCCGTGCCCGGGGTGTGCTGCCTGGCATTTAGAAAACTTCTGCAGAATACCAGAATACCCATACAGGCCAGAAAGATAAAAAAGGGTAAGGAGTTGTTTGCCCATTCCACCGATTCCGGCCAGAGATACTGGAATGTAAGACCATTGAGAGTTGCCTGAAAAAGCACGTAGGCCAGGATGTAGAGTAAATAGAAAAGATAAGTGCGATCGCGAGTAGAAACAAGAAAGAAGAGGTTTGTAACCACCATGGCCAGCATGATGCCATAATAAAGGCCCAGCACGATTTGCTCATTGCCAATGTAGGAACCCAATTCCTCGCCAGTATAGACGTTGAGCGCAAAAACCAGGGAACTGCTGGTCTGCAATCTGAGCAGATATTCGTACTGGGATCCCGCTTCCTGCTCAAAAGGAAAAACTACATTGCGAAAATCAACTTCCCTCTGAGAGAATCGATGGCGATCGCCGCCGCGGGCCACAGGCTCCAGGAGTCCGCTCTCTTCCGAGCCCGACCTGAACCGGTACACCTGGATATCATCAAACGGAGGAAAATCGTATTCCAGAAATAGGCGAAGGCGCTCGGACTGCGGATTCTTAATTCGAAATCGAACCCAGAGAACGCCCGTAGAATAGCCAAAGGAATTGTCCTGCATCGCAGAGAATTCTTCGCTTCTGGCCCGGATTTCCCGGACGCTTTGAAATCTGCCGGCGCCGTCGCCTTTATCCAGTAGGTAGAGCGCATGGGGCTGCAAAGGAACTCCACGCATTTGAGGTTTCAACTCCAGCGCAGATACCTGATGGGGGCTGCGCGCAACAACGGGAGCCTGTACTGCGAAACCCGCCAGCACCAGAAGCAAGGCTACAGAAAACCGGCCTGCACTCACACACGCACCCCGCCGGTGATTTCCATGATCTCGCCGTTCACCAGGTCATTCTCGGCGATAAAGACAGCGGTGGCTGCAATCTCTTCTGGCTTGCCCAGTCGACCAATGGGAATCTTTTGCTGCCATTGCTCCAGGGCCTTCTGATTCATCACCGAAAGCACCATTTCAGTGGCAATAAATCCAGGGGCAATACCCGCCACTCGAATGGAATGGCGGGACAACTCCAGCGCCCAGAGTCGGGTCATGGAGGCAACCCCTGCTTTGGCTGCCGAGTAGTTGGTCTGGCCCGGGTTTCCATGCCTGGCCACCGATGAAATGGGAATGATAACCCCTGGACTTTGCAGGCCGATCATGCTGGCCGCCGCTTCGCGGGCGCAGAGAAATACTCCAGTTAAATTCACGTCTATCACAGATTGCCATTGCTGAAGACTCATTTTATCTTTTACAGCGCCGGTCTGACGGTCCACGCTTACCAGCTTGCCATCCCGTAGAATCCCTGCATTCAATACAGCCACATCCAGACGGCCCGTCTCTTTGACTATCCGCGCAAAGAGATCTTCTACCTGTTTCTCATCGGCTACATTACAGGCCATTCCCAGCGCCTGAATGCCTTCCGAGGAAAGAGCGCTAACTGCTTCATCCACCTTCTCCTGACTGATATCGCTGACGATCACCCGCGCCTTTTTCGCGGCGAATGCGCGAATCATGGCATTGCCCAGACCGGCCGCCGACCCTGTAACTACTACTGTTTTGCCTTCCAGCTCCATAGATCTTCCCTGATTACTTCCTCTTTTTTCTTGATATTGATCTCAACTATTGCCGATGGTTTCGCCGCAATTGCCATGCGTACGCCTGTCGTACCGGCCGCAAAGCGGCGCCAGAATTCATGCCCTGGCGGGCGAAGCGAGTCTTAGACTTTCCAGTTACCGAACATTTTGGGAATCATGTAGCTCATAAGCTTCAGACCGTTGATTAGCTTGCGGAAGGGATTTCCGCCGGCATAGTTGAACCTCAGGGCCTGTAGAAGAGCGTCGTAGGTCCTTCGAGAGAAGGGATGCCACCAGATATTTCGCTTCGCAGAGAGGATGTCATAGTTGATAAGCTTCG
This sequence comes from Leptospiraceae bacterium, assembly GCA_020440915.1. Lineage (GTDB taxonomy): Bacteria > Spirochaetota > Leptospiria > Leptospirales > Leptonemataceae > UBA3465. The sequence goes on along the minus strand of JAGRNE010000005.1, from coordinate 33,340 downwards.
TATGAGTCATCTCCAGAAGCCCAAACTTACCATGGGTTCGACCCATGCCGGATTCTTTCCAGCCTCCCCAGGGAGTTTCGGACATTCCATGGGTGTACAGATGATCGTTTACCGTTGTAACGCCGGACTGCAATGCAGCGGCCACTCGCCTGCCCCTCTTTTTGCTCTTTGTCCAGACAGAAGAGGTCAATGCCATGGTGCTGTCGTTGGCCAGTTCCACAGCTTCCTGTTCTGTGCGAAACTTCATTACTGGAAGCACCGGGCCAAAAGTCTCTTCGCGCATTAAATCCATATCATGATTTACGCCTGTTACCAGGGTTGCAGGGTAGAAAAATCCCTTTTGCTCTGATGCGGAATCTATGGAGCGCGAAGTGGCCACCACCTTTGCTCCATTCTCCAGGGCTGCCTGAACATGCCGGTGCACTATGTTTTTTTGTGCTTCGGTGGTCATGGAGCCCATATCCACATCAAAATCCAGGTCGGGTCCATGACGCAGAGCAGAGGTCTTTTTGGCCAGAAGCTCCACAAATCGATCATAGACCTTTTCCTGAACGTATATCCTTTCCACTCCGCCGCAGCTCTGGCCTGCATTCTGATAGCCGGCCCAGACAGCGCCGTTGGTAGCCCTTTCCAGATCCGCATCATCAAATACTACCATGGGATCCTTTCCGCCCAGTTCCAGAGAAAGGGGAGTAAGAGTATCTGCAGCCTGTCGCATGAGCTCTTTGCCAGTAGGAACGCTTCCGGTAAAAAAGATCTTATCCACGCCATTGTGAAACATGGCTGTGGAAACCTGACCGCCGCTGCCAATTACATGCGAAAAAAGACCGGAAGGAAGCTCGGCCGCATCTACAATCCTTTCGATGGCTTTTCCTACCATTACTGTGGCTCCGGCCACTTTCAGCACAATTGCATTTCCGGCCATCAAACCCATGGCCACTTCGCCAAAGGGTATGGAAAGAGGATAATTCCAGGGACTTATTATCCCCACAACTCCCAGGGGCACATGAATGATTTGATTCTTTTTGTTGAAGAATAGAATTGTGGAGCCGGCCAGGCCAAAAGGTTTGAGAATTCTACGAGCATTCTTTGCATACCAGTTGGCGGCCAGAGCGCAGGGTACCACTTCGGTGGCCAGCGCATCGACTCTGGACTTGCCGTTCTCTTTGCTTACAATATCCGCCAGTTCTTCTGCATGCTCCACAATGTAATCGCGCATCTTGAGGATGTGCTTCTTGCGTTTCGAGAAGCTGTATCCTGCCCATTCCTTCTGAGCCTGACGGGCGCGGGCGAAGATCTCCGGAACGGATTCCAGATTGGTGCTGGTGTATTCGCCAATGATTTCTCCGGTAGCCGGACTAATGGCCACTTTTCCGCCGGTGCCTACCAGATCCTTTTTTTCCTGAATCGATACTTCTGACATCATTTCCCCCTGATCCTGCAGACGTCTTCATATGCCGCTTATTCGGGATGAAGCGCCATTGGCGCCCGGTACATGCCGGCTGCGCTGCCTTTCGGACGGTCTATGTATTTTTTTCCGTCCATGCCAGCATGAGAGCCCGGGAAGTGTCCTTACAAGCCTTTTCCGAAAGACTTGTAAATCAGAGGGGGCCCGTTGCCATTGCACCATGGATGAGTCGGAATCGGATTCCAGAAAATCAGAACAGAAATCGGAACACCAGAAACTGGAAGAGGAAATCAACAAAGCCATTCCCCGGGATGCAGCAGAACTACTCCAGGGATTTTTGTCGCGCAGCCTCTCCTGGTCCGGTCAACAGTTAGAAAGGCTTTCGGATTCCCCGTTTGTAGATCGCACCGGATTTGCCAGGGCGGTAAAAACAGCGGGGGAGCAATTGCAGAAGGCCGCCCTCGACCCGGCTGGAGCTCTGGAAGTAACCCTGGCGGACTTACACCAGGCATTTGAAGGGGCCATGGATGCCACCATGGAGTCCTACCGTCTGGCGGATAGTTCGGTGAAGCGCTCTATAATGGAAAATGTCCCGGCAGTGAGCATAATGGGACCATCCTTTACGCGCTCGGGCACTGATGTTCGCACCTCTTTGAGGAAAGGTGGAAAAGACATTTCTACAGAAGAGCTGGTGAAGGATTTCAAGGCATCGGGCAAGGAAAGACTGGTGCTTTTTGTGCCAGGCCTGTTCTCCGATGAGACCCTGTGGAGCAACTCCGGCACTCCATTCTCCTTCGACGAAACGGTGGATTCCCTGAACGGGTTCTGCGCCTACCTCCGCTTTCCTCCGTTGCAATCCATTCCTGCTACCGGGAAGGAATTGCTTTCCATCCTGGATTCCATCCACAATCAACATCAGCCAATCATTGATGTGGTGGCCTACAGCGAAGGAGGACTCATACTTCGTTCCGCGCTTTACCAGGACAAAAACCGCCCCGGCCTTTCTGAGAATAATGAAGAACATGCAGCGGCAGGCAGTGTATCCAGGTGGATCCGGCACGTCTTGATGATCAGTTCTCCGGATGCAGGTTCCTTTCTGGAAAAAATGGGCTTCTGGATCGGCCTGGGTCTGGCCGGTCTATCTCAGCTGGCCAATCAATTGCTGGACTATCCGGAACTGGAACGAAGCCAGGCCATTAAAGACCTGGGGCGAGGTCGCATTCGGCCCGAGGAAGAAAGCGAGCAACTCTACTTCGGCGAGCTGGACGATGTACCGGCCACGCAAATCTATAGCCTTCTCAGCAAGAACAACAACGTCTGGGAGTCCTGGCTGGGCGATGGCGTTGTAGAAGAGGTTTCCCTGGCGTATCTTTCTGCGCGAGTCTATGCAAGCAAAGAGAATGCTCCCAATCGAGTGCATTGCATTCTGGGCAGAAATCACTTCCAGATTCTAAACGATCCGGCCACTTCCAGAATACTTCGCTCAGTATTGATGGAAAACTTTAGTAGCCGACCCACCGGCAAGACCGAAAAGAGTCAGTGAATAAATCGGGCAGCATAGAACGGATTATTCAGGAAGAAGAAGTCCGCGGAGCAAGATTGGGCAACCGATTTCGCTACGGAGCCATTGTCTTCATTGCAATAGCCATCTTATGGAATGCAGCCAGCATGAAAGGCGATGAGCGCGCCATCATAAACATCGTTGCTCTTGCAGTCTTCGTTGGTATCACGGTTCTGCACACCCTGGTTCTGATGAGCAATCATAGAATGGCCATCAAGCTGTTCAACTATTTGACTCTTGTAGCGGACTATGCTCTGATTACCGGAGTTCTGGTTTTCTGGCAGCTCACCGAAAGCCCGCAAAATGCAGGTTTCACTCTTAAGAACCCCACCAACTATTATTATCTGATCCCCCTTCTGATTCCTGCCTTTCAGTTTCGACTCAAATACATCCTTATTTCCTTTACACTGTTCATGGTTATCCATGTGGGAACCATTGCCATCTGCCTGCATTATGGAATAGAATCCACCAGACAATGGTATGAATATGTCATGGGAGAAGGAGTGATTCTGGCAGATGTTATCCCGACGAGGCCGGTACTCTTTGCACTGGTGGCATTGACCACCGGACTTACTATCCGCCGTTCTCTTTCCATGCTGCAGCGGCTGGCCAGCGTGGAAGCCCAGAAGACTTTGCTTTCTCGTTACTTCAGTCCGGAACTTGCTCAGAGACTGGTAGCCAATCCAGACCAACTGCATAGCGGCGAGAGGCGATACGTTACAGTCCTGTTCAGCGACATACGAGGATTTACATCGCTATCTGAAAACCTGCCGCCGGAAGATGTGGCCCGCATGCTCACCGATTACCGGGAAAAGATCACAGACATCATCTTTCGCCACGGAGGGATGATCGATAAGTTCATTGGCGATGCAGTTATGGCGGTTTTTGGAGTGCCGGAAACCCGGGGACCTTCAGAGGATGCCCGAGCTGCAGTTGAATGCGCCCGGGACATGATTACCATGCTACCAGACTTCAATCGCAGCCTCAATGGCATCTCTGCAAAGCTGGACATTGGCATTGGATTACATTGCGGCGAGGTTTTTGCCGGCACCATAGGTTCGGAAAACAGACTGGAATACACTGTATTGGGAGATACAGTAAACACTGCTTCCAGACTGGAAGGACTCTGCAAACTGCTAAAGCGCCGGCTTATCGTAAGTCGTGAAATCGTCGAACAGACCGATCCAGCTCAATTCGAAAGCGTAGCCCGGGTTCGCGTCAAAGGCCGGGTGCAACCCATTCAGACTTTTACGCTGGTGGGCTTTCCTCTGGTCACCGGTTCGTGATTGTACTGGAGCCCGCTTAGTTGCGCGATTTCATGCATCCTTTCATGCAGAAAGGTTTCCGGAACCGAATGATTGTCGTAGGGAACCGGCTTCCCGATGCGAATAAACACTTCCGTGCGGCGCGGAAATTTGTGGAAAAGATACTCAAAACCAATGGGGACTACATGCACCGGATTCTCCGGTCTTCCCATCACAAAGCGAAATCCGGGGGTGCGGCCTTTACCCATTTTGCCCTTGAAGTGGGTTTGCTCGGGAAAGATAGTCACCAGACGGCCATCGTGCAAAGCCTTTCGGGCCACCAGTAGATCCCTCTTGCTCTTTTCCGGATTCTTGCGATCCACCGGGATGCCCCCGCAATTCAAAAAGAATTTCGCGGCCAGTCCTTTGGCCAGGGTATCCTTCATGATGCACCAGACATCCCATCGCACCGGATGAATGGCTCGCACCAGACCCAGGGGTATATCGGAGTTGCGCACATGCTTGGCCAGAACCAGGGTTGCCCCTTTCGGTGGCATGTTTTCCAGGCCTTCCACCTTCATATTAAATCGCAGCCTGGTGTAAACGCGTCCGAGAAGCTCCAGCAGCCACACTGCATACCGCTTCTTACCTGGATGACCTTCGTATTTTCTGTAGATTTCCGACACCGCCCTACTCCTTTTCCCTCTTCCCCTGCTTCAGCCCCGGGGAATTCTTTCCTGGAATTGTTACTGGAGAAATTCGCCAGAAGCGATTCTCCGATATACAGGCTTTCTGTATTTGAACTGCAAGACCAGTATGGGTTGCAAAAAAAGCCCCATCATTCCGTTGCCCCGGTATTCAATCCGGTCCGTAATACGAGTCTGTGACAGATCCGTATCCCCGGGGATTTCTGCGAAAATATGCGTATGCCGCCAGAATGCAAGAAAGAAGGGCAGTTTTCGCCCTTCATCCACAAATTGGAAACCCCCGTCTTCTGTGCTGGACTCCGACCTGGTGTTTTCGCTAATCCATTCTTGCTTAAATAAGAAGAAATTGAGGCTTAGATGGGTAATTCCTCCCTTTTGGATGCCGTCGAATCGAAGGACCTTAACCGGAGGAAAAGGAGGATTCAATGCTTCGAAGAGTTTTCGATTCAAAGATCGACGAACGGTATCTGGATCGGCGGCCACCACCGTATGTATCTCTATTAGTTTTGTTTTGCTCATCTTGCTGTTGACCCTTCAAAGCGCTGCATTATTCTCCGTTCCCCCGGTCTTCCTGAAGGCTCGGCCCCGAGTCGGTTCCTCAGCCATCGAGCCCTAGTGCATTGCAGGACCCCCGGCGGAGACCGGGCTCGTCTTGACACGATTCTGCCCTGCAGGCACCGGGTTGTATGCTTTGCCTGGTAACCGGAGGGGCCGGATTCATAGGTTCCCACGTAGTGCGCAACCTTCTGGAAAGAAAATACAGAGTGAGAGTTCTGGCTCTTCCTTCTGAGCCCAGAGATCGGCTGGACGGCCTGGACGTAGAGATCCTGGACGGAAACCTTACCAGCGATTCGGACCTGGATATAGCCCTGGACGGAGTGGACTTTGTATTCCACCTGGCCGCCATACATGCGCAATGGATGGCAGACTTTTCGCCTATGTACCGTGTAAATGTGGACGGAACAAGGCTACTACTGGAAAAATCCAGAGAGAAGGGTGTGAAGCGAATTGTCTACACCAGCACTCAAAACGTCATAGGTTGGAATCCGCGAGGCCTCTCCGACGAGAATACTCCGTTCAAGGAATACAAGAAGAGCTCCCACTACACCAGGAGCAAATTCCTGGCAGAACAGGAAGTCTGGAAGTTCATTGAGAAATCCGATAGCCCGGAAATCGTCATATTAAATCCATCGGGCCCATTTGGGCCGGGAGATACCGGGCCCACGGGAAAGGTAGTAAAGGATTTTCTGAGACAAAAGATTCCCTTTTACTTCTATGGCTACTTCAATGTCATCGACGTGGATGACCTGGCCGAAGGCCAGATACTGGCTCTGGAAAAAGGAAAAGCCGGGGAACGCTACATTCTGGCCGGTCATGATGTATCTCTAAAGGAGTTCTTTGGATTGCTGGAAAAGGTCAGCGGTGTTCCCGGACCTGGTCTTCGCCTGCCCCGATTTCTTGTATATGCAGTAGGATTTTTGATGGAGAAGATGTCAGATTGGTTCACCCGCCGGCCGCCCAAAATGACTGTAGATCGAGTACGTCAGCGAGGCAGAAAGAAGCTTCTGGACAACACCAAAATTCGCAATCTGGGCTTGCAGATCCGCCCTATTGAGGAAACGCTCAAGCGAACCGTTGATTACCATCGGAAGCAACTCTAATGGATCTGCAACAAAGTCTTCGCCGAGCCGACATCCAGGCGTCGCTTCCTGCGGAGAATCTAAGGCGGCCCCTTTGGAAGGCTATTTACCGCTCTTCTCCTGTCTTCGTTGCTTTACTTATGACTGTTGCAAACTGTACTATGGCGGGCTCGGGCCCGGCCCCTCATCATCCTTCGTCAACACCCTGGATTGTGCATCCAGGCGATGCATCCTCCAGCATACAGCAGGCCATCTTGCTGGATGCGCGTTTCTATGGAGTCTATGTAACCGCCCATATCGCAGGCGCCACACATATCGCCTGGAAAGACTTTTCCCGCAAAGATGAAGAAAGAGGAATGCTGCTTGCAGAGCAAGAACTTCAGGCGCGCCTCTCCGAACTCGGTGTCCAGAAAGATAGCCTGGTTTTTGTGTACGGAGGAGCCAGGAATGGCTGGGGCGAAGAAGGAAGAATCGTTTGGATGCTTCGAGAGGCAGGAATTCGCAATAGCTATCTTGTAGATGGAGGCTATCAGAGTCTGGTACCATATCTGGAAACCAGTGTAGGACCCATGAAAGGAGATCTTACAAAAAAGAATAGAAGCGAACCTTCCTTACATCCGTCACCGGCAGTCCTGGGAAATGACACAGACTACGCGGATGCGAAGATGCAGGAAGGGCAGACTGTAGACGTTCCTTATACCATCTCCAGAGAGGAGCTGGGCAGACGCTTCAAAGCAGATGATATTGCAATTCTGGACGTTCGAGAGAAGGTTGAATACCAGGGGCAAACACCATACGGCGAAAGTCGTGGCGGGCATATACCGGGAGCAAAGCATATTTACTTTCAGGATTTTCTGGATCCAAACGGTTACTCTCTTTCGAAAGCGCAAATTCGCCAGCTGCTGCTAGATCATGGTATCCGGGAAGAGCAGAGAATTGTTCCCTATTGCACCGGAGGTGTACGATCGGCCATGGTTACGGCCTTGCTGCGGCATCATGGATTTAAGGCCTCTAACTTCGCCGGCAGCATGTGGTTCTGGTCCGCCGGCGATCCGGACAAATACCCTCTGGAGAAAGAGCCATGAATGGCAGTAGGTCAGTACATGCCATTGTCTACGCGGGTAAGAATCTGCTATCGCAGACGTTGAGTTCCATCATCCAATTCCGACCAGGGAAATACTTCGCTTCTGGCTATTGGCCTTCTGCGCCCCGGTTTGGCTGGTCTTCGAGTTACCGGTCCTGCGCGGCATTCGCATATCGTCCGTATCTTGCGGCGCCGGTTCTTGCCCTTGCTGGCATTTTTGCTCTGGCAGGTTGTGGCAAAGAAGGCTCCGACCAGGTAAAGATACCGCAAGCTACAGAAATGGAGAATGGGGCAGAATCCACGGAAGTCTCGGTTCAGTCCATGTTTCCCGACCAGTCCTGGGCTCTGCCCATGGAAAACATGGGTCCGTTACAGGGAAGTCCTGGAATTACTGCAAAAGATTGCAGCACCTGCCATGCCAGTCATTACGAAGAATGGTCCCGATCCACCCATGCCCATGCTCTTTCCGATCTGCAATTCCAGTCCGAGCTCTCCAAGCCTACTTCACCGGAATGGCTCTGTTTGAACTGCCATATTCCGGTGGGCAACCAGAGAGAAACCATCGTGCGAAAGGTAAAGGACGGGGATCTTCTACAGCCAGTACACGAAAAGAATCCGCGCTTTGATCCTTCCATGATGGAGGAAGGCGTAACCTGCGCCACATGTCATCTGCGAAACGTGGATGGTCGCACTGTAGTCCTGGGGCCCCTGGGCACGGGTCGGGCTCCGCATCCGGTAGTGGCAGACAGAAAGTCGCTTCAGAAGCGCTGCCTGGATTGTCACAACGTTACCTACAAAGTTAGTTCCTCTCTGGTTTGCTTCTTCGATACGGGAAATGAGCTGGCAAAGTCTGAACTTTCGGATCGCAGTTGCTCCAGTTGCCATATGCCAGAGCTCGAAAGAAAGATCGCTTCGGTGGCCGGGGACTTTCCGGAGAGGCGTTCCCATCTACATTATTTTATAGGCGGCGGTATTCCCAAAGAGTTTTCCCTGCTGCCTTATCAGGAAAAAGGCGGGTATCGCTCGGGCCTGGACCTTTCGCTGGTCGGCTATGAATGGATCCCGGCCAGCGGAACGCTGAGATTTACCATCCGGATGGCGAACAAGGATACAGCCCACCATCTGCCCACCGGCGATCCGGAACGATTCATCCTGGTGAAAGTCATCGCTTATCCTACTTCCGAAAAAGCGGAGAAGAGCTATCGCATTGGCCAGCACTGGGAGTGGGAGCCGGAAGCCCGACAGATCGCCGACAACAGGCTTCGTTCGGGCGAAATTCGCATATGGCAGGATGAAATGCATCTGGACGAACCTCCGCAACGTCTACGGTTGGAAGCAGTTCATGTTCGCCTGACAGAAAAAAATGCAGAGTACATGGAAAACACAGCGGCGCGTACAAACGAGAAGTATAGATCCAGAATCAGCCGACTTCGGCAACATTATCCCCGGCAGCGAATCATTCATTCCGAAGATATTCTACTCGGCAGCCCACTGGATTGATACGTTTCTTGAATCCCATCGTTACCCGCCGGGGACCCGGCTTTCGGACTGAGTCCGGCTTTCCGGCTGAGTTCGATGGTCTGGTAGAACGGGCTGCACTCTTTATTCGGAACGCCAAAAGGACGCTTTCCAGGCCCGGCGGCGCATCCAGGTCAGTCCTTCAGCGAAACGCCGGAAAGTCGGATCGTCCTGGCCGCAGACGGGCCGGGCTGTGGAGTCGAATCCCGCTGGTGCCTAACTGCGAGTAAAATTCAAATTGATGGTTTCTTCAGCGGGCCGATCCCTCCAGCCCCGGGGATCCTTGCCCCGAACGCTTTGAAAATTTGCATTGAAGGGGATTTCAATTCTGCCCATGGTTTTGCCATCCACGGTGCCAATGCGAAACAGCGCCGGATCCGTTTCTTCTCCCTTCAGCAGCAGAAGATTCATCACCAGTCCCATACCTTCCCCTTCCGTCTGATCGCCGTTGGCCATGTAGAAAGAGAGTAAATCGTCGTAGCTCATCCCTTCGGCCAGCTTTTCCCGGATCCTGGTTTCATCCGCGCCAATCAAATCCGTATCGTTAAGTACAAGAATGCGCAGTCCCTCATCGGTATGATCGAACGTTATGGATGTTTCCAGCCCCTTGAGCCGGGCCTTCTCACCGTACTCCCGAATCCATTTCTCGGACATGGAACCCTTGAGCTTCTGCATTCCCTGGCGGTACTGTTCGGCGTTGTTTATGTCCAGGCCTAGCTCTTCGAAGAAAACTCGTTTCGCATTGGCTTTGGTGGCGTTGACTACCAGTTCCTTGAGACAGGAGTACAGAGTGCTCTGCAATGGCGCATGGTGGTGCTTTTTTAGAATGGCCGCAATTACGAAGTCCAGCTGCCGTTCCATGGTATCGGTAAGGGAATAGGTCAGGAATCGGACCCTTTTGCCTTCGTTGACCGCACTCAGTATCTTTTCTCGGTCTTTTACATCCACATCGCTGCCATGCATGGCGGCATTCTGCAACATAGCGTCAGAGTTACCATATTTTTTCTTTCCTATTCCGGGCCTGTAGATACCAGAGGATACTGGGGGAATAGAATCGTGATTCGAAATCGTTCAATGATGTGGTACGGAATAGGATTTTTGGCTCTGGTCATTTCTACCTTTGTTTTGACCCGATTTACCGTTTTCGCCTTTAACAGCGGTCGTGCCGAAATTCGTAGCTTTCCGGAGTCCTTTTTTCGGCCTTCCGGAGAAAGGTTGATTTTTGCTCATAGAGGACTTACCCGAAACACGGTGGAAAACACTCTGTCTTCTTTTCAGGCTTCCCTGGATCTGGGCGTAGATGTGCTGGAAACCGATGTGCAGCTTACCAGCGATGGAGTGGTAGTAATATTTCATGATGATACCCTGGAAAGGATGGCCGGTAGATCGGAATCCATTCCTGCACTGACTTTGAAGGAAGTGCAATCCCTTCCCATTCCTGCCGGCTGCCAGGAATGCGAACGCATCCCCACTCTGGAGGAGTTCCTGGGCCGGTTTCCGGGAACGCCGGTGAACATCGAACTAAAAAACGAAAGCAAGGAACTGGCCCGGGAAGTGGCCCGATTGCTGGCTCCGAGACAGGATCGAAAGGATGTCATTGTAGGCAGCGCCCACAAGGAAGCCATCCAGGAGTTCCGGCGTCAGTCTTCCCTTCCCACTTCCGCCAACACCGGCGAAGTCATCCATGCCTCCATTTGTTACCTTCTGGAGGCGCGCTGTGAATTCGATTTCCAGGCATTGCAGCTTCCCTTTCGACCGGGTTCCGTCCTGCCTGCTCTTCGAGCAGATGCCGAGTTCCTGGAATGGGCCCACCGTCGAGGGCTCCGCGTGGATTATTGGACCATCAACGAAGAAGAGGATATGAAGACCTTGCTTGGCCTGCCGGTGGATGGAATCATGACCGATATACCTTCCCTGGCGCTGAAGCTTCGAACCGCAAACGCAGGCCCGGGGGCAGGAAATCAGCTTTGATTTGGGCCCGGCAACCTCGGCCCTGTGAGGAATGGACAATGCGAAACCCTCCCTTTTTTGCAAATAAGAAAGCGCAGACTTCCCGTCGGTTCCGGGTTCAACGCAAAAGCGTTCTGTTTTCGTTCGCTCTACTTCTTCTGCCCGTTCTTCTAACATCGAATTGCGAAAAAGGCGACGATGTGCAGAAGGCCAGCCCGGAAAAGCCGTCCAGCAGTGCACCGGCCATCCTATTCCTGGGCGATAGCCTTACTGCAGGTCTGGGCCTGGAAAAGTTTCAGGCAGCGCCAGCGCTGATTCAGAAAAAGATAGATGCAAAAGGCTGGAGTCTTGAAGTTATCAATGGCGGCGTTTCCGGCGATACCACTGCCGGCGGGCTTTCGCGCCTGGACTTCTATTTCAAGAACCGAAAGAATATTCAATTTCTTGTTATCGGTCTGGGCTCCAATGATGGTATGCGCGGCATTGCATTGGATGAAATCCGCTCCAATCTAAATTCCATAGTGGAAAAGGCAAGAGGGCACAATCCGAAGATCACTATTTTTCTCTACGAATTGATGACCTTCCCCAATATGGGACCGCAATATGCCGCTGACTTTCGAAAGATCTTCCCGGAAGTTGCCAGAAAGCAAAAGATCCATCTGATATCCTTTCCGCTGCAGGGGGTAGCCGGGAATGAAACGCTCAACCAGAAAGATGGCATCCATCCGACAGTGGAAGGCACGAAGATCATGGCCTCAAACATCTGGAAAGATCTGGAGCCGGAGCTGGAAAGCAGAATCCAGAACTGAAATCCGGCTTTCTTACCATTGCGCCGGTTTAGAGCGGTGGTCCATCATCTGCGTTGATTCCTGGGAGTTATGGCATCCTGGCCTTCAGAGAAGGTTTCGCGCTTTGATGCGCAGGTATTCATTAATAATCCCGGCATTTAAATCCTCTGGAAGAGTATCCAGCACCAGCACTCCACGATTCTTTAATTTCTGATACAGCTCCGCCTTCCATAACAGAAAATCGGCTACTCCCGCCTGGTAAAAGGCCCGGTCCAGAGTCTCAGGAGGGGACTCCAGGCTTCGGTGCAAATCGGGTGCGTTGAGCATGACCGCAAAAGGCAGATGTTTTCCGCTCAATGTGCCCAGGTATGCATGGACCATCTCTGCGGTACGATCGTCTATGATGGTCGTAAGAAGAATTAGAAGAGTGCGCTTTCGCAGTACCGTGTTCAGGAATCGAAAAGCCCCTTCATAGTCGCTTTCTGCGTAGCCGGCCTCCAGGTCATAAGCGGCCTGGATAATCTTCTCCCGGTTGTTTCTGGCAGGCTTAACATAGCGCAGGACGCGGTCTGAAAAGGCCAGAAATCCTACCCGGTCCTGCTGCCGTTCGGCCACCGCAGTCAGCAGTAGAGATCCGTTGATCGCATAATCCAGATAGGATCGGGTTTCATCTGTGGCCGTCATGGTTCGGCCGCAATCCACAAGAAACAAAACGCTCTGGTTGCGGTTCATTTCGTATTCCCTGACAATCAGCTTTTGATTACGGGCCGTAGCTTTCCAATCGATGTGACGGAATTCATCGTCCCTGGTGTAATCCCTTAGCCTCTCGAACTCTTGATCGCCGCCCCGCCGACGAAATTTCCTTACGCCCATCAAGCCCAGATGGCTTTTGCGAGCCAGAAGAAGGTACCGGCTAATGGCCTTCAAGTCCGGATACACACGGACATCGGTGGCGCAGGAAATCCGATGAATCCCGCGCATGAACCCCATCAGAGAAAATGCAGTAAGATAGATATGCCGAAAGGGATACAGCCCGCGACGGGCGATGCGAATCCGATAGGAAAGTGTATTTACTCCCCGGCGAAACTCGCCAACGTACGGCATCCCGTAATGCCTGGCAGACTCAAAAGCATGGTCCGCCACCTGGACCCTGAATCGGCCCAGCAAGGTTTTTCTAACGTGAAATTCCAGAGTTACATGATGGCGAAAACCCTGGGAGAATATTCGATCTGCCCGGCGCTCCACCAGAAATCGCTTTCGCCCCGGAATGGTGGCCGCGTCCAGAAATCCAAGTGCAAACCAGAATCCCAGGGTTCCAAGGATAATCAGCCGGGCGGTTTCGTAGTAGATCCGCAAGGAAGGTATGAAGTACAGTATTCCCGCCACTGCCACCGACAGGAATGCCAGAACAACCAGAGGATACCAGAATCGATTGGTGGGATAGAACATCTCAGGTTCCGGGCACCTCGACGGATTCTAGAATGCTGTTCACAATGTCATCCGGCTTCATTCCTTCCACTTCGCTTTCCGGAGTCAGAATCAATCGATGGCGAAAGCAGGCCGGGGCCATTTCTTTGATATCATCGGCAATTACATAATCCCGGCCATTCATGAGGGCCAGAACCCGGGATGTGCGAATCAAGGCAATGCCCGCCCGCGGAGAGCAGCCCAGTTGCACTTCGATCCTTTTCCGGGTTTCGCGGACTAGTCGGGTTATGTATTCGATTATGCTTTCAGAAAGAGTTACTTTTTCGCAGAGTTGCATGGCCTTGAGCACGCCTTTGGCGGTCATCACCGGTTTCAGCTTTTCGGGCTCCGGCTCTCCGCGACCAGCATGCTGGGTGTAGATACTGGTCTCTTCGCCCTCTTCCGGATAATCGATATAGAGTTTTACCAGGAACCGGTCCAGCTGAGCTTCCGGCAGATTGTAAGTTCCTTCAGATTCCACCGGATTCTGTGTGGCCATTACAAAGAATGGTTCATCTACCTGAAAAGTGCTGTTATCCACAGTGATGCGCGCTTCCTGCATTATCTCCAGAAGAGCGGAATGTGTCTTGGCAGGAGCGCGGTTGATTTCATCGGCCAGAAGCAGGTTTGTGAATACCGGGCCGCGATAGAACACAAACTTCTGCTCTTTTTGATCGTATATATGCGAACCGGTAATGTCGGAAGGCATGAGGTCCGGGGTAAACTGGATTCGGTTAAACTCACATCCCAGAATGCTGCCCAGCGTCCTTACCAGCAGAGTCTTTCCCAGACCCGGCACTCCTTCAATGAGAGCATGGCCTCCCCCGAACAAAGCCGCAAGGATTCCCCGGATCAGATCCAGCTGACCAACGTAGACCTCGCTCATCTGTTCCTTTAGTTTGCGAAAAGCATCGCGCATCTGTGCCTGTTCTTGCTCACTAAGCATTCTTTACTCCCAGAGTTTACGCACCCTGCTCAGGATGGTTTCTTCCTTTAACTTGATTTTCTGTTCCAATTCGGGAAATACTTTATCTATACTTTCCTTCTTCTTGTAGCGAATCAAGGGCGCCAGGCCCTTTGTTCTTTGCCTGGACCGGACCATTCGACTACCAAGGGCTTCGAAGTGCTCGCTAAAACGCCGACTGCCCGATTCCTGCGCCTGAAGGGGCGTTCTGTCATGGGGAAAGCGAGCCCAGATGAAGACGAATAGAATCAGGATAAAAAGACCTAGAATAATGCCCCAGGGCTCCTCGAAAAAGAGAAACACCAGGCTGCGTTCCTGGGAAGCCATCTGCTCCGCCGGGGCCAGGCCGCGCTGTATATAGGTAACCTTGAGCGGCTCAGAGGCGTTGCGTTCAGAAACTGCGTACAGCAGAAAGGTGAGAAAGGAACGATTCTCCGACCGTGCCATATGCCAGTTCAAGAATGGCTCGCTGCCTGCCATAATATAGATGGGAATTCGGCCATACTGTATTCTTACCAGTAGTGGGCGGCCGGCCACGCTAATGATGGTGCGAGGCCCCGAGCGAAAACGGGCATAGTCGTCCAGTTCTTCAGCGGTAACAGGATCAAGCTCGCCGGTGGATTCCGGGGGCGGTCCAAAACCGATGTAATCCGAAGGTTCCAGGAAGCGCCGAACCGGCAATGCGGCGGGTAGCGGGCCCAGTCTGGACTCCGCCTCTTCCAGGTCCGGCATGCGAGATCGCCAGTGAGGATTATAATTCCAGGTCGCATCCTTTTCGGCAAAACGGGAAGGCACGTACCATTCTGACATGGGTTTCCAGTTTTTCTCGGACAGCACCGGAAAAGGACCCTGCATTTCCACAGGTAGATCCCGGGGTATTCTTTCCTCTTCCGGCGCTTTGGTCTGTTTGAGCCCCAGAAAGGAATCGTAGAAAGCGCGCTGGAAATGCATCTGAAAGATTCTATAAGCCAGTACCTCTTCCGAGACTCGCCTGGCTTTGGTGTCTTCAGGCATGTCCAGCGCGATTTTTCGCCATGCTTCTACGCTGGCATCCGAGTCCCGTAACAGAATCAACAAGGATGCAGTGGTTCCGGACTCCTCGTCGGATTCCCAGGTCCGGTTCAGTCGATTCAAATAGGGGATGAGCGTTGCGTAGGCCCGGCCATCTCCGTAGCGATCCAGAAAGAGTACTACATCCTGCTCTTCGAAGAAGGAAGCCTCCAGAAAACCCTTTCGCTGCACATCCACATCTTTAGCCAGAGATTCGTCGAACAGATCGAAGGCATTGATGCTTTCCACTCCATCCATACCGTACATCTCTACAATGAGAGGCTCGGTGCAATGGGCCAGATAAGCCAATGCGAGCAGCGAAATAGCCCGTACAGGGCCCATCCAGTTCCGGAACGTCATCGTCCCACTCCCTGCAACTGCTTTTCCATTCGATGAATCATATCGAGATAAAACTGATGGGAGCGGGGTCGCAACGCGTACACCGTTTCCTCGAAAGCAGGAGATAGATCGTCCGCAAGCTGTACAAAAGATGTCGGAGCCACCTTTCGCACCATGCGCTGAAACTCCCGGGGAGTGAAACCGGACCTTCGAGCAAGGTAGTTTTCTGAATGGCTGAACCTTACCAGTATTTCCAGAAGCACTTCCATCACATCGGAATAGCGCTCTTCTTCCAGCGCCTTCAATGCATCGTCAAATAGAGGATCCCTTTTTCGCGGAGCCTCGGCGCTATAACCGATGTCCACTTCCGGTTCATCTCTGGCCCGCCCCATTCGCTTGAAGGAAAAGCCGTTGCGAAAGATCAAATACAAAAGAACAACTATGGCTGCCCCACCAACGACATAGAGCATAATGGTGAAATTGAACCCCGCAGAGCCGGAAGAATCCGAAGAAGCCGGTCGCTTGCGATCGTCCTCCAGGTAAGGATCCAGATCCTCTTTCTTGAACTTTCTGTAGTCCCGGCGATCCCAATCGTACCAGGACATTTCCTTGAGTTCTTTCTCATAGGCGGTCAAATCTTCCTCGGCCTTTCCCTGACCGGTCATGTCCTTGAATTCTTCGCAACCGCTGGCGAAGACAGCTACCAGGGTACAAAGACTCAGCAGAATTGCCGCGGAAGATAGTCTGCGCAAAACGCCGTCCATTTTCAGCTAATCCTCTTTTGCGAAGTCATCTCGTCCAGACCTCGAATGAGCTGCAATTCCAGATCCCAGGCTTCCAGATAGGTGCGCGCATCAACATAAAAAAGGAACCGAGAAACGGCGAAGAATACAGAATAAAGCATCAAGAGAAGTAGAAAGAGGGGCGAGGCCAGGTTAAAGGCGGTGAACTGCTGATAGTTCTGGACCCGAAGCAGTTCCAGAATCGCTTCGCAAAAGGTCAGGCTCAAATACATGGCCACCCAGAACAGTACCGCATGAAAGATCCAGAAAGTAAAGACCTGAAAAGCCGAGGTGAGCGAAGAGATACGGCGGCGCAGATCCCGACCGCGAAGCCCTTCCAGAAATAGCACTTCCGGTCGGTAGAAGCTACGAATCAGGACGTTCCAGAGCGGCAGCAGCAGCGGCGCCAGAACAAGTTGAATCAAATAAGGAAGGATGATTCGTCCCAGAAAAGGAAGAAAGGTGCGGCCGGTGTCTTTCCAGATTGTTCGGTCCGCCACTTTTTCCTCAAAAAGCCAGCGCGCATTCATATGGAATAGCGGCACCTGAAGCACCATAAGTTCAAGCAATACCACTGGAAGCAGCAGGAGCTGAATCACTCCGCTTTCCTGCTCGCCGGAAGCACGGATCAGGTATACCAGCGCCATGTTGAGTGCCAGAAATGCCAGAATAAAGGGAGCCGTAATTCGCACAATCTGGCCCATCTTCTCGCGGATAACCACAAAAGCGAAGTCCAGGATCTCGTCCGCTCTTCGCTTACGTAGCTCGTATTGTATCCGGCGTACGTCCAGAATGCACCCTCCAGCCATAGATGACGAAGTATAAAATTATCAGAACAAAGCAAATTATGCCAATGGCTGCTTTGGCCTCTGTGGGCAGCGCGGAAGGCGCCACAAACCCTTCAATAAAAGCCGCAATGAATGTGAGAATTACATCGGCAGTAAGAGCGGGGACGCTTCGCAATCCTGCTTCCGTTACGGCCCGCAGGCGAGTATTACTTCCAGGGCTAAAGAAAGCCAGACCGGTGCGAAGACCGGCCCCTGCGGACAGGCCAATGGCGGTGAGTTCAAAGGGCCCATGAGCCAGAATCCAGTTGAGGATATTGTCCCTGGCCGGCGAATGCAAAAGAAATCCAATTAGCGTTCCCAGGTAGAAGCCATTGTAGACCAGCATATAGAGCGAGCCCACCCCGGCAAGAATGCCCAGACCGTAGCAAAGCAAAGATAAACTCAAATTGTTCAGGATGTAGTAGCTGGAGCCAATCAGCGAATCTCCAGCGGTGATTTCCTCCCTTTCGCCGGAATGCATGGATTCGTATTGCTGAAGCGTCGCTTCGCCAAGAATCGAGGAGGCAAAATCCCTGTACTGATAACCCAGGATGCCGGTGATGGAAAACAGAATATAGAATATGGCGATGCAGCTCCAGGCATAGCGATCGGAGAATACTCCTGCAGGAAGAGTTTCTAGAAAAAACTTTCGCAACCGTCCCCGGTCTTTTCGGCCGGAATGAAGAAAGCTATGGGCCCTGCTCACCAGATCCTGCAACCGATCGGAAAGGTCTTCTGGTAATCGATAGACAGTGGCCAACGAAAGATCGGTAGTTACTTTTCTGTAGAGCCGGGAAAACTCGCGCAGTTCTTCTGCGGTGGCCCCCATAGGATTGTACTCCATGGATCTGAGTAGAACCTGAAATCGGTTCCAATCGGGACTGCATTTCTCTATCCAGGCGGCAGGAGTCATAGAGGTGGCCGATCAAGCCTGCACCCTGGTGCTATGGTCAAGTAGAATCCCTGATTCCCATGACATGGAGTAATGCGGAAGGATGAAAATGTGCACCGTCTGCCCTTTTTTACTTGATTATGGGTCAGACCGATTACCATAGCACCCATGCCCCATACAGTAGATAATGAAGAACTGGAGTACTGGCTCCAGAAATGGACCTCCACTCCTGTCGGCCGTCGGTCATTTCTTGCCGCGGTCCCCACTCTTATGGCTGCCTGCGTTAGCGGCGACCGCGCCAGAGAAGGCGATAACACCGGACAGGATTCGGCTCTTACCGTAGACCAGGAGAAGCAACTTACTGCATCGGTTTTGCCTGAGATCGAAAAAGACTTCCCCAGGATGCAGAACGGCGCCGTGCAGGGATACGTGAACCGAATCGGTCAGAACATTGTGGCCCGCAATGGCCTGGCTCGCAATCCCTACACCTATTCCTTCCGCGTGGTCGAAGCCCCCTATCCCAATGCATTTGCTCTTCCTGCCGGTACCATCTTTGTCACCCGTCCCCTGGTCGCCATGGCAGAAACTGAAGCCGAGCTGGCCGGAGTGCTGGGGCATGAAATTGGACATATCAAAGCTCGCCACACTGCAGAGAGAATGCAAAATGAGAAAGATGACTGGATGTACACCGGTATAGGCGCTCTCATAGGGCTAATCCTGGGATTCGCCATCGGTCGATCCGCCTGTCCCAAAGGCGACGACGATTGCGTGGCCAAAGCCTCTTTGATCGGCGCAGGTCTGGGAGCAGGAACAGGTTATTTGATCAGTAAGTACGCATTCTTTGCCAACTCCCAGGAAGATGAAATGGAGGCGGATCGTGTGGCCTTTCGCACATCGGTGCAGACAGGCTATCACAAAGATTACGTGGGCAAGTTCTACGAAAAACTCTATGAAATTGAGTCCGGTGGCGACGATGAAAGCGAACTATTCTCCAAGCTGAACGATGCCATGACAACACATCCTCCGGCCGAGGAGCGGGTAAAACAAATGCATGAACTGGCTGCTTCTGTAGGTGGGGGCGGACGGGGAATCATCTCCACTCCCTACTTCGACAATATTCGCAAAGCTTGCGATGGCTGACACTTCCAGCCGCACCGAATTACAGAATCGAATCAGGGCCACAGAAACTGTGGCCCTTTCCCATTCTTTCGAGCCTTTCAAGAATTCGAAGCAGCAGGGTTCCTCATCGGAACCGGCGCCGCTGGTATTGGTCCACGGACTTTTTGGCTCCTCTAGAAACTGGCAGTCCATTGCCCAGGTCCAGTCCGATGAGCGGCCGGTGTATTCAGTGGATCAGCGGAATCATGGCAACAGCCCGCATCATCCATCGCATACTCTGTACGACATGGTAGCCGATCTTTATCGATGGCATCGGGAGCATCTGAAAAAGCCGGCCGTGTACCTGGGACATTCCATGGGAGGACTGGCAGTCATGGGACTGGCCCTGGTGTTTCCGGACCTCGTTCAAAAACTCATAGTTGTCGACATTGCGCCTCGCTCCTATGAGCCCCACCATGGTCCGGAGTTTCAGGCTCTGGAGATGGATGTTTCGGGCTTCAGTAGCAGACAACAAATCGATCAAGCCATGGCTCAGATCCATCCTTTACCCGCCGTTCGAAGGTTTCTGCAGATGAACCTGGTGCGTGATACGAATGGCTATCGCTGGGGTATCAACGTTTCGGCGCTAAAGAATGCTGCCTATCTGGAAGGATTCCAGGAGGACTTTCCGAATTTGCAGTATGAAGGTACAACCCTCGCTATGAAAGGAGAGAAGTCCAACTACATACAGGATTCGGATAAGGAATTGTTTCGCCAGTTTTTTCCTGCATGCAAAGTCCTGGAATTGAAAGGTGCAGACCACTGGTTGCATTATAGCGCTCAGGACACTTTTCTCGAAACGCTGCGGGTTTTTCTGGATTCCTGAGGTCCGGATTCTAAACTGTACCCAGTAGTTGCACCGACCAGAATTCCCTCGGTGGGTATTTCAGGATCTGTTCTCGGAAGACTGTCTATGGGAGTAACCAGGCATTCAAAGCTTCGTGCCGCATTCTACTCGGTCCTGCTGAGTGCTCTTCTTGCGGCTCCGTCATGCATACAATCGACTCCCTGCCATCCAGGGGATCCGGATTGCGATTTTCTGGCAACCATGGTGGCACTGTCTTCGCAGATAGACTCCTTTCGCCTTCCACATTCGCAGCTGAGCCAATGTTACGATAACGCTGCCATGGTGGCCTGCCCGGCATCTGGATTTCCTCGGCAGGATGCTCAGTATATTCGAAGCCGGTCCTTTCGCATTCAGAATGATGGCTGGATTGCAAAGGATATGGAAACCGGCATCCTCTGGCGCAGATGTGTTCTGGGTATGACCTGGGATGGTACAACTTGCACCGGCTCCGCACAATCGGTGGACTTTGCCGCCGCTCAGACTTCCTGCGCCGCGTTGCCGCCAAGTACATACGGCGCCTGGAGAGTACCTGAATATCGAGAACTTTCCACTCTGTTTGAGTACCATGGAGGAGCGCCGGCTATTCCTGCCGCTTACTTTCCGGGATTTCCGGGAGCCACCGGCCTCTGGTCCAATACCACACAACTGGCGAACCCCACCAATGCACTGGCCAATAACATTTCCACCGGCGCGCTTATCAGTTACGCGAAAACGAACACACGATATGCGCTTTGCGTAACGGGGCCGACGCTAGCGCTGGAAACCTTCGCATCTGTGCAGCCCGGTCTTGTGAAGGCCACAGGTTTGAACCAGTACTGGACAAGCTGTCCGTTGCTTTCCGGGGGAACTCTGGATACATCCGGCAACTGCGCAGGTCCGGCACAAACCATGAACTGGCAAACCGCTCTACAGAGTTGTGCCGCCCTGGATGGGACGGCAGGTCTGAATGGATGGAGATTACCGTCTGTTCTGGAGGTGCTATCCGTGCCAGATTACTCCAGCTCTTCTGGCTCCATGATGAACGATTCCTTTTTCCCTAATGGCACGACCAGCATGTGGACCGCGAGCACAGCGGTATACTCTGCCATCACCGATGCACTTTCCATCCGCACCAGCGCCACTCCGTTCGACATGCAGACTACGTCAAAAGCAACCAATCTTCCGGTGCACTGCGTGGTGGATTTGCTCTGAAAATAGGGCCCGGAGGTTTGGAATTCCGGGAACGATTTTTTTATCCAGTATCTAGAATTCACGGGAAGCCTTATCCAGAAAGGCCTTCTCTTTGCGCGAAAGGGAATCCATGCCATCTCTCGAGATCTTCTCCAGAAGACGATCTACTTCTTCCTTCATAGAGATTCTGCGATCAATCTCTTCCTGCTTCTTTTTCAGCCGCTTCTTCTTCTTGCGATCTTCCAGCCAGCCAAAAAGCCCGCCGGATTTTTTCTCCTTTGAACGATCGCCGATTCCGCCGGAAACCGATGAGCTTCTTGTGCTTCCTTCATAGCGAAAGCCAGACTCGGCCATTACTCTTCCTCTTCGCGCATGATAAAATAAGTAGAGCGCTCCGGCCAGTGCGCCGCCAGAGTAAAGAACCACCGTTTCGAAGCTTCCGCCCAGGGCGAAAAGGAAAACGAATGCGAAAAGCCCCAGGATCAGCCATTTCATTTTTACCGGAATGACGAAAAACAGAAGCACCTGACGATCCGGCCAGATGACTGCGTAGGCCAGCAACATTCCTGCTATTGCGGCGCCAAAACCCCAGACCTGCAGGCCAGGCAGAAAAGGTCCGACCAGGCCCCAGACCACCATCCCACCCAGCAATGAGATCAGGAAATATCGCAGAAAATGGCGCCGACCCCAGAGCATCTCAAGCTGGCTGCCGAATCCATAGATGATTATACTTTCAAAGAGAACGGAGATGATCTTGCTGAGAATAGGCACTCCCGGGCGAGGGTCCGTTACAAAAATGTGAGTGAGAATCTGGGCAGGGTGAAAATTCTGACCAAAATGCAGGGCAAGTGGACGTAAATCCGTGCCCATGAAACCTGCAATGACTTCCAGAACGAAAGCGGATACCAGGAGTACCAATACTCGGAATACCCCCTGGGATACGGGAGGGACGGTAATCTGTGATCCAGCCTGCATGATTCCGTAATCGTTCTTTGAACTCATACTAGCAAGCACAACAAGAGGGGTATCCTATGAAAAGTAAGCAGATCGGAAGAGAAAAGGCGGACTCATCTTTCGCCGAATTGCTGGAGGCCAGCCTTGAGCATCGTCAGGAAACCAGAGCCGGAACCCCGGTGCAGGCCAGAATCGTAAGCACAACAGATAAGGATTTCATCTTTGTTAACACTTCCATGGGGGCCGGCGTCATTCCAAAGGCTCAACTTCTGGATCAGGACAATCGGGTGACAGTTAACCCTGGAGAAGTTATCCAGGCTTACGTCCTGTCCCGCGACAACGGCGAATTGCACCTTACTCTTTATCCTACCGGAAAAGCCCAGAAAGCGATTCTGGAGCACAGCCTGGAGCAGAAGCTTCCGGTACGCGGCAGCGTTCATCGCAAAATCAAAGGTGGCTACGAAGTAATGCTGGGCGAAGCCCTGGCTTTTTGCCCCATGTCTCAAATGGAAGGAGATCCGGCCGCCGGAACCATGCTCAGCTTTCTGGTCATCGAGCTATCCGATCGCAAAGTTGTGGTTTCCCATCGTTCCTTTCGCGACATGGAAAAGGAACGTCAGAAGGAAGTTCTTCAGCATGAACTGGAAGAAGGCGCCATTATTCAGGGAACTGTAACCAATCTTCTGGACTTTGGCGCTTTCGTAGACATTGGAGGAATGGAAGGACTGATTCCTCTGTCCGAGCTTTCCTACAAGCGAATTCGCCATCCTTCTGAAGTTGTGAAGTCAGGTCAGCCTATCCGCGTAAAGGTGCTTTCTATCGACTGGAAAGAAGAACGAATTACTCTATCTCTGAAATCTCTTCTGGAAAACCCATGGCAGGGGCAGATGCCTTTCTCGCCTGGTGATATCGTGGAGGCTACCGTAGAATCCATCAAGAACTTTGGCGTTTTCGCAAGACTGCCGGATGGCTTCAGCGGGCTCATTCCCATGAGCGAAACCGGCCTTCCCCGAGGTGTGGCAGCCGATAAAGAATTCCATCGTGGCGAACAGCTACGACTCATGATCCTGGATGTGGATCGTCAGAGAGAAAAAATCAGCCTTTCGCTCAGACGAGTTCAAGATGCAGATGCACGAAAGGAATACGAACAATATATGCAAGAAAACCAGCCAGAGCAAAAGGAAGAGGTTTCCAGCTTCGGCAAGGCATTGCTTGCTTCGTTAAATCAGAACGATAAATCCTGATTCCTATCAGGTAAGGACAGCACCATCCGAAGGGTAGCTTAAGACCGGGCCACCGGGCCACCGAGATCGCAGGCCACCTTCGGCCTTGCGATAGTCATTGCAAAAGGGCGGAGAGTTCTCTGCCCTTTTTTATCTCAGCGCCGGCACCGAATCATCCAATGACAACTTACGGGCCTCCATGCAGATGATTGCGCATGAATGGGCATGATTGCGCATGAATGGGCATGATTGCGTATGAATGGGCGCGCATTGCTAAAAATCTCTATAAATGGCTCTTAACCGCTATGGATGACCTGGAATCATCCGATCCGGAAAGGCCTTTCCTGCGGCGGCCGAAGGAAAGGCCAGCCGGCCGCCTATGTGCCGCAAAAGGTTGCGGTAACCACTTCCCGGGGCTCCGGCGCCAGCTCAAACTCGGCAAACTCATCACGCTTTTCGAAAGGCTTTTTCAGGCAATCATTCATTCGCTCAAATACCGAAAAGTCGCCTGCCAGTGCCGCCTGGATTGCCCGCTCCACCTGGTGATTGCGCGGAATATACACCGGGTTGCTCTGTTGCATTTGCTGCGCTACCTGCTCAAGGCTCTGCGATTGTTGACCAACGCGCCTGAGCCACATTTCGCGGAAGCTTTTCAATCCGTCGTCTTCGGTAGCATCCGGGCTGTCCTCTGAGCACTTTCTGGCCATCCAATCAGCAAGCCTCCGAAACTCAATTGTGAAGTCCAAACCTTGCTCTTCCAGGTTGCTCAAGAAAGCCTGCACGATTTCTGCGTCTTCTGAACGGGGTTCGAAAATGCCGAACCTGGCTGCCATGGCCTTCAGCCACTCTTCGTCGTAGATATCCATCAAGGGACTTATGCACTGCTGGAGCTTCTTAACAGAGCTGTTACTGTCTGCATCCACCAGAGGCACCAGGCAATTGGCCAGCTGGGCCAGATTCCATTGTGCGATCCTTATCTGATTGCCGTAGGCATAGCGGCCGCCCCGATCAATGGAGCTGAATACCTTCTGGCTGGAGAAGATATCCATGAAGGCACACGGGCCATAGTCGATGGTCTCCCCCGAGATAGCCATGTTGTCTGTGTTCATTACCCCATGTATGAAACCCAGAGACATCCACTTTGCAACCAGTGCAGCTTGCCTTTGACCCACTTCTTCCAGAAAAGCCAGGTACGGGTTTTCCGCCCGCCTGCACTGCGGGTAGTGGCGATCTATTGCATAGTCCGCCAGTATCTTTAGACTCTCTGTGTCGCGGCGGGCTGCAAAATATTCAAAGGTACCAATGCGAATATGACTGGAAGCGACGCGGGTAAATATTCCGCCAGGTAAGGGACTTTCGCGAAACACTCGTTCACCTGTAGTGGCCGCCGCCAGAGCCCTCGTGGTCGGCACACCCAGGTGATGCATGGCTTCGCTGACGATATATTCCCGGATTACCGGGCCCACCCAGGACTTACCGTCGCCGCCCCTGGACCAGGGAGTGGCGCCGGAACCCTTTAGCTGTATATCATACCGTTCGCCGTTGGGGGCCACCACTTCGCCCAGAAGCAGGGCCCGGCCATCCCCCAGCTGCGGATTAAACTGTCCGAATTGATGTCCTGCATAGGCCAGAGATAGGGAGCTCGCGCCCTCCGGCAATGCCTGACCTGTAAAGATCGCAGCACGCTGCTCTTCCGACAGAGAAGAAAGGTCAAGACCAAGTTGCCGGGCCAGTTCATCGTTGAAGGCAAAGAGCTGAGGATGGGGTACTGCTTCTGGCTGAACCTTCACATAAAACTTCTCGGGCAGACTGGTATACGTATTATCAAATGTTATCATCGATTCCGGGCCTGAACACAGGGTACTCACATCCTTCAGTGCTGGCCCACAAAAAATGGCGCTGGACCTCGGGCCGGCGTACCGCAGTTCCTGGTAGGAGCCGCCGCCTTCGCTCCTGTGTTCCTTCGGAGCCCGCCCTCGCCAAAGGTATCCTGCGGCTCTGGTTTTTCAGGGATTTGTTTAGCAAGCAGTCCGCCCGGCTGCTGCGAACGCCGGGGCGAATTGCTGTGCATGTCGCCCCTCATTAACTCATTGGGCGTTGGCAGTCTCTCTTCGCGAATGATAAACCTTCTCCGCATTCTTAATTCTAGTAAGGGCCGCCTGAGCCACGGCAAGGCTGTCCAGATGAAAGGCCTCCCGGTCGCCAAACCAGTGGGCCGGAGTTTCCTCTCCCAGTTTGGCTGTGGCGCGCTCAAATACAAGACTGCACATATAGCGGGCTGCCGTCAGTACCAATTGCTCGGCAAAGCGTTCCCGCACTCCATCAGAAAGGGCACGATACAATGGAATGGCCGTATCCAGAATTTCGCGGATTTCCGTGAGGAGAGAACCGGGCTTCGGGATATCGGCGAGCAGTGCATCAAAGTACCTCCGAAGGTATCCGTCGCCGGCCATGCCAGCAACCACCATCGCAACGCTGATGCCAACGTGCAACTGGCTTGTTCCCTCGTAGATTGTGTTCACCCGGGCATCACGAAACATACGAGACACATCGTAGTCATTGGTATATCCGGCGCCGCCGTGTATCTGTAGCGCTACGGAGGTGCATTCCATCCCTTTTTCGGAGCAATAGTATTTGGCCAGGGAAGTAAAGAAGGCAGCCAGACGACTCCAGTGCTGAATCGTTTCATCCTTTCGGATATCGCGATCCTTTAGCCCCTGCTTTTCCAGGCGGATTTGTCGGTGCTGATATTTATCTATGGCAACGCCGGTTTCCAGACACATCAGACGCATCGCCGTGGTTTCCCGGCGTATCATATCGAGCATGTCTGCTACGGCCGGTATTTGATCGATGGTCTTACCGAATTGAATGCGCTCGCTTGCGTACTTTTTGCTTTCCGCATGTGCTGCGCATGCGCCGCCGGGACCGCCGGATGCGCTTATTAGTCGCATGAAACTTGTCATTCCGATGGTGCATTTGGTCAGGCCCTGCCCCTCTTCGGCGATAAGCTCCCCCGGCGTATCCTCCAGAACGACCTCGCAGGTAGGCGATGCATGGATACCGATCTTCTTTTCGATGCCGCCGATCTGGGCATCCGAGCTGCGCACAAGAAAAGCCGAAAGTCCCCGGGCTCCGGACTGCCCTGTGCGTGCAAGAGTGATCATAATGGCGGGGTAAGGGCCTATGCCACAACCCTGCGAAATGAACCGTTTTGTGCCGTTGAGCCTGTAAGAGCCGTCCGGCTGCTTTGTGGCCACGGTTCTACAGTTGCCCAGATCCGACCCGTAATCCGGCTCGGTCAAAGCCATGGCAAACAGATGCTGGCCCATGGCCATGGGCTTTGCAAAGCGCTGGATCTGGTCATCTGTCCCATAGCGGGTGACGATTTGCGCCAGGTTTGCAAGGCCGGTGAGCATCGAGAAAGATACATCCGACCGGGTTAAAAGAAAGTTAACAAAAGCCCACATCACCGCAGGCATCTGCAATCCGCCACCTTCTCGGGGAATGGCATAGGGCAATAGACCGGTGTCGCGAAACGTCTCAAATAACTTGATTGCCTCATCCGGAAAGTTGACCACTCCGTCTTCGAAGCGAAGGCCGGCTTGATCCAGGGTGGCGGATGCTTGCGCGATCTCCTTGCCGCAGAAGTCACCCAGGGCTTCGAGGCTGGATCGGTAAAACTCCACTGCCTCCTCTACACTGGACGGGGCCATAGCATAGAGCTCGTCGCCGGTTTTTTGATAGCTCTGATGATGGGCAAAATCCTCGCCCTCTACCTCCTTCACTACGGCTGGCCAATCAACCAAACGCTCGAACATGAGTTTCAGATCTTCGTCTTCTGAGAAATAGTTCTTTGCTATCATATCTTTTCTCCCCTATCCGGCTAAGTGGATACAGGACAACAGCAACAGGTGAAGGCAACCGGCGCAATTGAAATCTGTAAGTTTATGTCGATGTTCTCTCGTGTGCGCCGGGCCATTTGAGTCCAATTGAGATGCAATGCTCCTCCTTGTGTATCCGGGCATGGTATTGCCGGGGGCGCCGGTCCGGTTCATGCCGGTTCGAAGAAGTGTGTAAAGAGAGTCGTTCCGGCGCCGCCAATGCTTTGCATCAGTGCAGGACCGATTTTGTCCCCGGGAAGCTGATTTTGCCCTGCGGTTTCGGTTAGTTGTGCGAATATCTCCGCAGCCTGGTACAATGCAGTGGCGCCAATGGGATGGCCTCGAGCTTTGAGGCCGCCCATGGTGGCGATGGGCAGATCTCCCTCTGGAAAGATGTCTTCTGATTCGGCCAGGCGAAAGCCCTGTCCTTTCTCTGCGAATCCGCAGGCCTCCAGACAGAGACAGGCCATAATATTAAATGCATCGTGCACTTCAAAGAACTTGAAGTCTGCAGATTTACGTCCGCTGGTTTCGCAGGCCTTCAGGAAACTCTTTCGCGCCGCCAAAAAATCCAGCGGCTCCAGTCGGTCCTCCAGGATAAATCGATCTGTGGCGCATGCGCTGGCCGTAAGCTTCACCGGACCGGACTTAAAGTCGGCCCGACTAAGTATGATGCAGGCCCCACCATCGCATACCGGAGAACAGTCATACAGACGGAGCGGTTCTGCAATCACCCGGGCTTCCAGGACCTTGTCTTGATCGATTTCCTTTTGAAAGAGCGCTAGAGGATTCCGGGCCCCATTCCGGTGGGCATTGATGGCAAAGTTTGCGAATGATTCGTAGGCCACTCCATACCGCTGCAAATACAGAGCGAAGGCGGAAGCATTCTTCAGCACCATGGTCTGATCCGCTTCGCGCACGGCATGCAGGGCTTTTCGCAGCACCGGCCCGGCATCCGCGGCCGACATTCTCTCCACGCCCACCACTGCCACGGAGCGAACTTCGCCGCTCTTAATGGCCAGATATGCTGCGCGAATGGCCGCCGCTCCGCTGGCAGAGACGGCAGCTATGTCCATAGCTTCTGCCCCTGACTGCCCTGCTTCGTCCGCGATCAATGAGGCCAGATGCATCTGACCTTCCAGTTCGCCGCTCATCATGCTGGAGGCGTAAACTGCATCCACCGATTCCAAACCGGCCTTTGCCATGGCCTGCTTCAACAACTGTCCTCCCATTTCCCAGGATGGGATTTCGGAGGCCTTTTCTACCGGCCGCCGGGCCGTGGAAACAACGTGAATCGCAGTCATGCTACCAGGCTGCAAAAACCCGGCCTAATTGCCATAGAAATTTCCGGAAACCCCTTCCGGCACCTCTACCTCATAAGAGAGTTTGATTTCCCTTTTTTCGCCAGCTTTCATATTGAAATCCCAGACCAGGATTCCGCTACCCGGCGAAAGCTCTTTGTGGCCGGACGTGGTCCCCTCCAGGATTCGCACTTTCACTTTCTCGGTGGAGGATGTGGGGGTGCGCTCAAATAGCCGAATCTTCTGGTCCCGGGAAGAAGGGTTCTCAAGTTGAAGGCTGATTTCCGTCATGTAGATGCGATTGGAGGAGATCAAACCGGCATCCTTTTGCCTTCGATAGATCCGACGCTTTATTCGCACATCGCCGCTAACACCCAGTCCGGCCAGAAGTTCGGCTCCCGGAGGAGTGTAGTCAATATAGGTCATTCCCATATAGCCTTCGGCGCCGTAGATGTAAGCCTTTCCGGGAAGCATGGAATAGGTGGAGCGATTCTTTAGCTGCAGGGCCCGGTGCGCACTGGACGAAGCCTGCCCCACCACTCGAAGATGTTGATCCAGAATCTCCAGATCCAGGGAAGCTACTGTAATTCTTTGATAGCGACGTCCGGACGGTATGCTTACTCGGTCCGGAATCTGAAAACGAATCTGACGTTTTTCGCTGGCCTGCGAACGATCTTCTCCGGATTCCCCGTCGCGGACGCCATCCATGTCCACTGCCTCGTTCTGTGTAACGATGTCGGTGGTGGTTTGAACCTCTCGAGCGTAGACCTGCAGTGCCGACAGCGCCGGCCGTTTCCCGCCTCGGTCCGGACGCGAAGTGGATAGCTCCAGTTTAACGTTTACCCAGTCTTCGCCGCTGCTTTGCTGTATAAGGCCCACAACCTTGCCGGGGATCCTGGCGGCGCCCTCCCGGTAATCCAGGTTGTAGGAAACATCCCACCTGGCATCCTCCACCATGTAATCGAAGCCAGCCTTAACTTTCATCGCTTCGGGAACATAGAGGGTAAGTTCTACCAGTCGGATTTCATCCGAGAGATCTGATGCAAGCTGCTCGATGCGGGATTCCACAAGGTCCAGCTCTTCCTTTAGATCGTCCCTTTTGCGTAACAGTTTCTGAATATCCAGCTGTAGGTCATCGCTGCTTCGCGCTATCTCCTGCCGTGCATTCTGCCATTTATTGGCGGCGATGGCAGCCTCAAAGGCAGAGTCCGACACCCCTTGCAAGAGCAAGCCCAGGAAACGATCGTTCAGATTGGCCAGGGTTTCCAGCTTTTCCTTCTGCCGATTCATGGCATCCAGCCTGGTTTGAAGTTCCTTTCGCTCCATTTCAAGAGCGGCCAGCCGGGTATCCACCGACTGATCGGACTTATCGGTGCGGGTCCACACACTTTGCACAATGCAACTACTATGGGCGCAGAACCCGGACAGTGAATCGGATTTCAGTTTCACTGCCGGGCCGCGATAGATGATACGATTGAGACCGGCCTTCAGCGGCACTTCCGCGGCTCGCCGCACCATTGCGCGATCGTTGTAGAGAACTACACTCTCTATGGGGAAGGGCAGGGTTTGAGCGCCAAGGCCGGAAACCACAAAAAATAAAGCCAGAACACTGCCCCATCGCCCAGCGCTGGCCCCGTTACTGGATCGGCGAAAGACCTGGCCGGCATCCTGATCTCGGCTGCTGTGGAAGCGATTCATCGGGAACCTCCGGCGGCTCGGACTACGGGAAGAACATCCCGATCATGGATGAGCTGAAAACTCATTCGAATGCTGGACCGCTCATTGGCCTTCAGATTCAGGCGGAATCGCACAATTCCGTTGTCCTCCTTCTCTACCGGAGCAGGGTTCAGCTGAACGTTCTCAATGGAAATTCGATCGTCCGAAGATCGGGGCACAGCGCCAAAGCAATCCATGGTGATTGCATAGCTCCGGCGATTGTGTATCTTGAACGTGGTTTCGTAGCGCACGGCACGTTTGCCTCCAAAAAGGCCTTCGGAGGTTTCGTACTCCCTATCTTCGCGCTCGATTTCTATGTCTGGATCTCGGCCCAGGTTAAGATTGTAGGTTTCTCCTGCAGTCACCATTGGATGGTGGGACGTTCCGCCAAAGTCTTCGCCGTAATAGACTTCTACGGGTCCGGACAACAGCGCTTGCTTCCCCGTAAAGTCAATGGCTGCAGTAAGATAGGCGCCCGGGGAGTCGTTTAGCGAGACTTCATAGCTCAATGTGGCGCTGTAGCTATCCTCGGAAATGAATACAGATCGTAGCACTCCATCGGAAGCAACGCTCACTGCCAGCGGAGCGTCCATGGAGAAATCTCCGGGCACCTGTCGGCCAGGGGCTGTAAGTTTCGATCGAAGGAGCTTGCTCTGCTCCATTTCATAGGACCAGGACTGAATTTTCTCTGCCTGCTTGATTTCGCGTTCGAAACGGGCACGCTCGGACGGAGAAAGACGCTTGATGATTTCCAGAGTTCTGTTGGAGAACTGTCGGGCATTGCTGAAGTCCCTATTGTTGTAGTAAGTTTCCTGCTTGTTTACCGATTCCCGAAAGTCTTCCATTAGATCCCTGGCCTCCCGGGCTTTCTGGTCTGCCAGATCTTCTTTTACATCGGCCAGGTTCTTTTCATAGTAACCCCGAATCTCGTTCACCGATTGCTCCATGCGCTGCTGTTGCTTGATGAACTTTTCCTCTTTTTTTTGAGGCGCCGGCTTGTAGGCGGTGGTGGAATTGGCCTCCGGGGCCGGCTCATCGGCATACGCTTCTTCGGCCACCGAGCGCTCCATATCGTTGGACTTCTGGACCATTGGAGATCGAGACGGTGAGTCCTTCTGAGCTATGTGCTCCCTTTCCGGGCGAATCACCGAAGCGATGGTCCACTTGCGAATCTCCGGAAGTCGACTGGGATTGGTCAAATCCGCAGTGGAAAGTGAAACCTTTGCGCTGCTCCAGTCTTCGCCGGTTTCATTGTAGATGTAGACTGCAGAAGTTAGATGAACCATGGGCCGGCTTGCCCTGGATTCGTCCAGAGTAAGGCGATAATGAGGAAACCAACCCGCATCATCCACGCCGTACTCCAGAGCGATTTCGTACTGCCCGGCCCGGGGCGCTTCCAGATCCACAAGCACTGTCTTTCTTTTTGTCTCGCTCTGGCTCTTATATCTTTCCGCAACAGTAAGCGCAATCTCCAGTCTTCGACGCGCCCCATCGATGCGGCCCAGCAATGCATTGAGCCGCTGATTGATAGCTTCCAGGGATTGGTCCACAAATCCGAAGATTGCCTTCCATCGTTCTATGGAGACTACAGGTCTCTGGTTTTCTCCCGGCTTCAGGTCCACGGATGAAAGGGCTTTTTTCTGTTCCATCTGAGCCAGATACAGGGCCGTGACCTCACGTAATTCCTGCTCCGCCGCCTTTAGTTCCTTCTCCGCTTTTTCGGCTTCCAGGGAGCGAAACTCCTTTTCCACCACAGTCTCCACCCTTAAATCCAGAAGTCGCAGATCGGAAGCGCTCTTCAGTCGCAGGCGGACTGTCTGATCCAGCAGTTTTTCCGGAAGGCCTGCAAAGGAAACTCGACTGCGACCGGCGGGTAATGTAATGGAAGTCTTACGAACTAAAAGGGCCTGGCCGTCGAAAACATGGACGGTGCTAATTCTGGAATCGGCGGACAGAGGTTCCGTTTCCCGGGAATCGCTTTCGGCCGAAAGGGGCAGGAATGCAAGACAGGCCGCCAGCGCCACAAGCCCGGGACGGGCAGAGACAGATTTCATATTAGGATAGACGCCTGCACGAAAGGCGGGTTCAAAAAATCGCATAGAGCCTCCGGATGGAAGCCTGTTTTTAATGCCCGGGTCGAATCCTGTCCAGCAATTCAGCTCATTTGCCCACGGTGTTCAGAGCCCTAGTGCGCGCATCTTCGTAGCTTTTTAACGTGCGTTCATTCATCTCCCGCACCTGCTCTAATTTCTTGCGCATTTCGTCGGAAACGTCGGCCTTGGATTCATTGAGAACATAATCAATGAGCTCCAGTCGGTCGGTCATGGCTTTTTGCTGATAATCGTAATACTCGTTCACCTGTTCGGCCGAAGCTTCCTTCTTAACAATGCTGGCCTGGATGGTATAGATTTCCTTCCGACGCTCTTCCTGACGGGCTTTCAGCTCCGGAGTCATACGTGTAGGAATTACGGAGTTATCGGGGAATTTCTTGCGAAGGGCGTCAAACTGCTTCATTTGCCGGTCTGTAAAGGGCTGACCGGTCTGGGGATTGATGGGATTTCCTTTGCTAACGGGATCCAAAATTTCCGGATCTCCGGTATCTCTCTGCCTTTCCTCCGGGCGGTCCGGAAGGTTGTTGTCCCCCACACCGCTATCCATATAGCCGGAATCGAACAGGGAATCCCCGGGCTCGCCACTGCGGTAAGCGGACGACGGCCGGGAATCGGAATCGCCAGAACCGGTTCCGAACAGCGCCTGAGCAGCCTGATCTTCGTCCGAAAGCCGGGGTCCGGATGGAGGAGCGCTCCATACTATGGTGATTCCGGCAAAGACAGCAATGCCCAGAAAGATGTTCCGGGCCTTTGTGTTG
>JAGRNE010000059.1 GCA_020440915.1 Leptospiraceae bacterium | reverse complement strand
TCAGGAAAGAGGCTTAAGCTGGCAGACTCCTACCCGGGAAATCTATCACAGAGGGCCCGGCATCATATTTCGCGGCAATCCGGAAAAGTACATCACCGAAATTCAGATCCCCCTGCAGGAGTCTCTTCATTAACCGAATCTCCGCGATTGGGGCTCCACTCCGGCTCCGGAAAGGGACAGTCCTTTCCGGAGGCACTGTGCCGGCGCATAGTGCGAGGAATTGGTACTTTGATGGCTTCATAGTGCTCCAGGTCGTAGGAATACACTAGCTCGCCGGTCTGATTCAGACTCAACTGACGTCTGTTCGTAAAAAGAGCTAAATGGCCCGTATGATAGATCTCCAGTCGATAATCGCTCCAACGCTTATCGGCATCGACAATCCAGAAATAGGCCAGATCTTCTCCCGCTTTTTCTATGACCAACGGGTACGTGGAATGAGTGCACAAACAAAGGATTCCGTTTTCATCCTCCCAGTTGCCGATTAGATTTTGCAGTTCATCGCATTGCAGCCGGTAGTTTTCCCGGGAACCGGTAGCCGGCGGTGTGCTGCAGAAATTCAATGCCAGAAATACAGCTACAGCCAGAAGCGCAACCCGGCGGCCAATTCTTTCATGGACGATTGTTAAAGGAAGCAATGCTCCATCATCCTTTTTATATCCAGCGGAACGGGCGAGGCGGCAGATCATTTCACATACCCAGATATTTTCGAAACCGGTGAGGATCGCTTCGCGCATCATCCGGCACTCTCTTTAGAGCGATGGTTCCCAGCTCAACACAGGGCAGTAGAGATGGATCTCCTCTTTCGCCCACAACCATTTCCCGGCTGAGGCCGGCTCGTTCGCCTGCTACCACAAGAAACCGAAAGCGCTCCCCTTTCAGAATGGGAATGACGAATTGCGCCTCATTGTGCCATGTGGAATTCTGCGAGAATCGCTGCATTGCGATGGCAGAAACCATGTAGGGCTGGCCTGCATCCACTTCGCCTTTAATGCAGGCCAGGTCGGTGCGCGGATAGTCCAGGTTCCAGAAACCCAGATCGCTAATGCTTGCAGTTGCTTCTCTCTGCTTCTCAATTGAAGGATACTCCATAACATCCCCGGTCTGCGGATATTGAGAAGGAGGACGCTTCAGAATCAGAGTAATCTCTGTGGGTTCGGTGACTGCCTTTACGGTTACTTTCGTAATCTCAACTTGGTACTCGGGAATTTCGATTTCCAGATCCGCTGGTTCCTCGGGCAGATCAGATCTCTTAAAGCAATGCCGACCGATCCGATCAAATCGGTTGCGAAACAGAACTATGGGACTATGTAGCGAGCCCGTTGCCTCTTCTTCCGCAGAGGAAGGGCTCTCGGTGCCTGCCACCTTCAGGATAACATGTGGGGCCAGAAAATTAAGGTTAATCCCTCCCTTATCCGACCAACCGGAAATGACCTGCACGCTGAAGAAGCATCCGTCGGGAAGCCCGTCAGGGTAAGCCAGACCTTTCTCCAGAGAAACCCGACGCAGAATATGGTACCCGGATGGGCCTTCCATTTCGGGTATCTTGCGGAATTTCAATGGTTCCAGCGAAGCCAGAGGACGATCCTTGTTTCCTTCTACCGGAACATACTGCGACTCGTGACCAAGAATGTGGACGGCCAGCATGCCCTTCTGGCCGTGCTCTACGAATGCTTCCAGGATTCCATTCCCAACATAGTGGCCCACCCAGATATTGTAACCGCCTTGCTCCTGCGCCAGACCAGCCCAGGCACCGGGCATAAGCTCGGGCATATCCGGATGTAACTCCACGCGAAACGTAGTCCCGGGCTCCTTCGCTGGCTCCGGTTGCCTTCCCTGCCAGCCTGCCTCCTCAAGTTGATAGAGGCCGTAGCGACTATCATGTTCCTCGGAAAGAATCAGAGGTAGTGAAGCGCCTTCTTTAATACGTACCTCTTCGCCGTTGCAGTCCAGAGCGATGTAAAACATCCCGCCAGATTCCATGATGGCTCGTCTCTCCCGGCCCGGAAGCGGCGACGGCTCCGTCGCATTGCTGATTAGTGGATCCTGCAAGTCATGGCTCTCTTCAGAAGCGGAATTCTGCGAAAGAGAAGCATTGATGCCCGCAGGAACTGCAGAAGAGGGCACGGTCATAGGTAAGCCATTAAATGAAGCTTCCAGCGGATCATCCAAGTCCCAGAGGCGAGCGCGCAGGGGGTACTCCTTGCAAGCGGAAGGCAATTCCAAATTGCTCGGGTCGATCTGAATACCCGGACCATTGTCTCCGCGGACGATGGTTGTTCTGCTCTGGTCGATTAGAAAGGACCGCGACTTCTTGCGAAATGGACGAAACAGGGCCGGCACTGGTTGCAGCCCTGGTATTTCCGGTAGATCAATTTCCTCAGCGTTTTTTATGCGAGGCGCCAGGGTCGATGGGCTGGCCGGATTTTCTA
This sequence comes from Leptospiraceae bacterium, assembly GCA_020440915.1. GTDB lineage: Bacteria > Spirochaetota > Leptospiria > Leptospirales > Leptonemataceae > UBA3465. Next base: position 13,056 of record JAGRNE010000059.1, on the reverse strand, counting down.
TTCTCCGACCGCTTTCGGAGAATGCGGAAGGAGGCCGCTCCTGTCTCTCGTCTCCGCTCTCTTCAAGTTTGTCCGCGTCAGCGTTGGAGTCCGCCTGGCCTGACTTATCGGAGTTCAGCGAATCTTCATTTGCGGTAACTTCCGTTATTTCGCTCACCATTGCTGAGAAAGCTGCACAGCCATTCAAGGAATAGGATGCAAGCACTAGAAAAACCAGCCCGTATATATGATTCCCGATATAGTACCCAACGCGAAATAGCATCTTTGCATTATGCACCCTGCTCAATACAGGCAAGAGAAAACCGCCGCTCCGAGAGATTTCAGGAGGCGCGAAAGATCCATTCCGGACAGGTAACCGCGGAATTCCTGTTGAATAGTCCGTATATCCGACGCACAATGGCAAAGGCACAGACTGCGGATTTCGCCAACAGAAAGAGTACGGACAGTTATGAAAACAGCCAGAAAGAAAAAGACCAGCGCAAACAAGAAGTTCGAAAAGACGCCCACCAGAGGAAAGTCTACCTCAGAAAAGACGGTGGCTGGCGGGGCAAAATCCGGGGGAACCACCTTTCATGGGGGATCCCGCCGATCCGCATCGCCCGCGAATCGGAACGAAGGGCCCGGGCGGTCAAACGGGAAAACCAGAAAAGAAGTTGTAGAAGCGACAGTGGACGTGCTAATCATTGGCGCCGGCATTTCTGGAATCGGCGCCGCCTACCATTTGCAGGATAAGCTACCGAATAAGTCATTTATCATTCTAGAGGGACGCGAAGACCTGGGCGGCACATGGGATCTGTTCAAGTATCCGGGGATTCGTAGCGACTCTGACCTCTTCACCTTTGGCTATGACTTCCGTCCCTGGGAAAGCAGCAAAGGCATTGCAGACGGCGCTTCGATCAAGTCCTACATTCGCGACACGGCAAGGGAATATGGCATCGACCGGCAAATCATTTACAATCATCGCGTAATCTCTACAGACTGGGACTCCAGGGAAAAGCTCTGGAATGTGAAAGCGCGAAGGAAAGGACAGACCAAACCTGCGCTTTTCAAGGCGCGTTGGATTTTTTCGGGAACCGGTTATTATCGCTACGACGAAGGATATACCCCGGACTTCAAAGGCAGAAGTCGCTTCAAAGGTTCCATCATTCATCCCCAGAATTGGCCGGAGGACCTCAATTACGAAGACAAGAGAGTAATTATCATTGGCAGCGGGGCCACGGCAGTAACGCTGCTTCCGGCCATGAGCCGTGCCGCCGCCCATGTAACCATGCTTCAGAGAACGCCTACCTATGTAATGCCCCTGCCCGAAAGCGAAATGCTGTCGCGCATCCTTAAGCCTGTGCTGGGTAAAAAGCTGGCATTCAAGGTCACTCGAAAGAAAAACATTCTCCGGCAGCGATGGTTCTATCTGTTCTGCCAGAGATTTCCAGAGCGGGCCCGAAAGCTCATTCGCAAGGAAAATGCAAAGCATCTGCCTCCGGACTTCCCGGTGGACGAGCATTTCAACCCTCCGTACAATCCCTGGGACCAGAGACTGTGCGCCGTTCCGGATGCTGACCTCTTCAAAGTGATTCGAGACGGAAAAGGATCTGTGGTCACCGATAGCATCAAGACTTTCACAGCAAAAGGAGTGATGCTCGAATCCGGCAAGGAGCTGGAAGCGGATATCATCATTACCGCTACCGGACTCAATCTTCTGCCTTTTGGGGGAATCAAGATTTCCGTGGATGGAAATAGGGTACATTTGCCGGATCACGTTGCCTTCAAGGGAATGATGCTCAGCGGTATTCCCAACCTGGCTTTTGCAGTGGGCTACACCACTTCATCCTGGACTCTGAAAGTAGGGCTGCTTTGTGAGCATTTCTGTCGATTGCTTAAGCATATGGAGGAACACAATTTCCATGTCTGCACTCCGGTAGCCGATCCGGAAATGGAAACCCGGCCTCTGCTGGATTTCGAAGCCGGCTACGTGCAACGCTCCATGGATCAATTGCCGCGCCGAGGAACCCGGTTCCCGTGGCTCATGTCCTGGGACTATTCGGAAGATGTGAAACTGCTGCGAAAGGGACCGGTGGAAGATCGGAATCTGGACTTTCGCGGCTGATCCGGCCCTGAACGTTACAGGAACACACATTTAGTCTACTTTCATGAGCACTCGGATGTGGAGGAAGCCGGAGGCATTCTGGCAAATCAGACTTCCACTTGACAACGTTACAGAATACGATCCTTTCGAGGGCGTGGTTAAGCTTAAAACAATAGGAAAGAACTTCGCCCAGGGCGGAGCCATCCTTTTGCTTGGTTCCGCTTTCTTCTTATATAGGTCTGTCTTCACTATAAATGACGGCCTCGCAAGCAAGAACTGGCCTTCAACGGAAGGCACTATTATCGAGGCAAGGCTGGAGCAGGTACGCAATACCGGCGGCACTACAAGCGAAAAGACAATCGCCCATTTCTTCTATGAGTACAGCGTGAACGGAGAACAATACTCTTCCAGTCGCCTGAATTTTTTTAGCATCAGCGGCGATCCGGTAACAGCCGCAAAAAGCCATGAGCCCGGCCAGGCCGTAGTCGTTTATTTTGATCCAGAAAACCCGGACAAATCCGTCCTGGAACCGGGCCTGCCTGGAATCTTTGTCTGGCTGGCTTTTGGATTCGGACTCTTGCTTTTCGTTGGATTCATTTCCCTTACCTTCTTCGGCGACTTTGGCGCATTGTTTTCAAAGATGGCCGGAGGATAACGACACGGGAAACCGGAGGGCCTGAAAATGGAACCTGGATATCGGAAGGCCTTAAGGAGAAGGGACTCCGGACCCGATGCAGGCACCCTCCTTCCCATCCGCTGGATACCCGGGAAAAAAAATGGGAGGACGGGCCTCCCGGAGTGCTTCTGAAGATTACGGCAGATCCATGTAACCGGAACTCCAGAGGGGAGAAGTGTCGGGGTCCCGCCTCCTGTGCTGCGAAGCATAGCGCCACCGGGACATCTGGCGAAGCATTATGCCAGGCGCCTGCGCAGCTGAACGGCGAAGGGCCTCGCTGCGAAAACAAAATCTAGTTGAATCGTGCCTGAAATTCGATACCTACATGGCTCATTTTGTCCTTCTGTGTATAGAAGGGACCGTTGGACGGATTCTCAATAGAAATCAAACCGCCGGATTTTATGGTGCCGCTTGTAGGGGTGTAGTAGCGATTCGTTACGGAATAGTACGCATTTATGGCAAACAATTCCGTGAAGCGGTAGGCCGCTCCAAAGTGCAGTTTGCTGCTGCGCAAGTCGCCATCGGTAGTATACTCGGATGCGCTTTCAAAAGGAAAAGAAGCGGTGCCCAGGGTAAGTGTGCTGAAGCTCTTCAGAATGGCATTGCTCTGCCCTTTGCCAGCCCCAAAGGCAGCCCCCGCTTCCATGTCTATGCGATCATTCAGCTTGAACCGATAGATCAATCCCAGCGTAAGCGCGCCGGTGGTTAGGCTATGCTCCGTGCTTCCGAAGGAATTGACCGCGCTGATACTGGAACTTGTGAATGATCCGGAAGTTCCGGAATCCAGCTGTGCTTCGCCGGTTCGAAACAGGCCTCCGTTAAATTCGTCGCGCATTAGCTGCAGTCCGGCCTGAATTCCCAGTCCGTTCAAAAAACCGGCATCATCGCGAAACGGATAGTATTCGTGATCATAGCTTAACCGATAATGCTTGAATTCGCCGCTTTGATAAATATCGAATTGATTGGTATTGCTCTGCAGCAAGATGTTGAAGGTCTGCGAATTCACGTAAGAAAAACCGGAGCCGCTCAATCCAGAGGGCGACGTGGATCCGTAACCCAGGGAAATGTTACCTCGATTAGTCTCGCCACCAATGCTCAGAGTAATCTCTGCCAATGGCATGGATTGCCGGGCATTGCCATAGCTAAAATAATCTGCCGGAGTAGCCAACAAACCGCCGCTAAAAATGGCGGAATCTTGCAGATTGGTTTGCCGCAATTTGTCGATCTCATTGAATACTGCCGGCTCCCAGGATGCCTGGCTGAATCGAATACTCAACCAGGAATGCTTCTCTTCCAACGAGAAAAGCGCTCCCGGGCTGGCCATCAAGACCACAAGTAGAGCTGCTCCAAAACGTTTCATTTTATTACCTCTATCAGGGTTAGATTTCTTTGCTTTGCTGATCCCCTTTTTTCGGGTTTCCTGAAAGGGATCCCCGCTCCCTCCGACCCGCAGCCGGTGAAGCATGACAGAAGTATATGCCCGATCTCGGATCGAGTCGTCCGGATGGGCCCAGTCGGACTGCGGCATCGGAAGGTAAGGAACCTCCCCATTCGGAAACCGTCCAAAAAAGGATTGCCCCCCGAACAGGATGGGCTTAGCACTTACGGGCCGGATCAAGCATGAGCAGCCATATAAAGACCATCCCTGGAGCAATTCTGGCTCTGTTCGCCTTACTACATTGCAGCCAGGCCACGAAAGCCCCTGGCGCTTGCCAGATTCAGGACCAGGCTTCATTGCCTGTTCTAAACTGCGCGGAGTTCAAGTTCGCTCCGGCTTCCAGGGAGATCCTGAACAAAGATGAATTCCAGGAAATGCAGCAGTCCCAGAACTGGCAGGGACGGGCAGGCAGCCAGTGGAGGTTTCCAGGCAGCACAGAAACTCTGTGGATTCGGTTCTCCCTCCTGAACACTACGCCGGAAATCCAGCACAAAATTCTACTCAATGAGTTCGCTTTCTCGGATGTACTGCGTCTATATGCGATCCGGGACGGCGAACTGTATCAGGAGGATCAGGGTCTTCTACAGCCCTGGAGTCGGAAGCACTTTGATTATCGATTGCCAGCGTTTGTCGTGGAGCTACAGCCCGGCGAAAACCATTTCCTGCTTCGCATGGAAGCGCGGTCTGGTAAGCTTCTTTCTTTGAAGCTCGAGGATTTTGAAAACCCTGCAGGAAGGGAGCCGCTGGCCGGGTATCTGTTTCCGCCCTTTCTAACAGGTGCCGTGGCCGCCTTTGTACTCAGCCTTTTCATTGCGATTTCGCTAAGAGAGTCCATTGGCTGGCTCTATTGCATTTATATTGTAACACTTGTGGCTTATCTCTTCAGCTGGGAAGGGTATGCCCGTCAGTACCTGTTTCCCAACAACGGTGGGTTTGCCATTTCCTTTCTGTCCACCTCGGGAGCACTGGCGGGCTGGTCTGTCATTTCGCTCTGGCGGGCTCTTCTTATTCTTCCGGTTCATGCTCCGAGAATCAATCAGATTATGACCTGGATCGGACGCGGATACATTCTGGCTGCGATCTACAGCGCTCTGCCGTTTGCGGACTTTCGCATAGTTGACATCGCGGTCTACATCCTACCAGCACTGTTCATTCCTCTGGCGTTGTATTCGGGCATCTTCGTCATTCGTATTGGTTTTCGCCCGGCCCTGTTTTCGCTGATTGGCTTTTCTGGCTTTCTCTTTTGCATCCCGTTCTTCTTCTATGCAGGAATGGGATGGATTCCAGGCAGCGATTACACGCGCAATCCGCTCTATGCCGGATATCTCTTCGAATTCAGTATGTTTCTGATATCTGTGGGCATGCGGATCCATCTGCTCAGGGATTTGCAGCAAGGAGCTCAGTCCCGGATGGCCGGCAGCCTGATCCATGTAGCGAAATCCCGGCCGGAAGCATCTGGCCCGGCAGATCCACCGGCCCGGAACCTGCCTTCTCAAAAGCCTGCGGCGCCCACCTCGCGCCTGGCGCAGTTCAATATCACTGAGCTTTCTTTACGCCTGGATAGCCTTATGCATGAAGAAAGACTATTCTGCGACGAAGATTTGAGTCTTGAAACCCTGGCGGGATACATGGGACTCCGAAGACATCAGTTGAGCGAATTAATCCGCACAGTCCACAATACAAACTTCTACGGATATATAAATGGACTCAGAATTCAATGTGCCAGAGAAATGCTGATCGCCGAACCGGACCGCTCCATTCTCTCTATTGCGCTGGCCGCCGGTTTCAACAGCAAATCTACATTCAATGCAGAGTTTAGAAAACGTACCAATCTGACTCCGGGGCAGTTCCGACAGGAAAACATGATGGCAAATACTTCCTTGTAACGATCCAGCGGTATGAATCATAGGGTCGAGCAAAGTGAGCCGGAATTCAAATCCGGAACTGAATCCGGAAGGAAAGACCATAGGAGATGAGGAAAAAAAACTGTCTCCAGAAACGCTGGAACTTGGGGTGCAGGAAGTGCTGGCAGAGGGAACAGGGATGGTGAAGGAAATCGCCACAACGGCAACTGTCTGCTCGCAAGGCAGAGAAAGAAAAATCAGTGGGAAGTCCGGGCAGCCCTTCTTTATGCTATGGATTCGTGCCGCAACTCGATGCATCCTACCTTTTTGCCTGACCTTCCTATTTCCGCTGTCCAACTGCCTGTATCACCCTATGGTTCAGGATCTGCTCGAAGACTCAACAAATAAGGATAATCTGCTTCTGGCTCTGGCGCTTATTGCCCCGGATGAACCATTTGTGGTCCAGAGCCTTAACGTTGGAGGGGAGCCCACCAGTATATACTGCACCGCTGACGCCATATACATTGGAGGCTACGATGATCTGACCAGCACCCAGCAATGGCGACTGGAGAAGCGAAGTCGGCTTACCGGAGAACTCGATGAGAGTTTCGGCAATGGAGGCGTGATCAATGTGGATACCGCAGCAGGCGGCGATCAGCTTCGCGACCTGGATTATGATGGAATCTATATCTACATCGCAGGTTGGGACTTTCAATCAGGTTCCAACGCATGGCGGCTGGAGAAAAGGTTGGCCTCAACGGGGGAGCTGGACCCCTCTTTTGCCAGCAACGGAGTGCTGTCCCATGATCCTTCGGCCGGATTTCCGGACTACTTGCATGCCATAGAGCTGGCCGCTGGCGGCATCTACCTGGCAGGATCCAGCTCGGTTACCGGAACAGCTCAGGAGTGGAGAATCGAAAAAAGAAACCTGATCACCGGCGCCCTGGACACCGGATTCAATGGAACGGGTATCTTCACCACGGGGGCGGGCAACGGGACTCAGTCCAGGATCTTTGCCATGACCGTGGATGATACGTACATCTACGCTTCCGGCGCCAACCAGCCCGGCGGCGATCTGAACTGGAGACTCGATAAACGGTTCCTTTCGGACGGCTCCGCTGAGAGTGCCTTCGCTTCGGGAACCGTTACCGACAATGCAGGAAGCGGCGCCGAAGAAGCCAGTATAGTCCTGTACGATGACTCCGCCGTTTACTTGAGCGGCTCAGATCCGGATCAGCATCTTCAGGTCAATAAGTACGATCGCATCACAGGTGCGCCCATAGTCGCCTTCGCTCCTCCGGACGGGGAATTCGTTTATGATCCCAGCGCCGGCCAGGATAGATTAAATGCGATGCTACTGGTTTCTAACAGATTGCTGTTCATTGGATATGATAGCGCGAACGGTAGCGATTTACAATGGAGGATTTCGCTGCGTGAAACATCCGATGGTTCCCTTGTCTCTTCTTTTGGTACCAACGGAGTCATTCAAAGCGATCCCACCTCAGAGAATGACGGCGCCAATGCTGCCTGCGCCGATGCAAGCTTTGTCTACGTAGCCGGTTACGAAGGGAGTACGAATCGGTCCTGGCGCATAGAGAAGCGTAGATTGAGCGATGGTTCACTGTGAATCGGATCGGTCCGGGCCGAGTAGATTGGCAAAAGGTTACAACCCCTGCCCTCTTCGTCATAGGTTTTAGGGCGCTGTTTTTTTGCGGCTAAGGACAGGCTTTCGCTCCAGCCTCAGGCAGCACCAGAAATCCGTAACCCAGGGGTTCCAGCTCCATCCCGGCCTTCTCCGGCTTCGTTTCTACAGGCAGGATCCTGTCTGGTATGCCTTCATTTCCCACCTTCGGTTCCTTTCCATTTATGGTCAGGGACTGCCCCAGAACGTCCCGGGTGGTCACAGCATAGAACTGTTGCATTTGATCGGAGAACTGCGGAATCTGAACGATAGCTTTCCGGTCATGATTGAGGTTGATAGCAAGCATCGTAATGCCACCCCCGCCATCCTTACTGCAATGCGCATACAGACGGACTTTCCTGGATTCCTCAGTTTCGTCGCTCGCCCCTTCGGATTCCGTCTGGTTTGCTTTGCTAACAGACAGCACTCTTTGTCCCATCAGTCGTTTCCAGAGCAAAGAGTTCCAATAGTCAGGAAGAGGGTCCAGGGTCTTGGCTTCCAGCATGCCGTAATTCATCCCGGTGATTGTCTGGCGAACAATAACGTCGTGCTTCAAGGTAGCAAGAAGACCTAACTGATCCAGCCACCACAAACCGCCGATGTATGCGTCAGAAACTCCGGGCTCGCCTCCGAACTGAGCATTTCCAGTTTCGCCCAGCCAAATAGGCTTACCGGGGGCAAATTCATCTCTCCATTCCATAACTTCACGACCCCAGTGAGCCACCTCATCCAGGTTGTCCGGATTTAATAGCCGGCCGGGTGCCGCCTTCCGCGAATGGATAGGCCCTCGTCGGGATTGTTGCGGATAGTAATGCCAGGATACAATGTCGGTGTCTTTGCCCGATCGAACCAGGTAGTCTTCCTGGAAACCGTACATCACCTGCAAAGGCTCGCCAAAAACAGGCCAGAAAGCGCTGCCCTGCCCGCTAAACGGGGTTTGCGGGAACCTCTCTTTCACAGCTGCACGAGCCTCGTGGACGTCTTTCGCATACTGCTCTGTAGACACAACTTTGCTGAGGCCGTACATGAACCAGTACAGATTCAGCTCATTTCCCAGTTCCCAGATATCCACATTGCGATTGTTTCTTTTCGCATAGTCCAGAAGAGTGATCGCATTCTCTGAATCCCAAGCTCCATCTTTATCCCTGGCCGAAGGGCCCGCATTCAGAGTGAATTGAAGTCGTAGTCCCGGAACGCGGTCCGCAAATTCGACCACGTTGTCGAACATCTCGGGCGTGAGCACGGATTCGTATCCCTGCGGCGGCTCAGGTCGCTCCCCTGGCTCTGCCCTCATATCGTAATAAACTTTGTCCGCTTCTGAACCCCCAATTCGCAGCACCGCCGGGGTCAGAGCCTTTACAAGGTTCTCAAACTTCGGTCGAAATTCAAAAATAGGGGCATGAACATCCCCGGAGCCGATTTCAACATCGTCTGCTTCAGGGTCCCACCATTTGCCGCCAACAATTTGAGACGTATCCAGAGCAAAGGAAAGATACTCGGCAGAAGTCTCATGAACAATGGTGTTTGTGTCCACCGAGGCCTGAACCTGAACCGGCGGTTCTGTGGCTGTAGCCCGGCCGCTCATGATTTCAACTTCGGGCGACATCTGACCCTGAAAGAAATCTATCAGACCGCCGCTGCTACCCAGAAGTGCAATTTGCGCTACGACCCAGATTAGCACAATGAAGCCCAGAAGAGTAATACCTGTGATGCGAAGAGTTTTCACTATGCGTTTCTCTTCCGAGGCTCGCATCGTTACAAGCAAAAAGATGCCCTCTAACACTCGCTGCGCACAACAATTCGGTATCCGGACAATCTTCCGGTTCTTGACTCATTGAGGCCTTCTGTACCTACCCGGCCACCTGGACGAACTCTAAAAAGTCCGCTTCTGGCATCGGCCTGGCAAAAAAGAATCCTTGAATCTCATCGCAGGCATGCTGCCGTAAAAAGGACAACTGTTCGGCGGTTTCCACACCTTCCGCGGTGGTGGCAATATTGAGAGCGCCCGCGAGGTCAATAACGGAGCCCACAATGGCGCTGCCGGACCCATCCTCCGGCAAGGCATGGATGAAGGAACGATCGATCTTGATGCGATCCACCGGAAAATCACGGAGATAGCTCAGAGAGGAATAGCCAGTTCCAAAATCATCCAGTGCGATGGACAGGCCCGCCTTCTGAAACATACTCATATTCTCGTTGAGCGAATCTGAAGGACTTAGAAATACGGATTCCGTCACCTCTACTTCAAGGCGAAATCCAGGTAGATCTGCGTTGCCCAGCTCCTCCAGAACCCAGTCCATTTTACCCCAGAATTGGTGGGGCGAAAAGTTTACTGAGATCTTCACTTCATCCTTTTGACTTGCCGGGGCAACACGAATCCAGCTTTTCAAGATGCGAAAGGAATCTTTCAGGATCCATCTGCCGAGATCGTGAATAAATCCATTGGACTCGGCCACCGGAATGAAATCCGCCGGGGACACCAATCCATCCGGTCGAACCCAGCGAATCAAAGCTTCCGCGGAAAGAACTTCATTTCGCTTCAAATCTAGCCTGGGTTGCAGGTACACTCTGAACTCCCCGTCCCGCAGCGCCTTTCGCATGCTTTGCTCCAGAGATATTCGTTTCTCAATTCTGTGCTGCATTTCCCTGGAGTAGAATCTCGCTCCGGACTGCGCGCTGTTGCGAGTATCGTGCAGCGCGGCGCTGGCATTCGTCATCAACTCCTCGGCGCTTCTTCCATCCCCGGGAAACAAGGCCACGGCAGTTCTGCTTTCAATATGTAGAGACTCGCTCCCCCCCGGGATACGAAAGGGCTCGGAAAACATCTGGCCCGGGTCCTCAGCCATCAGGGCATCTTCCCGTCTTGAACCAAAGTCCGGAATCTGAAGCGCAAATGTGGATTCGTTCATCCGAGCCACCAGGCCACGATCCGACATTCTCTTTTCCAGCGAGGAGCCTGCATATTTCAAAGCTTCGGCCACAGCTCGGTTGCCGTAAGTAACGTTCCACTCGGCCAGTCGACTCAGTTCAACAAGGACCAGAGCGAAGGTATCGCTCTCAGATGCTTCATCCATTGTTCGCTGTAGACGCGATACAAAGAGTGAGCGGTTCGGCAAGCCAGTTTGAGGATCGAAGTTCTCCATCTGCTCCATGGATTCTCGCAACCGATTCAACGTCACGGTCGTATCGGCCATCAGAGTACCTGCCTCGTCGGTAAAATGAGTGGGCAGGGCCACTTTGCTCCTATCTTTGAGGAATCCACGAAGGGCCCGGGAGCTCACCAGTATGGGTCGCAAGAGCGCATTCAATACCATCAGGGTTGCCAGCGTACCCACCAGTGTGGCCACCAGAGCTATGAGGAGTACGCGAATCATCTCACTGGAGGCGACGTTCTGACTCAGAAGAAACCAGAAGAGCAGCGTCAGAAGCGGAACATGCGTACCCAGAAATGCAACTAGCATAATCTTGGATCGATAGCTTTTAAATAGAGGAAGCCTGGACAGAGCCGCGTAGAGTCGCATTACCGGGGTTTGCATACAGTAAATCTAATGTCGGAAAGGCATCTGTCAAAGCCATAATCTCCTTCGCAATGAATTCACCCGGCCCCCTCCGAAGGCCAACGTCAGCTGGCGATCGCCCTAAGATACAGGGAATGAAGCTGCGAAAGGGGAATGAGCGTCTGAGGCCCACCCATCCTGTATGTCCGAATTTTCCAATTGCTGGTAGAGACTCTGCACCTCTTTTAGTCGAAAGTCGTTGACGCGACTCAGGGCGGCGTTACCTTTCAGTATGGTCCGCCAGGTCAGCCGACGATTAGAGGAAAATTCGCTCTTCGCCAGTCTAATGCTCGTCCTTGCGTTTCTGGGCTCTGGATGCCTCCCCCCGCCAGAGTGTCGCACGGAAGATGGACTGTGCGACACGGACGCGACCGTCGTCCTGCTGGGTTCCATCGACCGCGGTCCCGGCCAATTCGTAGCTGTGGGAAATAATGGATCGGTGGCGTATTCCATCGAAGGTCTGAACTGGACCGTAGCATCCACGCCGGGTACAGAAAACTACCAGGGTGTTGCCGCGGACGCCAGCGGACTCTGGGTAACAACCGCCCTCAATTCCGAAATCATGATCGGAACAGATCAGGGAAGCACCTGGACACTTAGCTCAGCTCCCATATCCGCCTCCATGCAGAACGTTGCAGCAAACAAGGACGGTCGCTGGATTGCAGTAGGAAGCTCAGGCGCAGCGGAAAGAGTTGCCTATTCCACGGATGCAGGCAACACCTGGACACAAATCAATGCTGGAACCGGAGGTAGCCTGCGAGGCATTACCTTCGACGGGAACAGTCGCATGGTGGTCATAGGAGGAACCGGAGTTGCCCTTTGCGCCTATACCGACGACGGAGGAGCCAACTGGACTCCTTGTACCATAACCACCGGCGTTTCGATGTATGAGGCTGCCACCGATGGAGCGGGCAAATGGGTGGCCGTGGGTGTAACAGATGCAGTGGCCTATTCTACAGACAATGGAGCGACATGGACGGCTACCACATCGGGCAGCGGAACAACCTTTCGCGACATTGCGTACAATGGCTATGGTCGCTGGATTGCCATTGGTAGCGGAGGTGTGGGCGCCTATACCGATGATGGTGGCATATCCTGGACCGCTCTTGATACCGGAGCGGGAACCAACCTGTCCTCCATTGCATGTAGCCGTAAGGTCTGCATCGCTGTCGGCGACGGCGGCGTTGCTGTTCGCACGGTAGATGGAGGGCTTACCTGGGAAACCAGCAATACCGGCACCGGCGAAATCATGAACGGCATCGGCGTATACGTCCCATAAGGGCGAATGCTTTCCCGACTCTAAGTGGCCGTCTGCACGGAGCCGCGCACCTGTCAGCCGTCCCTAAAATCCTGGCCAGGGAAGATTGATTTGCCGCGAACATTTCTGCCGTTGCTGCTCCGCCAGATAACAGAAGGCCGCTACGGTCCTGCCTGACCGGCCGCCGCTTGCAGCCGGCTCCGGAGGTGTTTTCTTTCCTGTTCATTTTCGCTGAGACCCAGGGCCCGACAGAAGGCCTTTTCCGCCTCCTGGGCTCTACCAAGCTCCAGAAGAAATTCGCCCCGGGTAGAGTGATAATAGCGATAGTCCGAGAGAGCGCTTGCCAGGCCGGCATCGTCCAGCGCAGAAAGAGCCGTTGCAGCATCCATAGCCATCTTCAAAGCCACTGTGCGATTCAGGTGAACCACAGGGCTGGGATGAATCTCCAGCAGACGATCGTATTGATCCAGGATTTTGGCCCAGGGCGTTTCCTCGGGCGTTGCGCTGGTAGCATGGAGA
>JAGRNE010000058.1 GCA_020440915.1 Leptospiraceae bacterium | reverse complement strand
TACATCATATTTGTCTGGAATCGGACCCATGTTTCCTCGCTTCGCCAATTCTGTGTCGGCCGCTCTTATCAATACCTTGCCTGGCGCAACGGCTGCAATGCGCGGCCCGGTATCCGACTCCAGGCTGGCAAACCAGGCCTACAGAACAAGCATGTAATCCCAACACCATTCGGCAACACCCGTTCTCACTGTGACATAACATGGATTGACAAAAACTCCGCATTACATTCTATAATGAGCCAATCGCTTCCGATTCCTTCGCCATGACCGAAAATGAAAACATCATGAAACGCAGCTTAATCGTAGTCGGAGGCGGGCCTTTGCAGGTGCCACTAATACGCACCGCACTTTCCATGGAGCTCAATCCGGTGGTATTTGACATGGATGCAGACGCTCCCGGGCGGGCATTATCGGCGCACTTCGTTCAAATGAGTACTCGAGACATTGATGGCTGTGTTCGGGAAGCCAAACGTCTTGTACGGGAAATGCCTCTGCATGGGGTAATCACTGCTGGTACAGATGCTAGCCGGGCTGTTTCTGCCATCGCAGCAGCCCTGGAATTGCCCGGTATCCGCTATAGCGATGCAGAAGCTGCCTCAAACAAAGTGCTCATGCGAAAACGGCTTAAGAAAGCCGGCGTGCCTATTCCTGCATTTGTACCAGTGTGGAATTTGAAAGATGCCAGGGAAGGACTGGACGAAATTGGCTGTCCGGCGGTGCTAAAGCCAGCGGAGAACATGGGTGCCCGTGGAGTAATCAAGATTCGCCACCGCAGCGAATTGGCGGCGGCCTACAAACATGCCAAAAAGTACACTACCACCGGAGAGATGATCCTGGAAGAATTTATGGAAGGCCCGGAGCTTTCTGTGGATGCACTGACCTTTGACGGTGAATTCTGGATTACCGGCGTAGCGGATCGAATCATCGAAAAGGAGCCTTTCTTCATTGAGCGAGGACACAATATGCCTTCCTCCATGCCCACCGAGGCGTTGGAAGAAGTGCGGCAGGTAATGAAGGAAGGCATGCAAGCTCTGGGAATTCATACAGGGGCCGGCAAGGGAGACATCAAGGTTACGCCAGACGGAGTCAAGATCGGCGAATTGGCGGCACGCCTCTCTGGCGGATGGATGTCTTCGCACACCTACCCGCTACATAGCGGAGTGAACCTTTATCGAGCCGCCATTCAAATCGCACTCGGCGAACGACCAGACAACCTTTCTCCGTCCAGAAGCAGGATCGTAATCGAAAGAGGGCTCTTTTCTCCCCCCGGGCGAATCCTGTCTATCTCCGGACAGGAGGCCATGAAGGCTGTTCCAGGAATAGAGGAGGTCTTTTTCACTCGCAGCCCGGGACAGATAATGGGGGAGCTGACCAGCAACATCGACAAAGTAGGACACGTCATTGCCAGCGGAGATTCGCTCGAAGAAGCCGAGGACTCTGTGCGAAAAGCCCTGGAGCACTTTGAATTGGAAGTCGACGAGACGGCGGGAATTCGCTGGGAAGACGTAGAAGAAAAAGCCCGAGCTCGCATGGGTGATTCTGTGTGCTGGGTTTGCAAGAAGTGCGATGGAAAGAACTGCGCCAGCGGAGTTCCGGGCATGGGCGGCGTAGGTTCGCAAAAGAGCTTCCGGGACAATACCCGGGCGCTGGATGAGATTCGAATTGTGCCCAGTTTTGTACGGTCCGCTGTCCGCGTAGACACCGGCCTGGAGCTCTTTGGAAAACACCTGGAACATCCGGTGCTGGGAGCACCAATGACCGGAGCAGGAACGAACCTCAAGGATTCCATAGGTGAGCTTGAATTGGCGGTGGGTATGGCCCGGGCTTATCGAGACTCCGGCAGCATTGCATTTCTGGGCGATGGGGCATCCCTGGGAAAGTTTCACACTATCTTGCAGGCCATTGAGGAAGTGGAAGGATTCTCTGTCTTGATCTGCAAACCCCGGGAAGACACCAGGGAGATTCAGCGCCGAATGCAGGCAGCGGTGGATCGAGGAATCGTAGCCGTCGGAATGGATATTGATGCAGTTGCTTTTCGTACAATGCAGCTGCGTGGACAGCGCGGGCTGGCACGCACAGCTGAGGCCATCGCAGAACTGCGGGAAAAAGTGAAGGCTCCCTTTGTGCTCAAGGGAATTCTCAATCCGCGCGATGCAGAGTCGGCGGCTCGCGCAGGTGTGGACGCTATCGTTGTTTCGAACCATGGTGGACGTGTTCTGGATGAAGCGCCGGGGGCAGCCCGGGTACTCGAGGAAGTGGGCCAGGCGTGGCTGTCTGGCGGCGGCAGTCCGGCCGGGCTCATGGCCGATGGTGGAGTGCGCTCGGGGGCAGACGTCTACAAATATCTATCTCTAGGAGCGAGAGCGGTGCTGGTAGGAAGGCCATCTGTGATCGCTCTGGCCGGTGGCGGGGAGCCGGCGCTCCGATTCATGATCCAGAGCTACTCCAGGGAATTGAATAGTACCATGAATCTTTGCGGAAATCCGGATCTTGCCAGCATTCAAAGCGGACAGAGCATTCAACGATTGTCCGCGCCGGAGGGCAACTCGGAGCGGGACCTGCCTTCCAGGAATGCCTGAAAACCACCGCTCCAGGCGGCAATGAGCCCATCCATTTCCAGAGGCTGGCCCAGGATCTGCTGGAGGCTGTCTGCTTCAAACTGGCTCAGGCCGCATGCCACAATGTTCGCAAACGTACTGAGGTCATTGTTCACATTAATGGCCACACCTGAAGAGGTGAAAAAGGAGCGAGCCTCCACTCCAATGGCGCAGATTTTCCGATTGTTCACATAGAGTCCGGGATAATCCTTTTTCGTTTCCACGGAGAGGCCCGCTACTTGCAGAATGGAATCAGAGGATATTTCGAGCAGTGTTCGAAAGAAATCGGAAAGCGAAATATTGCGCTGTTTGAGGTCAACATGCGGGTAGATGACCAGTTGGCCGGGTTCATGAGCCGTCAGATCCCCTCCTCTTCGAATGGGAACCAGAGGAATGCCCTGTTCTCGCAACTGCTCTTCGCCGCGTAGCAGATTTTGCGGCTTCCATTGTACCCCGCCTGTGATGGTAGGAGGATGCTCGCAGAACAATAGCAACTCCTTGCGCTCATCGCGCAGCTTTTCCTGCATAGCCTGGTACTCTGCGTACGGTAGGACAGCTTTTGCTACTTCCACCTGGATCATACCTGAATCATCTCCACCGACCTCAATGAGTAAGGACCATTCGTCCATCCACCACGCAACCGCCGCGGATCAGTCCTGTATCATGGGAACGAAACGCACAGCGATGAGCCTCTTGCGAAGGATGCGCTCTCTTCGTTCCACCATGTATAGAAATTGCGAGCCCCTACCTGCCGGCAAAACCATTTTCCCGCCCGGGGCCAGTTGCTCCTCCAGATACTCAGGGTAACTGGTGAAGGCTGCGGCACCCAGAATGCCATCAAATTCCTTGCCCGGCAATCCCCTGGAGCCATCCCCGGAATGGAGTTCGAAATTCTGAATTCCCAGGGAATGAAGCGTGGCCCGGGCCCTTTCTGCCAGCTCAGGCACCCGCTCAAAGGAAATTACGGCCCGGAAAATCTGGCAGAGGATGGCTGTCTGATACCCGCATCCGGCCCCGATTTCCAGGGCCACCGAGGGCGCATCTTTGTCAGGCAATATGGAAGCGGTCATAAGACCGACTATATAGGGTTGGCTGATGGTCTGATCAAATCCGATGGGCAGAGGTCCATCATCATAGGCCATGGAACGATACTCTGGCAATACAAATTGAGCCCGGTCCACAGCTTCAAAGGCTTGCAGGACCCTTGCATCGCTTATGCCTCTTCGCATAAGCTGCTCTTGAATCATGTTTGCCCACTGGGAGTTCAAGTCAGGCTCCGGTTTCGGCCCTTGCTTTCTGCTTGCAGCCGGATTCCGGTAGTGTAGATTCTGCAGTACATATGGCAAGATTTCTTTCCATCCTCATTGCGATCACCCTTTCTCTGGGCTCCACCAGTTGTTTCCAGATTCTGAACTATTTACAGTTCAACCCGGACGGTAGCGTGGACGTTCTCTGGCGATTCACAATTCCCAAGGCCATGACCGAGGCTTCTGCTCAGAATGCGCAGGAGCAGGATATGGGTCAAAAATTGGAAGAGGCGCGACAGCAAATACAGAAGGAGCTCAAGGGTTCCGTACAAAAGCTGCAGGTAATCCAGATCGACACCGAGTACGATAGCGGTCTGGCCATTTCCTTTCACGTTCCTGACAGAAACAACATGCCCCGCTTCCATGAACTGCCTGGAGAGGATAAGCTGCCCGCATTTCCCATTTACGATCCCGCTACGCATTCTCTGAAAGTGACATTCGAGCATGAGAAGGAACAGCCCGCCGAGGATCCAGCAAGTCCGGAACCGTCGGCGCCCTCCTCAGCCGATGGCGACAGCGGCGAAGAAGAATCTGCCGATTCTCAGGATATGGAAAAGACAGGCGAGCAGATTGCGCAGATGATTCTGTCCTCTGCCAGGTACCAGATCATCATTTCAGGCGTTGAGCCCGTTCGGGCACGCTCCATAGGCACGGAGACGAGAGAGCTGGAAATCGTACCTCTGGGAAAGAGTTTTCTCATCGATTATCCCTTCATGAGCGCTATCGTATCCGAGAAGCAGGATGTGGATCTGGTAATCGAGCTAAAGAAATGAACGGTCTGCTCGCTTTCGTCGCAATCCTGGACATTCTGATCTGGCCCGAAGCCGGAACGCTTTCCTTTGTGGGACTGTTTATTTTCATTGCTGCCAGCCTTTCCATTTTCGTACTCTTTCGCGTTGCAGCCTACCGCAGGAAAAGGAGGGAAGAGAATACCGATATCGTCTTGCATCATGCTTACGATCGGCACGTGGCGGGAAAGGAGATTCAGAGGCTCAGGGCTTTTCTGGACGGCTCCGACGACAAGGACCTGGAGAGTTTTCGGCAAGGTTTTTCCAGTATGCGCAAGCCTCTGTTGATTTTTGTAAGGCAGCATCCGGATAAGGATTCGGTCCGGCTGTATCAAAAACTGGGCGTGGACGGCCTGGGAAGCACCATGGACGGAATCAAAGATGTCCATCGTGGAGAGGTAGGCCTCACAGAATTGGGGGGCAAAAAGTATCTCTTTCTGATCACCGATATTGGGGACCAGATCGAACTGGTCCTGCCTCACTCGGCCCCGCGAATACAGGGAGATGCGCTTCGAGGCTACATGTATCGTCCTCAATCTGGCGGATACCTGGTCACTTTTGCTCTGGATAAGAAGCTTCCGGGCGGGCATTATCTGGGCCAGATCGTAGAAGTGCAGGAGGCCGAGGATCGGCACCGGATGGCCTTTATGGAGCTGGAAGGAAAGCTGCGCGCATTTATTCCAGAGGCAGACCTGATGAACCAGGGCGCTTCTGCATCCGGCAGTCCTGGAGGGAGTAAGGCGCCGGGTTCGGCAAGACCGACCGCGGCTCGAAGAGCTCAGCAGCTGGATGCGACGGGAGACCCGGCCAGTCCAGCTATGCCGGATCGGGGCAGGCCGGGAGCGGCCGGAGGAGAATCCAGAGAAATGGGGCAGGAGGCGGCGGAGCAAGAAAGGGAAGTGATTGAATTCACCATCTACCTTGAAAAGATCTCCGATCGGGCAGCCGTCTTCAGTACCGATACGAACATCATGAGCTACACTCGATTCCATCAGCTATGGGAGTTGCGCTTGACCCTGTTTGATGGTAACGATTTCATGAGTCGTGGTATCTTCTCGCAGCTTCCGCAGGGAACACATAGATACCTTTTTCGATTCCAGGAAACCGACCCTGGAATGCTGACAATGCTCAAGAAGGAAATCGAAAACAATCAGCCCTTCCCCGAGCGAATGAACTGAATTCAGGAAACTACAATGCGAACAGCAGCGCTACACATACACATCCTCCTGGCTTACGTTATCGTGATATACGGCTTTGTCTGTCTCTGGCTGGACAGTCGTCTAAAAAAGAAGGAGCCGATCAACGATGCAACGCGATTGGCGCATAAGCAGTACGCGCTGGCAGTGAAAGTGATTCAGTATATGACGATCATTACGTTGCTTACAGGGGTGTACCTTCTGGCCCGTCGATTCCAGACCATGGAAGCGGTGGGCATCTCTCTGCCGCCATTGGCTTTTGGCTGGGCTTACCTGAAGATCGTGCTTTTTCTAGCCCTTACCGGTATAATGGGCGCCATGGGAAGCATTCCTCTGAAGAAACGCCTGGCGGGTCTGGAGCAAGGTGGATTGGACACCGCAACCCATGAATCTACCGCTCGAAAGCTTCAGAGTTTCAAACTGATTCAGTTGTCTTTAATCGTTATTATGTTCGGGCTCGGACAGTATAAACCAAGCCCGGTAGAGATTGAGGTTCAGCGGAATCCTCCGACTTCCGAAGAAAAACCAACCGCGGAGAATCCAGGATCGAATCAGGAACCCGGCGAAGCGCCCGGCCCGAGTAGTCCCGCAGGGAATTGAAGTCAGCCGCGCGGCCCTGCGCTGAGCCGTCTGGACGCTTAGCTCCTGTAGACTGGTCTTCTGCGTTCTCGGAAGGCGGATTGTAGCTCACGAAAGTCTTCGCTGTCCAGAAAAGCGGCATTCCACACAGCCACGTAGTTGAGACCTTCCTCCGGCGTGTGGCGTTCCATGTAGTTCAGCTGTTCTTTGACGCCCCGAAGCACAATGCCCGGGTTGCCGGCGATCTCATTGACTAATTCCGTTGCGCGTTCCAGGAGGCTTTCCTGATCGGCGCAGATTTCATTAAAGAGCCCCATGGAATGGCATTTCTGGGCCGAAAAATCCGCTCCAGTGAAAGCCAGCATTCGCGTATTTCCCTGACCGATGATGGAAGGCAATCGGTTCAGGCTGCACATATCGGCAACAATGGCTACCTTTGTTTCGCGCAGACTGACCATGGCATCCTCAGATGCAAGCCGGAGATCGCAGGCGCTGATAAGATCCAGCGCTCCGCCTATGCAATGCTTATGTACTGCAGCAACAAAAATGATCCGACTTTGCATGATTCGAAGAAATCCGCTTTGCATGTCCTGAATCAGCTTTAGAAACTCCATCCGTCGATCCGCAGTCGCTCCCTGGATTATGTCTCTAAACTTGTCGGCGAATTCGTTCAAATCGAGACCAATGCTGAAGGATTTTTTGCGCGATGCAAATACAGCAGCCTTTACGTCGGTCTTTTCCAGGTAATCTACCACTTCGGGTAATTCCTTCCAGAAATCCCAGACCATGGAATTTCTGGCATCCGGCCCATTCAGGTAAATGATGGCGGTACGATTTTCTGATTGTTTTTCAATTTCGAAGAAGTTGAATTGGCCCATAGGGGAGAACGCGACATCAGCCAGCAAATCGCAAGCGTAAAAATGAATGCAGACCAACTGAAAGCAAAACTGGAAGAGCCGGGTCAATCCTTCCGACTGGGCGGAGTCATTCAGGAAGTGGCAGCGGAGGCTAGAAAAAATCCGGAAACCATGGTAGCCCTGGAGACACTGCTTTCGGAGTGTGAGGATGAGGAATTCTGGCGCCATCAGAGCCGCTGGGGAAGTACTCTTTTCCATACAATTGTCCGTGTGGGCAACTCCCGCTCCATGATGCTGCTGCTGAATTTCGCCCGCCGTTTACCCGATGATTTTCCCTTTGGTCCGGTAGATCTCCTGGGAAATATTCTGCCTTTGTATGGACATATTATGATTGGGCCGGCCAAGGAACTGGTGCAGTCCAGGGCCAGCAGTGCCTGCGAAGCGGTGGGTGTGCAGACCCTATGCCAGCTTTATTTGGATGGGGCCATCCAGGGCGACAACAGTCGATACCTGCAGGATATGATTCATCGCTTTGAGGGTGATCGTTTTCTATCGCAGTATATTATCGAGCTGGTGCAGACATCCATGCAAAGAGCCAGCCTTGAGCAGGAAGACACCTTTGATCCAGACGATGTTCTGGTCCAGATTGGCGAAATCTAGCGTTCTTCGGCAAGAGCGAGTTTGATTCCGCATTTATCGACTGAATACACACTGCTGAATGGCCAGGGAGGCAGCGAGGCTACTGTGCAGTCGTATCCGCCGAGCAGCGGCGGGCTTTCGTTCCGAGGATAGGCGCAATTCCGCAGTAGGTTGCGACTCTTCGCGCCACAGTTCCCACATGCCGGTATCCTCATGTACTTTCCACCGGTGCAGAACTCCGCTCTGCGGTAATTCGGTGCCGCGCGCTTTCAGACTGTAGCGAAAAAGCAATCTTCCCATGCGAATTTCATTTCCAGAGCGGCGAAGGTAGCGGACCGAGGAGTTAAGGGCGCCGCCGGCCAGACCTAGAAAGAGCAGCGCTGCAAAGACCAGTAATCGAATCTCCCAGGTAAGGGAAAAATTCATTCCGTGCAGAAGTAGAAAGGATAAGCCTGAAAGGAATACTGCCAGGGGCAGGGCGGTTTCCAGACCCACTGTATCTCGCCAGTATGCCAGGTGGCTCTCCGGAATCAATCTGAGAGCTCCGGCCATCCCTTTTCCGGGGAGGGGCTTGAGCGCGCCGACTCTGGATTCCCGTAAACAATCCTTCTGAAGTCTCTCCACCTCCAGGAATCGGTGACTGGCTTTTCGTCTGGAACTGAAACGATGAATCTCCAGAAAAATGCCCCCTGGAATCCGTACGAAGAATACTGGTCCTGTTCTGGGGGAGATGCGAATCTCTTTGGCCTGAATGGCCCCGGATGGTATGATGGTTTCCCCTCCGGGTTCAACAATCCTTATTCGAAAGCGCCATTTTCCCTTTTCGTCGATTCGCTCAAAGAAGGTCCTCAGGGCCACGCGTCGCATATAGATGAGTATAGTAGAGCCCAGACCGGCAGCCAGGAATCCCAGCGATATAAGTAGCTCTGCTGCAAGCGACTCATTGCGATACTGTTCGAAAAGGCCCAGACTCAGGAATGCCAGGCCTGCAACAAGAAGGATGGGACCGCCAACCGTGCTGGATCTATGAGGGAGTAGTCTTATCCTGTCCTTCATTCGGCTCCTGCGCGTCGGTTTAAATCCAGAAGATAGTTGATGATGGCCCGGGCCGCAATGCCGGTTGCTTTATCGTCCTTGCTCATGTCTCCGCCAGCAATGTCCAAATGCAGCACGGGCAGATCGTCTCGAACTCCGCTCAAGACGAAGGCCGCGGCGGTTTGAGCGCCTCGGTAGCTTTCGCTTCCGGTGTTATTGATATCTGCTCCATCAAGCTTGCTTGCTATGTCTTCGAAATCTTCTTCCAACAAATCCAGAGTCTGGCAGATATCCGCTGCCTCAAAGCCGGCCCGCGCCAATCTGTCCCTTTCTTCCGGATGCCGGGACATGAGCGCAATATGCGGGCCCACGGCGCGACTGGCAGAACCCGTCAGGGTAGCCAGTGTAATCATAACATCGGGATTGGTCTTTTCCGCCATGGTAACCGCATCGATAAGCGTCAGTCTGCCTTCGGCGTCGGTATGACGAATTTCTACCCTCTTACCGCAGGCTGTGTCCACAATGGAATCCGGTAGCATGGCGCTTTCGCTCACAAGATTCGGTGTAGCCGCCAGAAAGGCATGAATCTCAAGATTCGGAAGGGACAGCTCCTGCATAGCGTCGATAATCCCCAGTACCGTTGCGCCGCCCGTCATGTCCGCTTTCATGGTGTTCATGAAGTTGCCCGGTTTAACCTGGATGCCGCCGGTATCGAATATTACGCTTTTTCCTACCAGAGCCACTCGCTTTTGTGCACCCGGGTTGGCCAGTGTTAGATGAATCCACCGCGGGGGATCAAAGTCCAGGGATGCTCGCGCCACCGTGAAAAAGCAGGGCATGTTTTCTTCTATCCAGGAAGGATCGTCAATGATCTCTACCTGAAGCCCTTTCTTCTGAAGGGTGAGGGCTTCCTCCGCCAGTGTGGCGGTGCGCTTGACGTTGGGGGGCATGTTGACAAGATCTTTGGCGCGCGAAGTCGCCTGATTCATTGCATGAGCCACGGCCAGAAAAGGAGGTTCCGTGGCGGCGACTTCCACACTGGTGATGTATACTGCCTCCAGTTGCGGCAATTCCTTGTTAAACTCCCTGGACCGATACAGATGATTGCTAATGGCGGCGCTTGCGGCAATGATTCCGCTTTCAGAGGGTAGCGGGCAAAGGGACAGGTCAACTGCCAAATTCGCGGATTTTTCAGGCCGGTGCGCCAGGGCTGCTTCGATAGCATGCATGAGCCTTAGAGAGTTCAAGGCGCTCCTTTTGCCCAGACCTGCAAGGATCAGCGATGCTTCGGGAAAAGGCCAGTTATGAAAGGCAAGAGATTTCCTATACCCTGCAGAGAAACCCTGTCGCTCCAGCGCTTCTTCGAATTCCTTTAGCGAGCTGCCAAGCAGGGTCTTCAGAGATTCAGGCAGATCCGTTCCTGCCTTTGCTTCCTCCTTCCCTGATCCGGAAGCCGGCAAGGCAACAATCAATGTATGCCCGCCTTGAGGTCGTGACGGCTCGGACCCCACTGTCATGGCGTAGGTATTGAAAGGCATAAAAGTTCTCCCTGATGATTAATGCGTTCCTGTGATTCTGGAACCCAGCTGATACCCCAGAAAGGCAAGCAGTACGCCACCTGAAACGCTTAGAATCCAATAAAACACGGCCGGCTTCCATTGGCCGCCTTGCATTAGCAAGATCCCTTCCACAGCAAAAGTGGAAAAAGTAGTGAGAGCCCCCATCATCCCCGTGGTCCAGAAAAGCCTGTGGGCCCCTGTGAGCCACTGCGCCTTTCCGAGAACAAAGAGAAAGCCAAGAATTAGCGATCCCAGCAGGTTGGCGGCAAGCGTTCCGTAGGGAAAGGTCTGGCCTGGGATGAGTTTCAGGGAGCCCTGTGCGATAAGAAATCGCAGGACTGCTCCCAGGGCGCCTCCGAAGGCGATAGAAAGGTAAGTAATTAGATGCTCCAAAATTGCTCCAGTGTGGCGTTTGGCGCAAACCGCCGGGACGCTCAGTGACCTCCGGGTTCTCCCTGCTCGGTCCGGCCATTACCCGCGCCATCAACTCCCAGGTACCCTGCAAGGTCGCTACGTAGGACCTTAATCGAATGCTGGCTTAGCCTGGAAAGACCATAATGCCGTCTTCGAACTGGCGCCGAATCTGTCGAATTCCTTCGCCTGGAAGCTCCGGATAACGGATGGCCATTTCATAGGTGCGCTGAACCAGAGGTTGATCCTCCACCAGGTCGGAGAGCCGGAAGTCTGGCAGACCGTGTTGCTTTAGACCCAGCAATTCACCGGGTCCCCGTAGTTTCAGATCCACTTCGGATAGGTAGAAGCCATCGCCAGAGTCTACCAGGGCCTGCAGTCTTGTGCGACTTTCTTCAGTCTTGCTATCGCTCATCAAGACGCAGAAACCTTTGTTCTTTCCCCGGCCTACCCTGCCGCGGAGCTGATGAAGTTGAGAGATGCCAAATCGCTCCGCATGTTCAACAATCATCATTGTAGCGTTGGGAACGTCCACTCCCACCTCGATGACCGTGGTCGTGACCAGCAAATGGATTCGGCCGGCCCGAAATTCCTTCATCAAGGATTGCTTTTCATCGGTAGCCAATCGCCCATGCAGCAGTGCGATGTGAAAGTCCGGAAACGTAGCCTTGATCTCTTCGAATCCTTCCGTGGCGGCCTTAATGTCCAGCTTCTCGGACTCCTGAATCATGGGATAAACAATGAATCCCTGTTCGCCCTGTTTTAGATGATTTCGAATGCTTCTGTTCAGTCCCTGCCGCCGATCCTCCGTAAGCCACATGGTCTGTACCGGTTGTCGTTCCGCCGGCTTTTCTTTAAGAAGCACAAGTTCCAGATCTGCAAATGCTGTGAGGCATAAGGATCGTGGAATGGGCGTGGCGGTCATGGCCACCAGATCCGGGTTCTTACCTTTTACTCGCAACTTCTCTCTTTGCTCTACGCCAAAGCGATGCTGTTCATCAATGATTACCAGGCCGAGGTTCTCAAGAAGAACCCGATCTTCGATAAGGCTGTGGGTGCCAATCAGCAGATCCACTTCGCCGGCCGCAGCCCTCTCCAGGATGGCATCTCTGGTCCTTTTCGGATCGGCGCCGGTGAGTAGGTCCATGCGAAGATCCGTTATCATACTGGCGGCGTTAATGTAGGAGCTAAGGGTTGCATAATGCTGGCGGGCCAGGATTTCCGTGGGCGCCATGAGAGCTACCTGGATACCGTTCTCGATGTAATGAAGAGCGGCAGCAAATGCAATGATGGTCTTTCCTGAGCCCACGTCGCCTTGCAGCAGGTAGGCCCGGGATGCATTTCCCTGGCATTCTCGAATAATTCGGTCAAGAGCGCTTATCTGGCCTGCAGTGGGTTTGAAGGGAAGATGCGCCAACAATCGATCCACCAGTTGACTTTTCCCAAAGGGTAGCGGCCAGAGCTGTCGCGGATAGGATTCGCGTAACGCTCGTTTCCGGGCCATCAAAACTCCGAACAGATAGAGCTCCTCGAACTTGATATACTGGATGGCCTTATCCAGGCTCTCCTGGTCGGCGGGAAAGTGGATTTGCTCGAGAGCCTGCAAGCGACGCGGCAGATTCTCCGCAAGGCGAAGGGCCCCGGGAATGGTCTCCAGATCGCTCTGCCTTTCTCCCTGGACATTGCTGGAGCTTTCCTTTTCGGGACTGTCTGCTCCATTGATCCGGGTTTCTACTTCGTCGTCGCTTTCGCTCTTCTCGGAACTGGCTTTCTGCACTGGCGCTTCTTCGATATCTCCCAGTCGATCCAGGGCCTCGCGTATCATTCGGCGAAAGCCCCGACTATCCATTCCGGTTTTCTTGAGTGAGTCAGACCCTGGATAGATGGGCACAATTCGTCCGACATGCAGAAGGCTATCGTCCTCATCCAGGATTTCGAAGTCCGGATGCACTATCTGCATGCCGCCGTAGGATTCAAGTTTACCGCTTACAACGTAGAGTTGATCCTTCTTGAAGGCGTGACGAAAGTAGGGTATGCCGCGAAAAAAAACCAGGTTAACCGGCTGACCATTCTCGGTTCTAGTCTGCACCATGAACCGTGATTTTCTTCCATGGGTTACAAAGAAATTCTGCACACGGACAACTATGGTGGCTTCTCCTTCTGCCAGCATCGCATCCTTCAGTATTGTCCGATCCACGTATCGTCGTGGCAGAAAATACAGCAGGTCCCGCACGCACTGTAGTCCAGCCGTTTCCAGAGCCTTCAGGCGTGCTGGTCCCACTCCCTTGAAGTCCAGGGCCTCATCCAGAGGACTCATGGCGGAAGTTTTTTCCGTACTGGCGGCTTTCTTACTTTTGCTGGCTTTTCCGGGCACTGGCGCTACTCGAAGGACAGATATCTCCCAGAACACAGGCATCGCAGTGTCGCTTTCGCGCCGTGCAACTGGATCTACCAAGAAAGATCATGTAGAGGGACCAGTCGATCCAGTACTTTTGTGGCAGAGCAGCCTGCAAATCCCTTTCGATAATGACAGGATTGTTGCTCTCCGTAAGCTGAAACAGATTCGAAATCCGGGCCACATGTGTGTCTACCACCACCCCGGACGGGATGTCATAGAGCTCCTGAAGAATTACATTGGCTGTTTTTCGACCTACGCCGGGAAGTGCGGTAAGTTCCTCTAGAGTCCTGGGAATCTGACCGTCATGCTCCTGGAGGACTTTTCGGGCAAATCCCTGGATGTTACGCGCTTTATTCCTGTAAAAGCCAGTGGAATGGATGAGCCTTTCGATCTGGCTCAGTGGCGCAGTGGCATAGTCCTGGAGTCGGGGAAATGATTGAAACAGCGCCGGCGTGGTCCGGTTTACCATTTCATCGGTGCATTGCGCGCTCAGAATCACGGCAATGCAGAGTTCATGGGGCTGGTTATAGTCCAGTGGGCAGGAAACCGGCCCAAAGAGTTTGGCGAGCCGGCGATGGGCAGTGCGAATGAATCTCTTCTGTTCTTCCGGAATCAGCGAGCAAGAACCTTGATATCCTGTCCGTACTTCTTCATCAGAGATTTAACGCCAATTCGGTTCAAGGTTTTCAACATTCTGGCGGAGATTCGGAGGGTTACATAGCGATTCTCATCGGCTATGTATATCTTCTTGGTCACCAGATTCACCTTGAACTTTCGTCTGGACTTTCTGTGGGAGTGGGATACGTTATTTCCAGAACCAGTTTGCTTTCCAGAAACCTGACATCTACGGGCCATAGGCGAGATTTTTTCGATTGCCCCGTCGGTCAAGCGAAAGCAAGACAGTAGAAGCGTCTGTAATCATTTTTCACGGAAATACCGCGTTTTACGGATCGAATCATCTTGGTAATAGGGAGTTTTTAGGAATTATGTCGTTTCAAAGGGATCTGGAAAGGGGATCCGGAGAGATCTTACGTCTGGAATTGTCGGAGTTCAAAGGAAGGAAGCTTTTCAACATTAGAATCTGGTATCAGGACAAAGAAAGCGGGGAATACCGGCCCACAGCAAAAGGGGTGACCATTCGTCCGGATCAATTCGCCGCCTTTAAGCAGGCCATTCTCGAAGCAGAGCCAGAGATCAATCAGGCTGTGCAGGAGGGCTGAGCAGTTGTTCCACCATTGTCACATCCTTCTAAGCGAAGAAAAGGGTTCTGATGCAAAGCAGCAGATGGTAGCGCTGTGTTGTCGTGGGGTAGCAGGTCTATGACCCTCCTGAAAAGAGCGACCCTCAAAAAAGCGCTGATAGGCCTTTTTGTCTTTTCCTGGGTCTTGCTTCTCGCCTGGTCATTTCATTCCGTGCGAGTATTCGCCCGAATTCAAATCGCGCACGCTCTGGGCTGGCATTCTGGAGCCATGCCCGAGGATGCAGAAGAGATCATCGCTTTGCAGGAGTTCCAACCCAGAGCGCAGCTGATTCCCGAGAATCCCCAGAAACCCCAAAAGCCGGCCTATCCGCTGGTGGAGTTTCACGGCCATATCTTTCCTTCTTACAAAGATGATCTCTTCCAGGAGATGACTGCGCTGCGCACCGGATTGTTCATCGACCTGGCGTTGCGTACCACCACCGTGGAAAAGTACGATGAATTACGCGCCCGGTATCCGTCCGAAAGGCTGATCATATTTCCGGGGCTCAACTACGATAGGCTCAACGAGGATGGGGACCCTTTCCAGAAAATGGCGGCTGATCTTGAGGCGCTGGCCCGGGATCGGGCCGTTAAAGGTATCAAGCTATGGAAAGATCTGGGAATCTTTCGCAAGTATAAAGGAGAGATCATTCCCCTGGACGATACCCGGCTGGATCCAATCTGGGACGTATGTGCGAAATACGGGCTGATTGTGGCGATTCATACTGCGGATCCGCCAGCCTTCTTTGATCCCATCGATGAAAAGAATGAGCGCTTCGAAGAACTGGCCCGGCGCCCCGAATGGTCCTTCTATGGGGACGGCTTTCCGGATTTTCGTGAATTGCTGGCAGAGAGGGATCGACTGTTTGGCCGAAGGAGAGATGTACAATTCGTGGCTTTGCATTTTGGGGAGCTGGCTCACGATCTCGGGGCGGCCCGAAAACTTCTGGAAGAAAATCCCAACGTCATGATCGACACAGCTCAGCGAATCGATGA
>JAGRNE010000057.1 GCA_020440915.1 Leptospiraceae bacterium | reverse complement strand
TGCCCGTTTAAATAAATCTTCCATTGTTCGCCAATATGCGCCATCTGAAGCGTGGGCGAATGCATTCGCAGAAGAAGGGACTCCGAAACTTCAAAACACGTTTTGATCGTGAAATCCTGGACAGGGCGATCGGACCACTGTGGAAAGCTACGAGCGGGCATGCCCGGTAATTTCAGCGAATGTATGCGAATGGGGCGTCCCCCCGGATTTCGGGCCGGCGCAATGGCTTCCCACTGCTCTCCAGACGGCAGATTCGCAGAGCCGGGCTCATCCACTCCGTGAAGTCCTTCGCGGACAAAGGCTGTATGCTGATTCAGATCGATTTCGAACCGCGGCTCCAGCTCTTCGCCGCAGGAACCCAGAAGGATCATCATGGGAACGGCTAACAGAATTGCTTTGAATATGTTATGCATCAGCCCGTACATGCTCCGGCTATCGGACCATTATCTCCGGTACGCCAGAAACCGGAGGGCCCTTCATTGGACGAGTAGAATCACTGCCAGACAGCCAAGACCTTCGGAGCGACCAAGAAAACCCATTTTCTCTGTTGTGGTTGCCTTGATCCCCGTGCTTTCTTCTCGAATTGCAAGCAAAGAGGCCACTTTTTTTTTGATCTGCGGGCGAAAAGGGGACACTTTCGGCCTTTCTCCGATTAGAGTCACATCTACATTCTGAACCCGGTAGCCGCGCTGCTGCATTTCCTGAAGAACTGTATCCAGAAGTCTGGCAGAATCTGCGTTCTTGAAGGCAGGGTCGGTGTCCGGGAAGAACTCTCCCAGATCGCCCAGCGCCAGAGCGCCCAGGATGGCATCGGTTATGGCATGCAGGATGACGTCGGCATCGCTATGCCCTTTCAGCGCAAGGTTTCCGGGGATTTCCACCCCGCCCAGCATGAGCGGTCGAGATGGATCCTCTGTCAATTGATGAAAGTCGATTCCCTGGCCGATGCGTATGTCCATATGGATTCGGAATCGGTCCTGCCGCTCCGGAAGTCATCTTCCTTTTTTCGGTATCCAGGATCTCCCCTTAGTTTGATGGGATGCGATCCAATGCTGATTCCAGCTCATCCATGTACTTGCCGAAGCCGGCCCAGTCGCCTCGACCTGCCGCGGATTTTGCCTGATGCAGCGCCTCCCTGGCCTGTCGAATCAACTCTCTGGGATCCAGAGTGACCGTTCTTTGCTGGCCATCTTCGCCTTCGGTGGTGGCCGGTTGGCTCCGAGCCACCGCTTCGATGGCTTCCTGCAGCGTATTGCGCATAGCAATGCTTGTACCGCTGGCCACGATCACTCGTTTGAGCTCCGGAAAAGGGCTTTCATTGGATTGGAGATACAGCGGTTCTACATAAACGAGCTCATTCTCGATGGGAAGCACCAGAAGGTTACCCCGGATTACCGAAGAGCCCTGCTGATTCCATAGAGATAGCTGCGGCGAAATCTCTGCATCCTGATCGATGCGTGCTTCAATTTGCATGGGACCATAGATCTGTCGGGACCGCGGAAAGTCGAATACCAGGATTTCCCCCAGGCCTCGATCCGCATCGCAGCGCACTCCCATCCAGGAAACCAGGTTCTGCTTGTTTCGGGGGATGAACGGAAGCATGATTACGGTTTCCGGTTCTTTTTCGCCTGGCAGTTTTACAATGGCATAGTAAGGCTCGACCAGCTGCTTGGAATCGTTGTACTTCTCTTCGGAGATTTCCCAGCGGTCTTCCCGATTGTAGAACACCTGAGGATCTTCCATATGGTAATCGGTGTAAATGGAAGCCTGAATAAGAAAGATGCCTTCCGGATATCGCAGATGGGGTTTCAGGAATTCCGGAAATTCGCTCATAGGTGAGATCAGATCGGGCACGAATTTCTTATAGGCAGCTATCACCGGATCGGACTCGTCTATTGCGAACATCCTCACCTTTCCGTTATAGGCATCGATGACTACCTTTACGGAGTTCCGGATATAGTTGATTCCGCCAAAGCGTCCAAGATCCAGGCGATTGGACAAGGAAGCCAGAAAGGAAGGATTGATGCGGGCGCTGTAGGGGTAGCGTTCGGATGTAGTGTAGGCATCCAGAATCCAGTAAAGCTTTCCGTCTTTTCCCACTACGGGATACGCATCCTGATCGAATTGCAGAAAAGGGGCCAATCTTCGCACCGCTTCGTGAATGTTTCTGCGAATCATCAGTCTACTATCCGGCTGCAGATACTCCGATACCAGAAGCTTGTACGTGTCAAAGGGCCAGGAGACGAGAAGTCTGTGAAGACCGGTTCCCAGAGGAATGCCGCCTTCTCCGGAGTACTTGGTTTCTTTGAATTGCTGACCGGCAGGATAGTCAATTTCGTTCATGCCAGTCTTTACAACTACGTAGTTTTCCTGGATCTCACCGTAATAGATCCGCGGTTCTTTAAACTCCGGTAAACCCTCCTGCTTGATCTCTGGCGGGAAGTTCTTAATCCACAGTTCCGGTAGACCATCCTCCGTGACCCGATTCGTCGGACTCATGACCACGCCATAGCCATGAGTGTACTGAAGTTTCATGGGAATCCAGTTCTTTTGCACATGGGAGGCCAGTTCGTTGGGATTCAGTTCCCTGGCGCTGAGCATTACCTGTCGTAGCTGCCCGTTGATTCTATAGCGGTCTACATCTACGTCTGCAAATTCGTAATAGGGGCGGATTTCCTGGAGCTGGCGAAAGGTTGCCTTGAGCGGACGGTAATCCCAGAGACGAATGTTGGAAATCAGATCCTGGTTTCTTCGCACTGTCTGTGGATCGATTCCTTTACCTGGATCAAAATTGCTTCGCTTTACCTGATCCAGACCATAGCCTTTTCGCGTATAGGCAATGCTATGCTTCAGGTAAGGCTCTTCCATGGCGAATTCGTTGGGATTTACCTGCAGGGACTGAATCATGAATGGCACCAGCCGAACTCCTACCAGATACAGCGCAAATATGGCCCCGGCAGTAATCGCCGCCACTTTGTAGGATTTTCGCAGGAGCGAAAAGATGGCCACCACTGCGGCCACAGCGGATGCCACGGATAGCACTCTGTACGCGTACAATGTGAAGTTGGCATCGGTGTAGGCGGCGCCAGCGACTGTGCTGGAAGTGCCCGAAGTAATGAGCTCGTAGCTGTCCAGCCAGAAGTCCACTGCCAGCACCGCCAGAAAAAGCGACACCAGGATGGAGCCCAGAATAGTAATTCGGAAGATAAGCGCATCTTTGTAATGCAGCTTTCCTGAAATCCCGGCTGCCTGCACCGGCAGGT
Organism: Leptospiraceae bacterium; assembly: GCA_020440915.1. Taxonomy (GTDB): domain Bacteria; phylum Spirochaetota; class Leptospiria; order Leptospirales; family Leptonemataceae; genus UBA3465. The sequence continues at coordinate 12,505 of JAGRNE010000057.1, read as the reverse complement.
AGAACATTGCGGCGCTGTAGACAAAGAGGGCAATGATCAATATCTGGAAGTAATGAATGAGTCCTTTGTAGAAGGGAAGGTCAAACATGTAAAAAGATATGTCTACATCCAGAATTGGATCGCTAATGCCGGCTGCAGATCCATAGTAGAAGAGAGGGAAGCTATCGGATAGAGTGACCGCCGAAGGACCATGAAACAAAAAGGCGGCGCCAAAGGGAATGGCGGCGAAGAGATAACCCCATCCTTTGGTGAAGAGGCCTTCGGAAAACAGCAGGCGAAGGCTCTTTGTATTGAATTTATACACAGGAAAGTAAAAAAGCAGCGCTACCAGAAATCCCAGAATGAAGGGCAGTACATCCAGCCAGAAGTAGGTAAAGAAAAGACTGCCCAGGTCCTGGGATTTGAACCATTGCAGATCTACATATAGATTGCTTATGGTGCTGAACGAAAGCAACACCAGCAAGAATGCTGCAATGGCGATAGGCAATGTGTACTTTTTGATCTGTTCCATAGGTTGTATGCTTCCGATTTCTCTTCACTATTCCGGCGACTGAACTCCCGCTTTCTTCGGGCTGGAGACATCAGTCGGCCGCTCCGGGCCTGCCACTGGTTCATCCTGCATAGCTGCGGATGAACCAGGCGCCAGTCCTGAGCTCATTTTCCGGGCAGATGGCTCCGTGAATCACTTCCGACCGTTCCGTCAAGGAACAAAGAATCCGGTCGGACTTCAACCGATTTCAATCATTCTTTCTACGGACTTGCGAGCCTTCTGGATAATCTCATCGCTGAGATGGATTTCGAATTGTTCCTTTTTCAGGGCATCTCGCACTTTGCTGAGGGTGATCTTCTTCATGTGCGGGCAAGTATGACAGGTTGAGATAAAGTGACGGTCCGGAAACTTATGCCTTAGATTGTCGCCCATAGAGCATTCGGTGAGCAGCATGATGTTTTTTTGCGGACTGTTTCGAATAAAATCCTCCATTTGAGAGGTGGAACCGGCGAAATCCGAGGCTTCGGTAACATCCGTATCGCATTCCGGATGGCTTATAACCACAAGATCCGGGAATTGTCGGCGCATGTCCTTAACGTCATCGCCGGTATAGAGTTCGTGGACCATGCATTTTCCATTCTCCCAGGCAATCAGCCTTTTGCCGGTTTGTTTTTGCATGTTCTTGGCCAGGTAGGCATCGGGCAAAAAGAGGACTGTATCCTCCGGAAGACTTTCGATTACTTTGAGCGCATTGGCGCTGGTGCAGCAAATATCGGTCTCTGCTTTCACTTCTGCGGAACAGTTCACGTAGGTGACCACAGGTACTCCTGGAAATCTTTTCTTTAGCTCCTGGACATCTTTTCGCGTAATACTCTCGGCCAGCGAACAACCGGCCTCCAGATCTGCGATCAGTACCTTGCGAGTGGGATTTAAAACCTTGGCTGTCTCCGCCATGAAGTGAACGCCATTGAAGAGAATAATGTCCGCATCGGTTTCGGCCGATAGGCGGGCCAGCCCAAGTGAGTCGCCTACGAAATCGCTCACACCGTGGTAAACGTCGGGGGTCATGTAATTATGCCCCAGAATGACAGCGTTCTTTTCCTTTTTTAATTCGTTGATTTCATGAATCAAGGGAATGGCGGTGTCCACATCATGAGGCATCATGGTGGCGGACAGAGTTTCTTTGAGCTGGTCATCTGTGGGCACAGGAAGGCGATTCATACTACCAGAATAATCATTACTGTGGCAGAAATCAACGGCAATCAGGATTTTGCTGTTGCCAGAGTGAACGGATGGATCGGTATCGTTCTATGGCTCAAGAAATACCTTTGATGGTGCCCGACATTGGCGACGCGGAAAAAATAGAGGTCGTGGCCTGGAATATTGAAGTAGGAGCCGCCGTTTCTGAGAATCAGGAACTATGCGAACTGGTCACGGATAAGGCAGCTTTTCCTCTGGAATGTCCCGCTTCTGGAACCATTACCAGCATAGAGAAGCAAGCGGGCGAATCCGTGAAGGTAGGAGATACTCTGGCCATACTGCAAACCGATTGATACCAGACGGCCTTTGCTTACCCGGCAGATACCGAGCCTTTTCGCGATGCTTTAGCCTCCATCCATGCTTCGGGCATCCTGTAGCGTCCCTGACTTGCGACTGATCCTGCCATTTGCCGCAGGCTCGCTACCTGTCTGAACCCTTTGACTTTCGAATATGAAGGAACCGGAAAGCATACAGCGCAAGACTGTGATTTTTCTTGGCGATAGCTTCACTGAAGGCTATGGCCTTGCTGCCGAGCACTCATTTCCTTCTCGGATTCGAGCCAGACTGGCGGGAAGGGAAGGCTGGTGCATTGTAAATGGGGGCAGAAGCGGCGATACTGTAATGGATGCTTACTACAGGCTGGACGGATTGTTGAAGGCCCATCCCCGCCCGGATTACCTGGTTATTTTTCTGGGCGCCAACGACATCTTTCGCGGAGTGGGCGTGCATTTCTCCTACCGATACTTCGGCGAAATCATCGATAGGGCGCGAAATGTCTACCCCGGAATACAGATATTTGTAGCGCGGATTCCTTCCTTTTCCATGGAAAAATCCCGACCCGGCGATTTTGAATCTATCTTTCCTCGACTGGAATCGGAATACAAAGTCGTACTACTACCTTTCTTTCTGGAAGGAGTGCTCTTTCGCCCGGAGCTTTGTCTGCCGGATGGAGTTCATCCCAACGCCGAAGGAATGCAAAAGGTTGCCGACAATGTCTGGGACTTTCTCTTTGTTCCTCATTTGCTGGGTTGAGCCTGCATGGTCGGAGCTGCCCGTTTTGCGCTGATGCATTTTTCCGGGCTCTGCGAAGAAACTAAATCCTAGCTTTCAAACAGGATCAGCGTTCCATTGTCACGGGCTCCGGCAGCGAAATACTCACTTTGAATGGCCCGGGCGCTCTGTTCCACTTCTTCATTGTCCGCCAGTTCTAGAAGAGCCTCCATGGGCATGGCTTCCCATATTCCATCGCTGGCCAGGAGATAGCGCCTGCCGGACTGCAGAGGCATGGTCTTCAAATCCATTTCCACAATGCCTTCCATTGCCTGCAGGCAGCGGAGCAGTCGACTCTTCATCGGATGGCTGCGAACCTCTTCCAGGCTCATCTCGCCTCTCAAATAGTTGGCAAATACCAGAGTATGGTCCACTGTAAGCAGCTTCCTGTGCGATACATCATAGGCCCGGCAATCGCCGCAATGAATGAGATGCATGGTATCTTCCAGGAAATGGAAGGCGGTCAATGTTGTGGCCATGGACCTGGCCCGGGATGACTTTCGTGCTTCCTCCGCCAGGCTGTCGCCTAGATAGGCCGAGAGTTCGTTGAGATCCTCTTTGCTGTGGAAAGGCTGCCCGGCCCCAACCAGGGCGGAGAGTACCGTTCTGCTGGCCAGATCGCCCCGGGCATGCCCTCCCAGGCCATCCGCAACAGCCAGCCATGCAAAGTGACCCTCCCGCACTGTGATGTCTTCGCTGGCCGATTGGAGGAGGGCAGGAGGAACCAGGGCGCAATCCTCGTTGCGTTCTCGTACAAAGCCCTTATGAGAGAAAGCGGCCAGCTTCACTTATCTAAGGAAGTTCGAGCCACTTCCCCTGTCAAGAAAGGCCTCAAATGCCCGACGTTTCCTGAAAAAACGCTGATCGCAGAAGAGGATTTCTGGCGGACCTTACTTCGGAGACAATACCAGCTTGTAACGGGCAGCCTGCATCACCGCTTGCAGACTAAGTGGCGATGGTCTGTATTTGCCTTCTATGTAGCCGTTGATCTGATCGTCGTAATGCGGACTCATAAATTGCCCGCTGATTCCTGCCGGAAGAGTTGTCATGGAAGAATCTGGATTACCTACATCGAAAATCATTCGTTCCGAAGCGCCATGACTCACTCGAAAATCAAGTTCATTCAGATGCATTATGGCAAAGCCAGCCGGGGCCACAGTGGTCCAGCTACCATCAATGGGATACGGGCCTCTGTTAAAGAAGAATCCCAGAAAAGCGGAGTTCCTTCCAAAAGGATGTCTGTACTCCAGCTGATGGACATCGCCCCAGGTAGGAATTGCTGAATTTCCATGCTTCTTCCGAAGAGCTTTCATGCTTATCAAAAAGGCATTTCGTATAAATTCCCGGCGATCTCGTTTTTCGACTTTCTTCTCTTGCGCATCTTCCTGCTCTGAATTTGCCTCTTGAATTTCCGGCGCCGTATTTCCTGCGGAATAGAAAGGGTGATTGGGAAAAGTCAGGATATTGCGAAAGGAGTTAAACATGGAGTAGCGATTGGTTCGGTAGTATTCGAAAAGCTCCTCTCCAATCAATGGTTCGTAGAGCTCGCTCACCATGGCCACTATCAGGTAATGGTAGATGACCGAAGCCTGGCTATGGCGGTCATTCTGAAGGTTCCAGTCCAGTAGTCGATTGCGGGTCATTTCCAGGAAGCGATCCATGCTGGCATCTCCGGTAAGTTCCAGCGGCTCGTTCAATGCCTGTCGAATAAAGGGCATAAGAATTCTGGCCTGGTAGTTCAATACATCCATATGGATTCTCTGATGATCCTTGATATCCAGGCCATCGGTGGATTCCAGAAGCTGTTTTATCCGCAAATATCGATCCGGAGCCGCATAGTAATTGGAGATGGTGTAAGGATAGTTCTCTGAGTGCCGATTGTTGGCGCTCGCAATCCAGCCCTCTTCTGGATTTCGTAAAGAAGGCTGCGCTCCGGTGGGAACATAACCGGACCATTCCTGACTTCCGTCCCATCCCCGGAGGATTTCCATACCGGAAAAGCCTCGTCGAATGGGGATCCCCGCCGCGGCTGTATAGCCGATGTTTCCTTTCGAATCCGCATAGACCCAGTTTTGAGCCGGGATCTTGAAGTATCTTAGCGAGTCTTCAATGTCGTCGATGGACTTTGCGCGGTTGGCCAGATACAGAGCTACGGCAGTTTCATGATGATCGTAGAGAACCCATCGGATGGAAATGGCCTGATTCTTTTCGACAAGCGATGCGGCTGGAGCTTCTTTGTCTGTTCCGCTGTTTTCCTGGTTTCCTGCCTCCTGTCTTTCTCTCATCATTCGGCTAACTTCGCTGTCCGGTTTGCGTGTCAGTGGATGAATGTCGGTAACAATGGGGCCATGAGGAGTGATCCGAATAGTATGGTTGTACGGCGATTCGCCTTTGATTTTGATCTCGGTCTGTATCTCCTGGATATCGGTATAGGTTCCTCTGTACATCACGCGATCCGGATTATCTGGATCCAGTTTCTCCAGATAGAAGTCCATATCATCCAGCATTACATTGGTAAATCCCCTGGCGGTATGCTCGTTTCCGCCCACCACTACAAAGGGAACGCCCGGAAGCAGAAATCCAGTAACGTTCAAGTCAGGGCTTTGAATGTGGGCCTGATACCAGATGCCCGGTATGCCATGGCCAAGATGCATATCGTTGGCCACCACTGCGGTGCCTGTGGCCGACTTCCCGGGACCAATGACCCAGTTGTTGGATGCTCCGGCATCCTCTGTTCCCATAAGCCTTTCGTAGGTTGCATGAGCATTCAGGGCTGCGCGAAGTTCGGTGTCCATGGCTGAAGCCTGCATGCCTGTGAGAATGTCCGGACCTTTGCGAACGTATTCTGGAAAGAGCTGGGCGGCAGCATCGGTGGAGAGCTTTTCCTTGATCAGACTATAGAGGATTTCATGGGAAAAGGCAGGACTCAAATCCCAGCTCATTATATAAAAGGCGCCGATGGAGTCTTCCGCCGTCCAGGGTTCAGGATCGTAACCCAGTAGCAGGAATTCTGCGGGTAGCGATTCTCTCTCCATGGCCAGGTTGACGCCTCTTGCAAAGGATTGCAGGGCAGCGCGGACTCCTTCCGGCATCTTTGCGTAGATCTTGCTGGCCGGCGCAGGGGCAGTTATTGTGCGAAAAAGAATATCTGTTCGCAGTGTGGCGGGGCCCAGAACTTCGGATAGAGTTCCGGTGGATGCTCTTCGCAGTAGATCCATTTGAAACAATCGATCCTGAGCCATGGCATAGCCCAGACCCACATAGGCATCGGAATCCGAATCTGCCACAATATGCGGCATGCCGGCGGAATCTCTGTAAATCGTAACCTCTGACTGAACCTCCGTTGTCTGCAGTTTGCCCTGGTATTCCGGCATTCGAAAGACCAGAAAAGCATAGACCGAAAGCAAGAGAAAGATGATAACACTTACTGCGATATACAGTACCGGCAAAAATCGACGCATGTCTCAATCTCGAACTCTATGATATTCTGTAAAGATTTCGTTTTCTATTTTTTCACAACGATGAAGTTTCCATCCTCGCTTCTGGAAATCCGAAAGACATTTATTGCCGTTCAGAATTCCCGGCAGAGTTGAATCGCCAAGTATGAAAGGGACCACAGTTATATACAGGCAATCCACCAGATCCTGTTGAAAGAAATCATAGTTCAAGGAAGGGCCGCCTTCAAGAAGAGCCCTTTCATAACCGCGAGCGCCCAATTCCAGAAGCACGGATTCAGGGGATACATCCGGAAGGACGACAATTTCGCAGGAAGAGAGATGAGCCGCTCGGTCTTGCAGGGTCGGAGGGATAAACAGAAGAGGATTATGATCAAAAAAGCGCAAACCAGGGGCCGGTAATCGTGAACGGCAAATCATCACCGGTCGCGGACCCGGGCCTCCATCTTTCAAACGAAATACAGGATTATCCTTTTCTACCGAGTTGCGCCCCACAATCAGAGCCTGGGCCAGGCGGCGATACTCATCCATACGCAGACGGTCGGTGGGAGAGGTCAGGCCGTGCCAGGTTCCATCGGGAAGCATGACCTTTCCATCCAGAGTCATGGCCATGTTTACCGAAAGATGGGGTTGCATAGTTCATGCTTTCCGGGGCCGTCAGATAATGCCAGGATTTTCTGATTGGCCCATGCGCAGGCGCCTTCACAATGTGCCATGGCCAATCCATCCCAGATAAACAATCCCGGCGAGTTGCTGGATCAATGGAAAGATTTCCGAAATCAGGTTGTGGGCTATCTCAAGTCCATACCGCAAAGCGAGTTCAATGCAGCGCCTAAGGAGGGAGGCTGGTCGCCTTCGCAGATTGCCGAGCATCTCTATCTTACACAGTGGAATATGGCCCGGGCTGTTCCCGCCATCGCAGCAGGCAAAGTAGGCTTATCTGCTGAAGAATGCGCAACTCTGGATTACGAAAAGTACGAAGATCACATAATGCAAACCGGTAATGCAGAGGCGCCGGATCTGGTGCTCCCAAAAGAGAACTGGGATCTTGCTACCTGTCTGGAGCATCTTAACAAAGCGATGGAAAAGACGGAAAAAGCGATATCCGGAAAGACCACAGAGCAGCTGCAGTCCAGGGGAATTCCCCATGCAATTTTTGGCGGCGTCAATCTAATGGACTGGATGTGGATTCAGGCCTATCATGAATTGCGCCATTTAAACGCATTGAAACGCAAAAGGGGGGATGCGTAGACCCGCTGCGCTTCCGCCTCTGACGGCGATGATCGGCAAACAGGGTGCGAAAGGGCCGGTGATCTGAGAGCCCTTCCGCGAAGAAAAACCTCCGGTTAAGCCGATTAATTGATTCCTTCGATTTCCCGGGCCTGCTTGAGTATCTCCAGCATCTCTGTATGCAGTATTCCGTTCGATGCCACCAGATCCTGCTGTTTGATGTCAAAGATTTCGCCGGAGAAGCCGGACAGACGACCACCGGCTTCCTTTAGAATTACCGAGGCGGCGCAGGAATCCCAGGGATCCACGCCTCTTTCCCAGAGCGCATCAAACCGACCTTCAGCCACATAACATAGATCAAGTATGACCGAGCCGGTGCGTCGGAGCCCGGTGCCGCTGGACACGAAGGCGGAAATGTCAGAGATCAACCTGGTTATGATTTCTTTTCTTTCGTAAGGCAAACCTGTGGCTACCAGCGAACGATCCATTTCTCCAATGCGCGATACCGATACAGGCTGATCGTTCTTGAAGGCTCCGGAGCCGGAGATGGCCCAGTACATTTCGCCCATTACAGGCACATAGACTGCTCCTGCCACGGGCGTTTCGCGATAGGAAAGACCTACCGACATGCAGTACAGCGGCAAACCATGAATGAAGTTTCTGGTTCCGTCCACGGCATCGATCCACCAGGTAAAATCCAGGTTGTCTTCGGCATCATCATCCATTTCCGCATGGTAGGTGTCGTCCGGGAAAGTCTCTCGCAAAGACGCTATGAGCGGCCCTTCAATTTCTTGATCGGCGCGGTTCATTAGGGCCAGATCGTCACGTGAGTTGGCCGAGTTTTCAATATGCAACTGAGGTTGGATCTGCAACAGCTTCTGACCCAGAGAGGGAAGAAGCTCCCGGGTAAGGTTTAACCTGGTTTGAATTTCCTCATAAGGAAACTCTGCGATCTGACTTCCATGCATGCAACCAGCGGGCCGCGACCGGGGCAGGAAATCAAGCTCGGTTTTTACTTTACAGATGCCGGCCCTGACCTTCCTTTCAGCTATGCTTGGCGAAGGGATCTGGAAATGGGGGGCAGACATTGTCCTGGAGATACAAACCTGGGGGCTACCGATATTGCCCTTTGAGCTTGTTACCTATCTAGGCAACGAGACTTTCTACTTTATTCTGGTGCCGGTCTTCTTCTGGCTGGTCCGGCCAGGCACAGGCATTCGGTTACTGGGCATCCTGCTCTTTTCTTCGTTCAGCAATTCCTTCTTCAAGCTATGGCTTACCGAACCCAGGCCTTACTGGGTGAATTCGGATGTAAAGGCCTATGTCTACGAAACCTCCTATGGCATACCTTCCGGGCATTCACAGAATGCAGTTACCATCTGGGGCTATCTGGCCTACGTCTTTCGCGCCAGAGGATGGTGGGTAATGGCCGGAGCTGTACTGCTTATGGCTGTGATTTGCTTTTCAAGGCTGGTGCTGGGCGTTCATTTTCCGCAGGACATCATCGGCGGCCTGGTCCTGGGGCTGGTCCTGCTCTTTGTCTATATTCGCACCACCGATGGCGTCCTGACCTGGTATTCCCGGCTGGATACTACGCGAAAGATCCTCTATCCCTTTATCATCTCCTTGATCTTGATTGCCATGGCGGTGGCCTTGCGAAGCGCGCTGGATTCCACCGATCCCGAAAACTGGAGTTCCATGGCGGCCATGGCCATCGGACTGGATGGCGTGGATGTTGAACGGCTTAAAACAGAGTTCGACCCCAGAAGCCTGGACACATTCATTTCGGTGGCAGCAACTCTGGCAGGTCTGGGGCTTGCCCTGGCTCTGTCTGAAAGGAGCAATCATTTTGAAGTGCATCGCCGGCCACTTCCTATCCTGGGAGTTATCGTGGTTGGTTTTGTAGGCATCGGCTTTTTTCGGGCCGCGCCCAGGTTGCTGTTCGACGTAGAGGGCCCCTGGCTGGAAGGATTAGTCCGCTACGTTCGTTACGCTTTGATCATGGTATGGGCCGCCTACTGGGCTCCGCTGGTATTCAAGGCCTTTGGCTGGGCCCGTCCCCTGGAAGAGAAGGAAATGACTGATTTTCTGGACACCGCCGGGAAAGCGAAGTAAAGAGGCGATCTTGCTCATTTAGTATGATCACAGGCCCTGTGCGACGGTTTCCCGACCGCCGCGAAAGGGCGGCAGGATACTCCACTATGATATCGAAGACAAAATCGTGGATGGCGGTTGCTTCGCTTCTATCCATTTTCTTCGTCGGCTGTTCCCGGCTTCCATTTCTAAAACCCGCCGAGCAGCCCCCTTATCCGGCCATTATCTACGATCCAGTAATGTCCAATGTGGAAAACCCTTCCATGTACACAAAAGGCGAAGAGCGCCTTATTGCGCTGGCCGATGGAAGATTGATTCGTGGCTTGCATGAAGGGAAGGGGATTCGCATCGATGTATTGGATCAGAAGCGAAATCCTCTCCGAAGCTTTCGCTTCCAGACCGGCCCGGATATGAACCATTCCATCTATCCCATCGGTCCGCTGGTGCTTGTTGTATCCGGGGTCAATGCAGGACCGTCAGGAGTCGGAACGCTGCTGGATCCGGCCACCGGTGAATCCCATGAACTTCGCATCCCGTATCCTCCGGACGATGAAATGTATCCCATGAGTCTGTACAGCTTGAGCCTGGTGATGATTGGGCCCGACCGGTACGCCCTGGCCGGCACCGGCAATCCCTGTTTGCTGGTTATTCGGATCAAGGAAGGCCATGCTGAAATAAGCACCGTTCCCATGCGCGAAATCCCTGTTGATGCGCAGTTCGGCGCTCTGGCCGAAGATGGCGAACTCTTTTATCGGTACCGTGAGGTGTATGAGGAGGGCTCCTGGGAGGAGATGCGGGCCCCGGATCCAGCCCAACCCCGGTTTCACAGTCCATGATGAACACTTTCTGCAACCCCTTTTGGTCCGAAACAGTCCACTTGATATAGGTGCGGCTGCTCCTATTCTGCGCTAACTACAATATGGGCCGCTCTGCATTCTGGCTCGCAGCCCGGTCCATTGGGTCGGAATGTCCGGTACTCCGGTGTGAAACTACCCAGGGATCTTCCATCTACGGTAATAGTGACCGATTTATGAAGGCCATGGAGCGAAATCGTGCAGGGGCCGCCGGAATGCATTACCGTTTTTCCGGACATTTCGGTTCTGCCTGGAGAAGCATGGCAAGTTTCTTCTATTGTAGTCTTGTCGGTCTTTATCAGCACATTGTGATTACCTGGCTCAAGGTCCGGAAACTCAATGGAAATACGCTCGTCGGCGCATCCTATCTGGGTACAGATTTTTTCCGATGCGCAGCACAATCCCAAAGCAGATCCTGTGATCACCAGTAGGATTATGAGCAAGATTTTCAGTGCCGGTAACATGGCTGTAAAGGGAAAGAATTTCGGAGGCCGCATGGCCTCCGTAGCGATCGGTGGATTGCGTTACTTGGACGGCGCTCTGGCGCCAAAGGTTCGCAGAATCATACCCTGCGATCCCAGGCTACTGCGCCGGGAAAAGTAGTGGAATCGGAGATCCTGTGGCCCTGGAACACGCCCCCCGGTAAACCAACGGACAGATCGGTTCTTCTCATTGTAGCGGTGAAGATCCAGACCCCGATTCAACATTGCATCGAATAACCACCCGGCTTTGCCAGCGGAATAAGGCACACCGGGGGGCCCAACCCGGGTCGTCGTCTGGATTATGTCACATTTTTCGATGTGACAATGCTCCGGATTATGTCACATTATCCGATGCGACAAGGCTGGGGATTATGTCACATTACGGATCGTCGGATCGCCCCGAAATGTTACCTATCCGGCCGGGAGAAATCGGGTAGGCCCTGGCAGCTACGAGAAGAGCAAAAGTCCGCATCCGCGCAACGTCTGCCTTTTACTTGTGCTGCTGGCTTTCTGGACTCATGTCGTCCAGATGGCGGAGCCCTTCCTTCCCATCATCCTGCTGACACTGATCATTGGTCTTCTGGTTGCAGGCCTTTTTCTGGCGGTGGCCCTGGCTCGAAAGCGGATGGATCTGCGATATAATGCGCTGACAGACGTTCTTGCTCAGTTGCAGGATTTCATCCCCGATCTGAGGGGCATGCAAATCGGCAACAGGTTCTATGCTATGGGTAGCCTGGACGGCCGGAAAGTAGGTTTCAAATACAACCGGCAAAGGCCCGGAGCCCTGGAAGCGTCGCCGCCAGCGGAAAGGCGGGCTCTTCTGATTCGAATGAAGATCCGGGAAACCGAGCATGATCCTATTTATCTCAGCGTAATTGGCGACGATGCCGGTGCCGGGGATGGAACGCAATGGAGCAAAATGGAGGAAGGCATTTTCCTTGGCCGACTTTCCGGGGTGTCGCAGGAGGATCAGGAAAAGAAATATAGCAGGCTTTCCGGTCCGAGCAAGGCAGCCCTTCGCTCGCTGGCTCGTAGTAGCGATGGAAGAGTGACTGTTTGCCCCGACTGGGAAATCAATATCATTGGAAGGGATGCCGCCCTTCGCTTGCTTGAGCAGGATGGAGTGGCCCTTACGCAGCTAGAACTGCAAAGCGCCTGCATCAAAGAGGACAGGGACTCGATTATACGACATCTAAAGCATATGCAAAAAGTAGTGCAGATGCTGGAAAAGGAATTGCCCGCCTAACTTCACTTAATCCCAGCCACGGATGGCACGCAATGCGCAGGCCTCTGCGGCCACTCTGCTACCCAGCAACTTCCATACCGGCAGCATATCCAGCGCCGTGGCCGCACCGCCGGTAACCGAATCCGCAGCATTCATTATTCCTGGCAGCGATCCCTGTATGCGATCCATGAACGGATCCAGATAACCTTTTACCTGCACCAGAGTGCGATCCATGGTCTCGCCCACTGTTTGCAGAATTTGCCGGACCTCGGATATGGATCCCTGACCTACGAACTCGGAGAATTTTTTTTCTGCCGCATCACCTTGCTGGTTCAGCAGTTGATTGATCCAGTTTCCGGCTCCTT
>JAGRNE010000056.1 GCA_020440915.1 Leptospiraceae bacterium | reverse complement strand
GAGCTGGACCAGAAGGTAATTCAGAGTCTGGTTACTTTATTTCGCTGTCATCAGGGACCGCTGGCAGTGTATTTCCATCTTACGTCCAGAGGCGAAGGGCAAAGCGGTGGAATGGTGATCCGGGCTCATGAAAGCTTTAGCGTGGACTGGAATCAGGAACTTCAAGAGAAACTGGTCAACATTCCTCAGGTAGAAGGCGCCTACCTCACCGTAGGCGAGCAATCCAGAACATTGATGCGAAGAGAAGTCCGGGCGGGCTAAAGCGGGCTTAAGGCAGCCAGAACCAATCAGATAAAGAAAAAACCGGGCAAAAGCCCGGCAAGTCGGTTAAACGATGGAGAATGGGATTTCTGCGCTGGTTGCGCCTTTTAATTCCACGGTGTAGCGGCCCGGACCAATCCGATCGAACTGAACCCCTCGATCGCTTTTGACTCCGCTATGGGAACCAATGAGCCTGCCGTCCTTTTTCAAAGAGAGTTGATAGCTGCCGGCCAGGTTCTTCAAGGAAAGAGAAACCATGGCTTCCGACGCCGAAGTTTGAAGAATGCTGCAATGCATTTGCCCGCGGGCTACTGGCATTTTAAGGTCAATGCGGGACCCTGTAGGATTGATCAAATCGGCTTCAGCCGCTCCTGCCCTGCGGGTGGCCACCAGTGGCGCCAGTTCGAGAGAGGCGCCTTCCAGGGTGCCTTGAATCAGCTCCATACCGTTACGAAGCAATCGCACTACAATTCCCTCGGTCTGAGTCCTCTCTGCATCCAGGGCGCGATTCACGCTTGCAAGCAGAGCTTCGGGTACCGCTTCCCGGGATCCTTCCATCCTGGAATGGATGAATAGCGATTCGGAGAGTTCCTCCAGTTCCCGGGCACTCAGTCCAGACACCACCTTGCCCTTCTTCTGTATCTCGGCCAGAAGAGCATCCAGACGGACGGGCCAGGTCTCTTCGTCCAGAAGGCTGGCTTTGAGTCGGTTTTGAAGTCCTGAAGCGATCAATGCCTCTTCCAACCGGATGATTTCTTTGTTTAGGTCCATGATAATTACCTGCTACTTAGAAGAGACGAAATACCTACTACATTCCCAGGAAAAAATTATTCGTTGAGAATGGCTTTTCGTATTTCTGGATCCATGCGGAAGCTGTCCATGATTCTAGACATCATTACAGAAACGCTGCCTTCAGGAACTCCCAGCACTTCGGAAATGAACCTGTACGGGGCTCGCACCACAAAGTGTCCTTTCTTTCTTTTTTCGATGAGACGATCCCTCTGATTCTGCTTTTTCTCTATCAAATGCTCGATGCGGTCCAGTTCCGCTCCCTCTCCGGGATCCATTTTTCGGGTTTCCATCTCGGCCAGTAGCCTGGTGCGTCTGGTCTTCAGCTCCAGAATAGAAAGATAAAGGGCCGTGATCTTATCTTGCTGCTCCTGGTTTCCGGTGGCCCTTTGCGCAAGGTCGTTCTTGAGCTCGGCCATCCGGCGAACCACTTCATCCACCGGAATTTCCGAGTTTTCCCGGATGTAGGTCCAATCCTCCTGCTCCAGATCCAGATAGTACAGGAATACCAGTCGGAAGACAACCTGCAGATCCCGGGATAAACCGGTAAGCGTATCGTGAAAGCTTTCCAGAAAGGAAGAGTCATCCTGACGTTCGGTTTCAGGATCCGCTACGGTATCGATCCATTGCAGGTTTCGGGACTCATCGTCGGACTTCTGCCTTTCTACGGTTTTGACCTCGTGGACAGTGCGCATCCAGTCGATGAGCATGTTGCGCAGCACCGTAAAAAACCAGGTGCGAAAGCTGCTCTTTCCCTGGAAGGATCGAAACCGCTGACCGGTCTTCAGACGTTCGAAGGCATAGAGATAGAAGTCCGAAGCCGCATCCTCGTCCAGGTGGAATACCCGAAGGGGAAAGTTGTAGATATCGGTAGAATAGAGTCGGAAGAATTCCTTTAGCGCATCGGCATCCTGATCGCCGCATCGTCGCACCAGGTCCTGTACCTGGCGGGGACTCATTCCTTTGTTTTTCTCTACTGCAGTGTTCAAGCCTTTGCGACCTTTTGCTTTCGGGGTACCTTACAATATCGGAAAAAAATGGCTGTTTTTCCACCGCCTGTCCAGCAACTTTCCCCCATGAAGCGGTCTGAAAAGCTTTTCTGGTTCATCCTTGCGGCTCTTATTGGTCTTCCTCTGGCGGCCAGCAATCCCCGTTTTGAATGGCCTCTGATCAAGGGAAGTCTTCCGGATCTGCGGGGCATCACAAGCACTTTCGGAGAGTCCAGAAACGACCACTTTCATGCCGGGCTCGACATTGCAAGCCAGGACGAACCTGTGCAATCCATGGCCGACGGGCGCATCCTCTACAGCCGCCAGGAATCGGACAATCCCTTTAGACCGCTACCCGGACCTGGAAATCTGATCATTGTGGATCATGGCGAAGGCTGGTGGAGCGGCTATTTTCATCTGGAAAGCCTTGCTCGCATTCGCCAGGGGAAAGTTACCAGGGACACGGTTATTGGGTTTACCGGCAATACAGGACGGTCTGGCGGCGCTCACCTGCATTTCTTCATAAGCAAGGACTACGGCGAAGAGTTCATTAATCCCCTGGAAGTGCTGCCCAGCGCCACGGATAAAAATGCGCCGGTGGTCCAGGAACTTATCTTCTTTACGGACAATGGAAAGTCCAGCCTGCTTCCGGAACAGGAACACCGTATCCGGCTCACACGAAATTATCCGGTGCATATTAGCATTCGAGATCCTGGCCTGGAGCAATCTACTCGACGGGGCGTCTATAAGCTGAGCTGGTCCCTGAATGGAAAACCCCTGGGGTCCAGGAAGTTCAGCAGTATTCAATCCACCGAAAAAGGTTGGCTTCTGGAAGGGAACACTCCATTCGAACTCACCTTCACGGACTGGTACCATAACCTGGGGACCCTGCCATTTCAGTCCGGATTAAACACCATTACCATCAAGGCCGAGGACTTTGCCGGAAACGTCAGCACCACAGACTTTAAGCTGAATATTCAAAAGGAGTTTTAGAACTCTGCTCTGGCGGGTATGAAACCGATGGCGATGGCGCATCAGCTGGCCTCTTCGGCTTGCCGCTGATCCGCTTGCGGCTCATTCGAAGAATGAGCCTGGCTCTCGCTCTCGCTGCGGCTCGAGCTCGGGCTCTGAAAGGCGATTCCTGTTCGGCGCCTAACCTGTGGCCGGTTTTTTCGAGCTGCAAGCTCGATTCAGGGTCTACGTGGATTGGAGACCAGCACCATTCCGGGGCTTAGCAGATTGCCCCTTCCCTCGGGTTTGAGCGCAGCAAATGCAGTATCCACTTCCACTACCCGAAACAGTCGAGCCGGATCGGAATCCAGCATAAAGACCTGATCCTTCTTGATGCCATCGGCGGCCCCCGCATGAACGTAGATCCGATCATTGGCAATCTTGACTATCTCTCCTCTCACCGGTGCGATGCTGGAAATGTTTGAAGCTATGCGATTGGTCACAACGTGCAGCGCATCCTCTCCGCTGGCTCGCGAAGTCTGACTCAGAATCTCTTTTCCGGTGAAACGATCACGCAAGGTGTAGCTGATCTCCAGGCCGCCTGGAAATGAACGAAAAGAACCGCTAAGGATATATCGAATACGTAGCCTGGAGTCCATTCTGCGATCCAGTTCGTCCAGGTATTCGAAGTCCTGCGCTTCGAAAAGTAGAGGACGATAATCCGCCTGAAGTCTCGCTTCGATATCCTCGTCCTGGCGCAACGTTTCTGCGCCGCGCATTTCTCTTATCCTTGTCTTCACATCGCGGCTGGCCGGCTGCAATTTGCTGATATCGTTAATAGAATCTTCCAGGGCACGAGATACTATCTGCTCTTCGTTCCAGTGGGATTGGTCCAGACTTTCGAAATCCATGACAAGCACTACGGTGGGACGCCTGGTTCGGTTGTCCCCGGTTGCGTATTGCTGCAAATCCTCCCTGTAGGAAAGATATTGCTTTCTGGATTGCAGAGCCCGCTCCACGCGGTATTGCCAGAGGGGCTCATCTGGATTCTGATCTCTGAGGTTCACCAGAGTCTGAAGATAAGCGTTGAAGTCACCTTCGGATCGATAGAACTCGAGTAGACGATTTTCGATTTCCGCATTCCCCGGGGAAAGCTTAAGAGCTTCCTTGAGATGAGAAACCAGAAGTCCATAGCGAAGGTCGCTTTCGTAAGCATGCGCCAGTTGCAAATGTCTTTGCGCCAGCATGTTGCGGAGCTCAGCGGTTCCGGGATTCTCCAGGCTCAGCATTTCCAGCCGGTAGCAGGCAAGCACATCTTCCGGACTCTCCGCACAGAGGCTTTTCAGGTCGTCCATTGCCTGGTCCAGATACTTTCGCTCCCCGGTCTTATTGTACAGTGCATGGGATAGATTTGCGGCCAGTAAAAGAAGCCTGGACCCTTCGTAGGATTCCCGGGCCTGCTGAAGAATGTCCAGGCCGTCTTCCGGATATCCTCTTTCAATATCCAGCTGGATGATTCTTTGCAGAAGTTCCTGGCCGGGGTTTTCCCTGGCTGCAGTCCTGAATGCATCCGCCGCTTCATCCTTTAGAGCGAGACGTTCGGCTTCGCTGCTTGCATAGTCCGCCTGTAGAGAAAGCACAATGCCCCGGGTCACCGATACGCTATTGTGCGCAGGGTCCACTGCTGTAGCTCTTTTTAGATAATCCCGGCCGCTTTCCAATCTGCCTGCGCGCGTTTCCAGGATGGCCATATCCTGTAGAGCCTGTCTGTGCGCCGGATCTTTTCGCAGAATCAGGCCCAGATATTGACGCGCAAGATCGTAGCGTCCGGAAAGAATTCGTAGTTGGGCCAGTCCATAGAGATTGTCCACATTGCCCGGATCCTTCTCCTTTACTTCCTGAAACAGTGTTTCGGCCTGCTGCAACCGTCCCAAACCTGTAAGCGCTCTTCCCTTTCCGATACGCGCATCAAGGTTGTGGGGATCGGCGCGAAGGACCTGATCCAGGTGTACAATCGCCCTCTCATAATCCGAAATCTCGATAGATGCCTGACCGGAAAGCAGATGAGCCTTGCTGAAAGAGGGATTCTTATCCAACGCCTCTCGCAGCAATTGCAGCGATTGGCGATATTTGCCCTGACTGTAAAGCGCCTCCGCCTGCCCATAGAGTTCAACAGAACTGCTGTATTCCGGGGCTTCACCGGACCGGGAAAGGAGCGGCAAGGATGCAAGGGCAATGCCGGCAAGAATCAGTACTACTTTTTTCATTCTTTACTCCCCGGGGACGAAGAATCCGCCATCCCCCACTCCCGATGTATTTTGAAAATGCACTTCTACGCGAACGTCCACGTAGCGATCCTTCAAAGACTGCCCGGCAAGAGAATCGTAGGTCAAAATATAGCGCGAATCGGTATGGCTCCGAATTTTTGCGTAGAGATCTTTCAGGGCTGTCTCATCAAAGGCGCGCAAATACTCTCCGTCCGTCCGGTGAGCCAGATCCTGATACAGGGGGATCAGGTCACGGTCCTGCTCAAAAGATACAACATGAATCTGAACCTGCTGTGCCCGGGCATACTGTACGATCTTATCTATTCCATAAGGAGAGAAAGTGTCTTCCGGCAAGGCGCCGGATACGACCAGCACTACGCCGCGAGGCCCAATTTCGCTGACCAGTTCGCTGATAGCAAAGTAGCTGGACATACCCAGGGAGGGTGCCGAAGTAGTTTCGCCAGTGGACATCAGCTTTAGAATCTGTTTTCTTTCGCGGCCTTCATAGATCAGCCGGCTCTGCTCTCCGCTGCGCACCAATTTGAAACGATCTACAACGGAAAGAGGCAAGAGCATGGGCTGAAGGACTGCAGGAATCATGTCATCCAGCCCTTCGCTTCTCAATTTTTCTGAATTCTCTTTAACTACAACTATGTTTGTTCGCTTCTGGTAGGGCTCCATGTTGTCTGTGCGCACACCGCCAATGCGCCGGTCGTTCTCGTAGACAAAGATCTCTTTTCGACTCAAACCGGGCAGGTTCATACCGTCTCGAGTTTCTGCCTGTACAAAAAGCCCCACTACAGGAAAAGACGCTACGTCGACTTTCTGAAGTTTGATGTTGAGCCCGGAACGTTTGTACGCTTCCGGAGTGGTCATCACAACCTGGTGGGCGCCATAGTCGGAAATCAATAGCGAATCCCGGGAATCGCTTCGCACGGAGAATACCCGATTCCACAGCACTGGACGATCTTCGAAATCTCGAATCTCAGTCATCTTCTGCACTCTTCGGGCGGACGCATCGTAGAAAAGCACACCGGTTTTTTCGTCTGCGATCCAGAGTCGATTACCGGAAAACTCCAGGCCCCGGGGCTCCTGAAGTTCGGGGCTGGAGATGCTATCCAGCATGTTGCCGTCGATATCCATAATATGAATCAGCCCGGTCTTCTTGTCGCTAATGTACAGGATGCCCCTCCCGTTGCCGGCAATACCCGAAGGTTGCTGCAATCGGGACTCCCTGGATTTAAGGCTGGCCAGGAAATTCCCGTCCAGATCGAATTTTTCCACCCTTCCATTGCCTGCATCGCATACAAAAAGGTATCCAGATTCCACCACGAGACCAGAGGGACCACGAAATTGACCTTCTCCGCTACCGCTTTCTCCAAAGGAGCGCAGGCGGGCGCCGGAAGTCCGAAATACGCTGATTTCGTCTGCATCGTAGTCTGCAACGTAAATCAGGTCATCATGAACGATGGCTGCGATGGGCCCTTTCAGGGGATCGTAAAACGGTCCTTTAAACTGGTTCAGAAGGGTGCCATCGGCGCTTAGCTGGACAATGTTTGCATCTCGGTAATTAACAAGATACTGCCGGTTACGCGAATCCACTGCAACGTCCACCGGGTAGTCAAGAGGTACCCGGCGAAAGGTGCTGGAATCGTACTTTCGCAGATAGGACTGATCACCGGGATCGCTGTATTGATTCAGATGAAATTCAAGGATCTCCAGCCTTTCCCCTACTGTAGGATAGGCTCCACGAGAAACCTCTTGAAGGTAGCTCCACTGCTCCAGAGCTCCATTGAAGTCCCCGGAATAGAAGTAGGAGTCTCCGAGATACCGTCGGGCCAGATGGAAATAAGGATGCACATCAAGAGCTTTGTAGAAGAATTCACGGGCAGCCACATAGTTCTGCCGGTTGTAGAACCCCAGCCCTTTTTGAAAATGCTGCCTGGCCTTCTCTTCCTTGATCCGGAAAACAGGAAACTCCTGGGAAGAAATGATCACAGGAAAAAGCAGAAAGGCGGCAATCAGCAAGGCGGTCCATTTCCAGGGCCGGGAGCCGGAAGAACGGGGCCGAAATAGATCGGGCTGGGCGTGGCTGCGAGACATAATCCCGAGGACAGAGCGCAGGGTTGCGAGGTTCAGGGCACTTCTTTTCATGGGAATCCGGATTCTCACTATTAGAATCGAAGGGATTCCGAAATCTCTTGATACTTTTTCCTGTTGCGTGGACCGCCGATAAATCTACGGACCCGGCCAGCTACCTCAGCCCGATTGGCCCAGGTAGCCTGAGTAGCCCGCCGCACACCGCTCTTCCCTTCTGGATGCGCACTAAATGCAGATGTCGGTTTAACCCGAACATCGGCCCGCGGGAATCCGCACGGAATACAGCCGGCGTTTTCGAGTAGACGGAAAATGCAGGAGGAGGTCTGGAATGCTTACCCTTCTCGGGGCGGCATTCCCAGCTTTTTTCGCAGTTCTTCGTTCTCTCGAAAAAGCTCCACTACTTCCTGGTCGGTGTAGATGTTCAGCCTTTGAAGAGCATCGATGATTTTCTCTCTTTCCATGTTCTCGGTGCGAGATAGATCCAGGGCTTTCTGGGCTGCATCCAGGGTTTCCCGGGCATCTTTTAGCTCTTTGTCCCGGAATTCGCTAAGCCTTTCCATGGCCTGCATGCGAGACGTTAATTCCACGACCTCCCGATCCTTCAGGGCCAGGGCTTCCTGCATGGCCTTTTCTACTTTCCCTTCGAAGTCCCGGTAGGAACTTTCATAGTCCAGCAATCGCTGAAAGGCCGCCGATTCTTCTTTAGATTGCGCAAGTTCTTTTCGGGCCAGCTCCCGAAAGCCGTCGAAAGCCCGACTCTGGCCTCTAAGATCACGAGCAAATGTTTGGATGATGGCTCGATAGTATTCGTTATTGATCAATGTTTCCAGAAGCAGCCGCAGATTGTCGCTGCGGATGGAATCATCGATGAGAGCGATCCGCAGATTTCCCCGAAGGCCCTGCAGATGCTCCTGATATTCATTTTCGGGCACGATCAGCACCCGCAGATAGGGAATAAGATCGCTGGATTTTTCAAGAAGGTCCCGGATGTAGTCCGCCTGACCGTTCTCTCCCTGGATGCAGAAAAGATGAATGAGCTGAGGATCTGGATTGATCGTGGGCATTTCATCCGGAGGCAGTTCTTCCAGCTCTACCTGGAAGCGACCCACACTCTGGAAATCAAAAGGAAATCTTCTACCGGAAGAAATGTGCCAGATCTTAACTGTGTACATAGCAGTCCCCCAATACAGCATGCTACCGGGTTTTCTTCAAGTAAGATTTATCGCGAGCCCCCTTTGCCGGCATTTCTGATCCGGTCCTGCAGACCGTGGAATCCATCCCGCATTCTATCCAGGGGGATACTGGCCAGAACCGGGTCCAGATGCCTCTTCAGGGTCTTTCCGTAGGCCCACCGAATGGGGGCGCTGAGAAAACGCAATGGAGTGAATCCTTCGGTTCGAGAGGCCATGATGTAGATTCCCAGCAGACCTACCCCGAACAGAGGCAGATAAGCTCCCTGCCAGGGCTTCATCTTTCCTTCCAGGGCCTGGGTGGTTCCCAGGGAAAGCAGAACATAGTACAGTAGCAGAACCATAAGCGCCAGAGAGAAACTCATGCCCTTTCCGGAACGCTTCACAACGAGACCCAGCGGAAAGGAAACAAAAAAGAAAAGCATACACGCCAGAGGTGTGGCAATGCGGGAATGGATTTCGTAATTGAACTCGTTGAATTTCTTTTCCGCCTTCTCCTGAAGAATCTGCAACTGAAGCATGTACTGAATTCGAGCGTTGTATTCTTCTTTCGAAGGCCCTCCGGGTTGACCCACTTTGCCCTGATTCTGAGCCAGCCAGATGCGGATTTGCAGCAGGGTGGCTTCGATCTCTTCCGGCGAAGGAATTCTGAACGTTCCCTCCCCTTTGCTGGCTTCGCCGATGGTGGCGCTACCTGTTTCCAGAGCTTCCTTGCTGATGGTATGCTCTCCCTTCTCCAGACCCTCGATGAATTCAAAAAGCTCGGGAAAGGTGTATTCCTCCGGCTGGACGTTTAGTTTGCCCAGACCCTTTTTGGGCGAAGGAAGCACAAAGTTCATCTGGCCTTCGGAAAAGTCTGTGACCGTGAAGCTGGCCAGGTTCTTATCCGCCTCTATCATATAGCCATTCTCCAGATGAATCAGGGGCACTTCGTTGCCATCCTCAACGCGCTTTACGATTCTTCCTCGCTCTGCCTGGATTACCCGGGTCATGACGCCAAAGCCGATGGGTATCTTGATGTTCTGCACCACCACGAATTCGGTCTTTCCTCCAGGCAGAACCCTGGAGTTCCAGGACCTTATTTGCACATCCTTCAAATCCGAGCCATCGCGGCCGGCCGCATAGATGTCCCAGCTATCGGAGGCGGAGGCCTCCATATCGCCTGCGCCCAGAAACTGACCGGGTCGAACCAGCGTAAGACTGTGATAGGACTGGAGCCATTGCTGAAAGGCCTGACGTTCCCGCGCTGCCAGGGGGCCGTAGTAGAGATTCATGAAGCCCATGAAAAGCATGGAAAGAAAGCCAAAGAATAGAAAGACAGCATAGATGCGCGGAAAGCTTATGCCACTGGCTCGCATGGCTGTAATTTCAGAATCTCCGGACAATCGTCCGGCGGCCAGTATTCCAGAAAGCAAGCAGGCAATGGGTATGGTCTGGGTTATTTTTTCAGCCAGAAGATAATAGAGATAAACAGAAATCCTGGTGAAGTCGATCCCCTTTCCCACCAGATCTCCCAGAACATCCTTGATGACTATGGACATAAAGAGAGTGGTCCAGAAAAACAGCCAGGTAAAAAAGGGTTGAAGGATCTCCTGGAAGATATAGACATCCAGGGCTTTCGGCTTCAGTCTGTAGGCCAACCGGAGTAGCATCCCGTGTCAGAAAATCAGAGTATATTGTTAATTCAAACCGCTTTTATCGGGGACGTGGTGCTGACCACGCCCATGATCCGAGCTCTGCGAAGATGCCGACCGGGAGCCCATATTGCAGTTCTGGTTAAGCCGGAAGCCCGGGATTTTGTGGAGGCTCTGGAGGAAATCGATGAGGTGCTGGTCATCGACAAGAAGAAGGCTCATAAAGGGGCCGGCATGTTGAGGCTCATTTCCGATATCCGCAAGCGCAATTTCAATATTCTTCTGTCTCCACATCAATCGCACCGAACATCCCTCATCGCATTTCTCAGCGGCATTCCCGTCCGTTTCGGCTACAAGTCGGCGGGCTTTGCCCTGGCCTACGGACATCGGCTGAAGCGACCAATGGAGCTTCCGGAAATCCACCGATTGCTACGCTTTCTGAAGGATAGCATCTGTCCGGAACTGGAAATGCACGACGATATCCCTCATCTGGAGGAAACAGAAATGGGTCGAGCCCAGGCACAACAACTTCTGGCCGAGCTCAACGTACGAAAACCCATCCTGCTGGGCTGCTCCTCGGTTTGGGAAACGAAGCGATGGACGCCTCATGGCTTCGCAGAATTGGCCCGGGATCTGATCAAGAAGTATAAGACGGATGTTCTACTCATTGGTTCTCCTGCCGACGCCGCCGTGGCGGAGCAAATCCTGCGAATGGCCCGGGAATTTCTGGGAGAGGATGGTCTGCGAAGACTACACAACGCCTGCGGAAAAACCTCCCTTCCGGGGCTCTTTAGCCTTATGAAGCGTTCCCTCTTTCTAGTGAGCAACGATTCTGCGCCGGTTCACTTTGGCTGCGCTGCAGGTATTCCGGTGGTAGCGATTTTCGGACCCACAGTCCCTTCTCTGGGCTATGCTCCTATCGCTCCTCGCACCGCGGTTGCAGAACTGCCCGATCTGTACTGCCGTCCATGCGGTACTCACGGGTCCCGACAATGCCCCGAGGGCCATTTTCGCTGTATGCGTGAACTAAGCCCGGCCATGGTAGAAGAAGAGATCATGACAGTGGTTGATGCTTGATCAGGGGAGCCTCTATCCTACTGAATCGCTGGCCGGCCTCAAAAAGGCGAAAAGTCCGAATTCGATGGCGCTGGAATTCAGGAAAAACGAACGGTCATCGACCCAGATTGCAAAGCCCTGCGCATCCCGCAGAGCGGAAAGCCACCGGACGGAATCCGATTTTAACGGCGGAGCGGACTTTGAGATTTCGGGCGATTTTGGCGGGCCGAAAGCGGGAGCGTCTCGGCCTTCAAACAGTGTAGAAGGGATTATCCTGCGGACGGTGAAAGGAACGTCGGGGCTCAATCAGCCCGATCAGCCGTCCATGCTCAAGGAATCACGTAGCGGATGGGATCCTGCCGCTTTCCGTCCAGGCGTATTTCATAATGCAAGTGAGGGCCGGTGGTCAGGCCGGTGTCGCCGGCTCGACCCAATAGCTCGCCAGCACGTACGGTTTGTCCTTTCTTCACATCAATATGACTTAGATGAGCATAGATGCTTTCGAATCCCGAAGGATGGATTATGTGCACCATGTTGCCGAAGCCGCCATGTCTGCCCACGCGATAAACGTAACCTTCGGCCGTGGCAACGATGCGATCCCCTGTCCTGGCTTTCAGGTCCATACCGCCATGGTATTCTGTTCTTTTGCCGAACGGGCTGGAGCGGTTTCCGTAGTAACTGTTAATCAATCGCACCCGTCCCATCACCGGCCAGCGATGAGGAATGGCCTGAAGCAAATACAAACCATCCGAAAGATACCTCTGGTTGGCGGCTAAATGAGCTTCCATTCTTTGCATGGGCTCCGGCGAATACGCTTCATTCCCCGCCGACCCATAACCGGAAGGAAAGATGCGACCCAGGATTCCACGAGCTGGCGAAGAGCTCAGCATCTGATGTAGTTCATCCTGCTGCTCCGATAGTTGCAGAAGAAGGGTTCGCCTACGATCCATTTCATCGTAAGCATTTTCCAGTAATACTTCAGAGGACCCGGAAGAGGACTCCAGCGAAACAAGTGCAAGTAAGCCTCCGGAAAGCGCCACGGTGAGGATCAGGACCATTCCGGGACGCTTCCAGGCATGGCCTGACCTGAAGATGGAAGGCTCGGCGGACCCGCGGGTCTGGCCACGGATTCGTTCTCCTTCCAGGGACAGGGATTTGCCATCCGAGAGGATAGATTTCGATACCCTTTGTGCGGTTTCTCCCTGGCTGCGCTTGAGACGGGCCGAATAGGCATTCCTGCTGGCGCTGAAGACCCGCGAAGACGAACCCCGTCCAGAGGAAATGCCGGACGCTGCACGAAAGAGTCTGCCCGCAGTCAAAAAAAGGCGCGAAAGCAGAAATGAAAGACTCTTCCAGAGATAGAGTGGAATACGATGTAAATAGCGGAGAATGAGCCAGGCCAGATGAATCGGCCCTTTGATTTCGAATAAACGGTCGTTAAAGACGATTACGATGGAGGGAAGGCGAATCTTCGGAAGGCGAAAGGACGTAGGGCTCTTTTTGGTAGGCTTCTTCCAGACTAATCTGGATTTCCGGTGCGCCGACTGGCTCCCCCTGTCGGTAGAGGGTTTTGCTGTGGGGAAGACCATTCGCATGGTATGTTATGACTGTGCCCTCCAGGTTTCCATCCTTATAAGTTTCGATCCGAAGCAGGTCTCCAGAAAAGCGGTAGTAATTCCATTTTCCTTTTTTTTCGCCTTCGGAGTACTGCCCGCTCACCATAATTTTGCCGGAAGGATGATACCTCTTCATTGGACCATCCTTCTTACCGGCTCGGTGGGCGCCCTCCTCCTCCAGGGTTCCATCGGGATAGAACCGGCGATAGGGACCGTTTTCGTTACCGTAATCAATACTGAGGGATCCAATAACCGGGTCAATGGGTTCTGGCGCATACTCTATAGTTAGATACAGTCGTCCACTGTCGTCAAAGTGCTGCCAGAGTCCGTCCCGGCGACCGTTCCGGTACTCACCGGTTGTGGTCAGAGTCTTACCATCCGGCGCATACCAGTTCCAGCGGCCCAGCCTTTGGCCTTCCTCGATCCTTCCCTCGGTACTTAGATGACCATCACGATAGTATTGTTTGAATTCCGGCCCTTCCGAGACATTCCAAACCCCTCGTTTTCGATCGAACTCGGCCGAGGCTGGAACTGCAGCAGGACGAGGGGGCAATTTCAGTCGATGGCATCCAAAGGTCAGAAAGCCCAGAAAAGCCAGTATCAACAAGCGGACTGCGTTCTGAACCGGCCTTTTCGGTGGCTTCTGCAGGCTGCCACCGCCGGACCAGAGTGCAGCTCGAACGGCAGCCAGGCCGGATGAGCGGACCCTGCTTTGAAGTCCGGGCCGGAATAATTGGTGCAACGACCGAGCCCGGAATAAATGTATTCTATTGCAACTCAAGATCTCGGTCAGCCAGAACAGATCCGGAAGCATCCAGCACCTGAATTCTGTATTTGCCGGAATCCAGAGGACCCATGAAGTAGATGTAGCTGGCTGTGCGCGGCGGTCGTCGCCCCAGGACGGCCTCCTCTATGAGGGAGCCACCTTCGTCGCGTTCCACCAGGATTTTTAGATAGTCGGTTTCCAGTTCCCCGGGTTCCCACTGGAAGCGAATATGAACAGGGGCCGTGGCAGACAGTGTGGCCATGTTTCCCTGGCTGAACTGGTCTATGTTACCGGCCGTGATTTCTTGATTGGAAATGGCCAGCTTATAGGTCGGAGCCATCAGCCACGTAGCCGCCTGCCAGATGGCCAGGCCCAGTATAAGCAGAACAGCCGCAATGCCGACCATCTTGAAAAGCGAGCTGTTGCTTTTCTGACGGTCGGCCTCGGTATAGTCTTCCAGTCGGATATCGCTGGATACGTTATATATGCTATCTCTCTTGCGTGCCATATGCCTGGCCCCCGTTTTTTTATGCTCCGCTACAGGATCAATCCTTTCTGAGGAGGCCGACCGACCTTCCCTGCTTTGATTTTCGGTCCCGGAGGCCCCGATTCTCCGGGATTCGGACTCCTTTTTCCCCGGTGGCTCCACCGGAACTCTGGAGGTCCGGGCCTCTTCCTCTGATTTCGCTATTGCATCCGATGCATTTTCATCGGAAGACTCGGATTCTTCATCCTGTGAGCCGGCTGCCTGCCCGGCTTCCAATTTTGGCGCAGACGCCTCCTCCATCGCGGAAACCTCGGAGGAAGGCGATGCCAACGATGGCGCATCGGTTTCTACGAGCATTTCCGGCCCGTCGGTGGATTCTGTTTCTCTTCTCGATTTCTCAGTTCTGCGTCCGGCAATCTCTCCAACGATCCCTTCCATGGAGGGATCTTCCTGACCCAGGCTTTTCTTTACTTCTTTGCGGAATTTATCCTTTTTCGATGCCATTCAGTACTTCCTGAATCAACGCTTCATATTGGCCGGTAATCTTTCCGGACGGCGCATATTCGAAGAGGGTCTGTCGCATTAAATGCGCCTCTTCTACCTGCACCGATCTACTAATCCTGGTTTCGAAAACCGGTACCATTTCCTCTACTGGCTCAAGAACGGCGCCGCTAATGGCTGTCCGATCATTGAACATGGTCATAAGTGCGCCCAGCACCTTCAAATCCTGATGAAATCGATGACGCACTGTTTCCATGGTATCCAGCATGGTGCGAATCCCGTCCAGAGAGAATCGGCTGGCAAGTATGGGAAGAATGCAATAATGGGCAGCTACCAGCGCATTGAGCGTCAGAAGTCCCAGGTTCGGAGGACAGTCCATGATAACGAAATCCGGACCCTGGCCATCCGGATACTGCAGCCCTTCCCGAAGGCGAAAAAAGCCATCAACATTGCCCGCCAGTAATGTTTCGATTTCTGCCAGTTCCAGTACGGAAGGAAGTAAAGTCAGATTTTCATTTCTAGTTTTTCGCGCCAGATCCCTGGCCGGAGTACTGGAACGAAACAATTCATGTACCGATTCTTCGCGGGCGGGCGGATCGCTGAAAAGCGATGTGCAATTTCCCTGGGCATCCAGATCAACAAGAAGAGTTCTATGTCCCCTGCGGGCCAGCCCATCGGCCAGATGCGCTGCCGTGGTGGTCTTGCCCACTCCTCCTTTCTGATTGGCTATTGCGATGGTGGCCACGACCCAGCTTTCCAGAAAGGGCCTGACCTGGAAAGTGATTTTGCTTGCCCTGGACCTTTCGGCTGAAAAACCGGGGGTATGAGTCAGTACGAGCCCGTTATCGGCCTGGAAGTGCATTGCCAGCTGAAGACAAAGACCAAGATCTTCTCTTCCGACCCGTACCAATATGGAGCGCAGGCCAACACCCTGGCTGGACCGGTAACTCTGGGTCTTCCAGGCGCTTTGCCGGTACTGAACGAAAGCGTAATGGAGATGGCCCTTACGGCCGCTCTGGCTCTGGACTGCGAAATCAATCGCCACACCCGATTTGACCGCAAGCATTACTTCTATCCGGACCTGCCCAAAGGATACCAGATTTCTCAGTATGACCGACCTTATGCGATCAACGGAAAAGTAACCTTTCGCAAAAAGGATGCAGAAAAGGATACCATGATTCGCATCCACAGAATTCACATGGAGGAGGATGCGGGCAAGCTTCTACACGGCCAGGGA
>JAGRNE010000055.1 GCA_020440915.1 Leptospiraceae bacterium | reverse complement strand
TGTGGCCCAGGCTATCATTAATGTCTTTGAAACCATCCAGATCCAGATACACAAGCGCTGCTCGTGTATTCCGGTGCATCAGTATCCTGTTGGCGGCGGTTTCGAAAGCCAGTCGATTGGGTATCCCGGTTACAGCATCTCTGTAGGCGAGATTGCGAATTCGATCGGCCATCATGTTGAATGTCTGACCCAGGCTGGCAATCTCGTCCCGCCCATCTACATTGGCCCGGAGGTCAAGGTTTCCCCGACCAAAAGCGGCTGTAGTATTCAGAAGCTCTTTGAGTCTTCGCATTAGAAAGAGATAGTAAGCGAGGGCAAGGGCCGCCAGAACACCAGCGATTGCCAGATTGGTGCTGAGAACATCTCCGGTTACAGCACTTTGCCGCTCCCGAATAAGTCGACCCAGCGGATACAACTGCATTATGGTTCCGTTACCTCTACCGGTGTTGTAATTGTAAAGGGCCAGAATATCTTTTCTGCGTTTCTGGTATTGCACCACAGGCTGTCGGTTCCCGCTTTTCCATTGGCTGAAGAACTCTTCCATGATGTTTCTTCTTTCGCGGTCCAGGGAAGGAGCCTGCTGAATAGCCTCTTTTGCTGTCTTTCCTACCAGACCTTCCGAAGTGCTCTGAATGATACGGTCTTCGGCGTCGGTAACTATAAGGAAGAGAATTTCGTGGTCTCGGTTAAGAAGTCGCAGATAGTCATCCTCCAGAGGAAGACCCGTGCGCAGTCGATCCACCAGATGGGAACGCGCAAGTTCCATGGTCTGGGCTACCAGGAATCGGCGGTCCTGAATAAGGGTGCTTTCCACGTTTTCTGTCTGGGTGCGGATCATGATGAGCACCGAAACGAGAGTAAAACACGCCAGGATAATGGGGAAGAGGATGCGAAAGGGGATGCGAGCCAGCAATCGTCTCATTGCCGGACCTTCCTGTGGTACAACCCCGGGAGCATATTAAGACCAGATTGCAATTCGCGCTTAGAACTGGAAGTAAATAAAGGGCTGCACATCCTGCACCGAAATCTGAAAGAGCGCCACCAGGAGGATGAAGGCCAAAATGATTTGCATGGCTACGTTCAGCCGATTCCATTGCAGAGCCAGCTTTTGTCTGTATCGCACAGGGCCAAGGTGATAGACATAGGCGATGAGAACTACGGCTATGTAGCTCCATTCTGCGTTGGGAGTTGCCCAATGGGAGAAAGCCCAGAGATTCGCGGGAAAAAGGGATGCGAAGAATGCCAGGAATTGATCCAGGTCACGCGAGCGAAAAAGGACCCAGCCCACCAGCACGATGTGAAGCGTGGCCAGTCTTCTCAACCAGAGCAGCCCATTGGTTTGCCCAATATCGCTGTGTACATCCAGTCCTCGAGCGGCCACATCTCCTTTCTCCAGGTTCGTTGCCCCGGTGCTCTGCGGAAAATATCGACGCCGAATTGCTGCAGGAATCCGTTCTATCATGAGAAAAAGGCCATGATACATTCCCCAGGCAACGAACATCAGGCCAGCCCCATGCCAGAGTCCGGCAAGAAACATGGTTATGAACAAATTACGGTACACGCCACTGCGATTTCCGCCCAGGGAAATGTACACATAGTCCCGGAACCAGCTTCCCAGAGAAATATGCCACCGTCGCCAGAATTCTGAAATGGAGGCGCTCTGGTAAGGACGATCAAAGTTGTCGGTCAGATGGAAGCCCATGAGCCTGGCTGCGCCCAGGGCCATGTCCGTATAGCCGGAGAAGTCGCCGTATATCTGAAGACCATAGGCATAGAAAACGATGAGCGTTTCGCCTGCCGTGAACATGTCAGGACTTTCGTAGACCCGGTCGATAAGGCCGAAGGCCAGCCAGTCTGCCACCATCTTCTTTATGAGTCCTCCCAGGAACTGGAAGGCGCCATAGTTAAAATCTTCGCCGGAGGGCAGAAAATGATAGATGCCCCGCTTGATGTCCGGAATGAATTCGCTGGCCCGCACGATGGGCCCGGCTACCAGCTGGGGAAAGAAGGTGACGTAAAGGGAAAACCTGAGAAAGCTTCGCTCTACTGCCAGGGTTCCGCGATAGACATCAATGGTGTAACTTAGAGTTTGAAATGTATAAAAAGAAATCCCCACAGGAAGAAGGAGGCCCAGAGCAGGTACGGTAGTTTCGAATCCGCCGGACTGGAGTCCCTGGTTTATCAAATGAGCAGCGAAGTCATAGTATTTGAAGAAGAAAAGCAGGCCCAGGTTGCCTCCCAGCGAAAGCAGCAAATAAAGAAGACCTGCCCGGCCGGAGCCGGACCCGGCATGTCCGGCTTTAACGCGGGCATTGCCTATGGCGCGCGCGCAGTAGTAGTCCAGCACCGTGGAAAAGAGCATCAAAGTGATTGGCCAGAGTTTCCAGGAAGCGTAGAAGTAGTAGGAAGCCACTATGAGAAAGGCCAGGCGAATGGCGGGAAAACGCAGAAGCAAAGCGCCGCCCAGAACCACAACAAACAGGAAATAGGCAAAGTCCATGGAATGGAATGCAATGGCTCCGGGACTGCTATCCACTTCTGTAACCGATTTTGGACTGTAGCTATAGACCTGCTCCGAATCCCGAAAATCCTGCGAAATAGAGTAGGCCGATTTGCTTTCCGCGCGCCCGGAGTAGACCAGGTAATGCGTAATCAGCGCATCGTAGATTCCCTGGGCCAGTCGATCCCCACCGGTCCGAGTGAGGTGTGTGTAATCATTGATGGCCTCCCGGTTTTTCACCATTTGAAGCATCTGACCTTCGCCACCAAGGTACCTGTATGAATCGAAGTATGCGAAATGAAACTCCTGAGCCAGCTGAATCTGTACATCGCGTACGATCATTTGCGCTTCCGATGGGGCCGGCCCGCCCGCTGACGGACGCAATCGTTCAAAGGGGCCTACGATCAAAACGGAAGTGGTGGGCAGGGCTTTTCGTATGATTCGAAAGTATTCCCTTAGCTGGTCTTCATACTTCTTACGGGTAAATCCACGGTAATTCGAAGAAAGCGATGCGGATTCATTGACCCCGTATTGAAAGATCAGAAGCGCTGGATCTGCCTTTCGCATGCCGCATACAATCACTTCTTCTGGCGCCATCTGCATCCAGGCCAGGTGTATTCCCATTTTGATGATGGCGCTGTAAGATACGCCGGCTCCGGTTTCCAGGAACAGGCCATCGATGATAGGCATCGGGCCGCCTTTCTCCGCCGGGGCTACGGAAAGCTTAAGGCTGCGCGCCTTTTCCAGCGGTATCTCGCTAAGGGAGCAGTATCCCTGCACCGATGCCTGTACCTTTTGCATCCGCTCGAGGGTGCCTGATGTTTGCACCGAGAGTATGTAAGGTACGGCTTTCTTGAGTTCGTCGGAGGAGCTGGCGTCGGGTGGCGCAGCAGTATTGTCTTTCTTCAGCTTGATTCTGTTGGGATTACCAAGTATGACTCGCGCAGATTCCCAGGCCTTCAGTTTCTCTTCCGGAATGGAATGGGATGTAATCGATTCCGGAGAATTGGGCCTGGCGGACCCGCCGGAAAAACCAAGTTCCGGAGTCCGGGGCATCGTGAAGCTTTCGAAAGGTATTGTAAGTACGCGAAAGCCTCGTCGAGTGCTGTTATTGTGTTCCAGAAGCTCGGAACTGGGGGAGTCAATAATGTTAACCAGGCCCCTTCCTCCATCTCCGAAGTCGGCCTGAAAAAGCTGCTTCATTTTTAAGGATAAATTGTCTCCCCACATAATGGAATCCCCGAAATGAAGGATTCGCAAAATGCGTTGTTTCGCTCCTCCGGGTTCCTCCGCATCGGCGGCCCCGTCATTCGCTCTGTACTTTTCCAGGGCCTGAAGCCTCTTGAAGAAGGCTTCCAGATGCTGAAAGTTCTTGCCGCTGTCCAGGATAGGACCTTCCTGCGAAGCCTCAGCGCCTTCCATTTTTTCAATATCCGGGCCGGTCTCATCCGGGTTTTCTTCCAGGGACGAAGGCTGACGCTGGCCTTCCGAACGCTCCGAATCCCTGATTGCATGGGCATCCCCTCCCTCGGCATTGGAATCGCCATCCTGGAGAAAATCCTTTAAGTCCTCATAGCCGCTTAGAAAGGGCCTTAATGGATTGGAAGGAAGGAGGTCTGCGAAAGATGGAAAGATGCGATAGGCTTCGGGTAGCCTTTCCTGGAGAAGGGCGGTTCCGCAGAACAGGCCCATGAGGCCAAGTGTGAAAACCAGGAAGCGTCGAAGCATCGAGCTTCCTGGATCTCATGGCCGCCCTGCAGGGCTATCAAATTTTCCGGAATCGATAATGGCTTACAAACCATTCATTGCCATTATTTGTAGCAAAGAGCTCTTCGCAAGCCATGAAGAAGATCCTCCAGTATTCCACCCATCGATCCGCCTGCTCCGCCCCGTAAACGCCGTTGAACAGGTCCTTGATTTCGCTTTTGAATCGATCCATATTGTCCAGCCAGGCCCGGGCCGTTTTCTCGTAGTTCTTGCCGTTTACTACCTGGTGGTCTTCCAGTTGGAAGCCGTCCGCAAAGTACAGATACAGATGGTTGGAAGGCATGATCCCGCCGCTAAAGAAATAGCGGCCCATCCAGTTGGATTCTCCTTCTTCCTCGAAGAAGTAGCTGAAATCCCGATGGGCAAAAACGTGCAGGAAGAGCTTGCCATTTTTCTTTAGCCAGCCATGAACCCTGGAGAAGAGCTCTCGGTAGTTGCGCATGTGCTCGAACATCTCAATGGAGATTATTCGGTCAAAGGTAGAGCGAATCTTGAAATCGTTCATATCCGCCGTGATGATCTTGATATTCTTGAGACCCTTCTGGCGGGCCTGCATTTCGATGTACTGCTTCTGGCTGGCCGAATTGGACACAGCGGTGATTCTGGCCTTTGGAAGTTTTTCGGCCATGTAAAGTGTCAGACTTCCCCAGCCGCAGCCCAGTTCCAGGATGGATTGTCCGTCTTTCAGTTCAGCCGAGCGCAGGTACCGGGCAAGCATAGCTTCCTCGGCCCCGTCCAGGTCCCGAATTCCTCCTTCCCAGAGACAGGAACTGTACTTTTTTCGAGCTCCCAGGACATAGTCGTAGAATCGGGCCGGCACTTCATAATGCTGCTCGTTGGCGGCATCCGTGCGCACAGCTATGGGTGATCGCTCCAGTTCTTCGCAAAAAGCCTGAAAGTGAGCCTGCTGGGCATCGGCGCTGCCTTTCCATTCCTGCTTCAACCTGGCCCGATTCAGACTTCTGATTCCTATTCGGATCAAAAAATCCGGAATGATTCCCCGTGAAAGCATCCGGTCCAACAGGCCGGGGGAGTTCTGTTCTGCGTTCATCGTTTCTCCTGATTGTTTTGATAGCTTTCTTACGTTTTCTGAGACAGGTCTCCGGGCGCCGGCATTGCGGATCCCGGGACGTCTCCAACTTCCCTTCCCGGGCTGCAGATGTTTCCAGCTCCAGGAAGTCCTCCAAAAGATAGACAGTCTGTCCCAGGTTGTCAAAAGAAAAGTCCAGGGTTTGCCAAAAAGATTTGACGATGCCTTTTTTCGGCCTTTACTTCGTCTCAAGTTTGATTCTCTTGTAGAAGGTTATGACAGGGACGCCAGGACACCATTTGCCCATCCGCACCAGGGTTGGGTATGGAACCGCCGAGATGGGTATCTTTGCGGTGGAGATGATGGTGCGTCTTCACCTTCTGAAGTTTTACACCGATGTCGTAGGTCTGGGGCCAGGACTGGCGGCCACGGCCATAGCCCTGGCCATGTTCTGGGATGCCTTCACCGATCCCGTGATGGGAATTATCTCCGATCGCACATCCCGCCCCTCCGGAAAAAGGCGGCCATACCTTCTACTGGGCAGTTTTGTTATGGGTCTGGCTTTTCTGGCTGTGTTCCGACCTCCGATGCTGGATGTGGAATGGGTCCGGTTCGGATTCCTGCTGATAAGCTATATCGCGCTTAATACAGCTATGACTGTTATCGCGGTGCCCCATACGGCTCTGGGCGGTGAACTTTCATTCGATTCCAATGTCAGGACTTCGGTCTTTGCCTACAGATTGCTTTTTGGCAACCTGGGCCTCCTGGCAGGCACCATCCTTCCCACCGTTTTTCTGGATTCCATAGCTCCGGTTTCTGCCACCGGCGCCGGGGGGGCATCGGTGCGAGACCCTGAACTGGCCACCATGGCCTATTTCTATGCAGCCGTTTCGGTGGCCGCCATCATCGCGCTCACTGGCTGGGTAAGCTACGCTTCCACAGCTGGACGCGATCGTCCTGCCGATAAGAGGGCCGCCTTTCAATGGAAAGACGCCTGGCGGGAAATTCGGGGTCTCTTTCAGGTCTTGAGAAATCGCATCTTTGTGGTGCTCCTGGCCGCCTATTTCATCGCGTACGTCGGGGTTTCCATAAACTCATCTCTGGCGTTGTATTACTATGAATACAGGCTGCAATTGGACAGTCAGGCCGTGGGAATCATCCTGGTTGTGTTCATTCTGGTCTGGTCCGCTTCCCTGGCCTTCTGGACCTGGGTTTCCGGAAAAGTGGGCAAAAAGTACCCTGGTTTTGCCGGAGTGTTTCTTCTGGGCGTAGCCACCTGTTTTACGTATCCCTTTTTTCCGGCGGGCGATATTCGTTACCCTCTCATTATGTCTGTTCTCGGAGGCTTTCTGGTCGGAGCAATTGTACTTCTGGACAGTCTGGTAGCGGACATCGTCGATTATGACGAATTGAAGAGCGGCGAGCATCGAGAAGGTCTGTACTTCGGCTTCTGGAAGATGGCCATCAAGGCGTCCCGGGGAATATCCATGGCTCTTACCGGTTCGCTTCTGGCCGCCATCGGCTTCCAGGCCAATCAGCAGCAAACGCCGGAAGTCAGCGAGCGGATTGCCTACTTCTTTGGGCCCGGTGTTGGAGTTTTCTTCATTCTGGGAGCCATTATTTTCCTCTTTCTGCCTTTTAGCAGGGGTATTCATCAAAGAGTTCAAAAACTACTGATTCGCAAACGTCGCTTGCGAAACAGTTTGCATTCCACCTCCATTGAAGTGCCATCAACCATGGCAGGAGCAGGAGGAAGCAAATGAACAAGCAGGAATTTCTCAACAAGTATCCCTGGTCTCGATGGGGAGTGAATCCCAAACAGGAAAGGATCGTCGAAGATCTCTGGATCTTTCCGCTGGAAGTGAGTCGAGAGAGTTTTTGGCCCTATATTGCGGACACCTCCAGAACGAACAGTCTTCTGGGGTTGCCAGAGATGGAATTTCAGGAGTCCGACGGTAGGCTTCTGGGGAAAACCAAGTACGCCGGCATACTGCACGAATGGGAGGAAGTGCCCTGGCAATGGAGACGGCCGGAGGAATTGATCTCGGTGCGCATCTATTCCAGGGGGCTCGGCAAGATGGTGCGGGGCATCTTCTACATGGAAGAAGTGGGGCCCGAAAAAACCAACGTTCACATCTATTTTGGCTGGGTTGCCAGGAGCGCATTCGGAGCCGCTTTCTTGAAGGTGGGCACTTCGCGCATGCGAAAGGGTTTCGAAAATGTGCTCAGGAAATACGAAGCAGAAATCCAGGGAGCCGGGAAAACAACGGCAAGACCAATCCTGCAGATCGAAAAGCCTGTCATTACTCTGGACGATAAGGCGCGATCGATTGTGGACCAGACCAGGAAGCTCTGGGACGAAAAAAAGGTGCCTTCAGAAATCTCCGAGGCGTTGGTGCGAATTGTCACTCGCTGGGATGACGTAGACCTTTATCGCATTCGGCCTATGGCTCTTTCGCGTCAGCTTGGTCTGGATCCTACCCAACTGCTAAGGGCATTGCTCTTTGGTTCCCGGTCAGGCCTCTTTAACCTGACCTGGGATGTTATTTGTCCTCATTGCAGGGGAGTGCGGGAAGAGAAAGGAAGCCTCATGAAACTGGAGGCCCGGGGAAGCTGCGACGTCTGTCAGATTGATTTTGATGCTACCGGCGAAGAAAGCCTGGAAATCACCTTCCATGTGAGTCCTTCCGTGCGAAACGTTAAGCAACAATTCTTTTGCAGCGCAGAACCGGCGCGAAAACCACACATTGCGCTGCAGGAGCGGCTGGAATCCGGGGAAAAAAGAGATGTAGTGCTGACGCTGGGAGAGGGTCGTCATCGGGCCCGCTTACAGGGCAGCCAATCTTTCTTCTGGATGGAATCCGGCAGCGGCGAAACGCGCAGCTATTTGAACTGGGAAGCTGGGCAGGCCGCATCCACAGATGCCATCCGACTAAATTTGCAGCCTACTTTGCATCTTGTGAACCCGGATGGGGCTCCACATACCTTCGTAGTGGATCGAACCGATGCGGACAACGAAGTGCTCCGTCCCGGGGATTTGTTCGCTCTGCCGGAGTACCGCGAGCTTTATCCAGACGAGCGACTGCCCGACGATCTGAAAATTGACATTGGAGTGCAGACCATCCTGTTCACCGACATCGTTGGTTCCTCACGGATGTACAATGATCTGGGGGATAGCGGCGCCTTTAGACGCGTACGAGACCATTTTGCTCATATTGGAGAGGTTGTGGCTGCCCACCATGGGGCGATCATAAAAACCGTAGGAGATGCAGTATTCGCCGCTTTCGGAAATCCTGTGGATGGCTTTCGCGCAGCTCTGGAGCTAAAGAAGCGTTTCCTCTCCGGTCAGACCGAGGTCAGTATTCGCATTTCTGTTCATACCGGTCCATGCCTGGCCGTAAACCTGGACACGGGAATAGACTATTTTGGAAACACTGTGAACCTGTGCGCCAAGCTGCAGGCGCTGTCAGGGGCCGGACAGATCGCATTTACGGATTCGCTGCTTCAAAACCCATTGATCCGCGAAGAGCTACGAAGCATGGGCCG
Source organism: Leptospiraceae bacterium (assembly GCA_020440915.1). Classification (GTDB taxonomy): domain Bacteria; phylum Spirochaetota; class Leptospiria; order Leptospirales; family Leptonemataceae; genus UBA3465. Next base: position 7,049 of record JAGRNE010000055.1, on the reverse strand, counting down.
TGCCCAGCCGGTGGAGCTTCCGGAATCGCTGCAATGGATCAGGGAGCCGGTGTATCGAATATGAGGTAGAGTGTATGAAGTATCTGATAAAGGATCTTAGCAAGTTGACTGGCTTCGATGGAGCTCGCATTCGGAAGTGGCAGGAGCGCTATCGTATACTCCGACCGGAACGGGGGGGCAACGGCTACTGGTACTACAACAACGAGGACTACATCGTATTGCAGAACATGAAGCGACTCCTGGATAAAGGGGAGAAACTTCAGTCCGTGGTCTCTCTTGGTCGTGAGTATTTACTGGGAATGATGGGCGCCGATGACTTTTCCGAGGATGAAATGGAAGTCATCAAGCGAATCTCCAGAAATGACTTCGAAAGTATCGGTCAGGCGCTGGATCGTCAGTATTCTTCTATGCACTTTACAGACTTTGTGCGCGGCCCGGTACGCGATACAGTAGTCCTCATCGGCAGCGCCTGGGAAGCCGGCCTGCTTTCCGTTGCCGAGGAGCATGCGGTTTCAAGATGGCTATTCACATACATCTACGGAAAGACCCGGGAACTTGGTATTGTGGATGATCCTGTCTGGCTGGTAGCAGTTTTCCCCGGAGATCCTCATGAGCTGGGCGCGTTGATGCATTATGCATTGCTGGTTGCAAAGCGAATACCCGCCAAGTATGCAGGAACCCTTTCCCCGGAACATATCATAGACGAGCTAAAAAGAAACCAGTACAGAAACCTCAGTCTTTCTCTGGTAATGCCGCAGAGTATGGAAAAGATCGATTCCGTTCGCAGCAAGATCAAGGAGCGAAGCGGAGTGAAGAAAGTACTCATCGGCGGCCGCGGATATCGGGCCGCTCTGGCCGAGCGAGATGGGGAAGAGAAGCCGCAATATTGCGAGCCGCCGGTTTTGAACAAGCGACGTAAGAGCGCTCTGGAAGATATAAAGAAAGGGACTCTGTAATGAATTAATTCAGAAAATGCCGTTCGCTGTATATGCGGTATTCTTGCGCGAAAAAAAGGGTAAAGTATCAACAATATTGAAATTCTAGGAGAAATGATGAAAGGGAGAAGGTCTGGAATGAAAATCGGCATCGTAGGAAGCGGAATATCTGGTCTTGGAGCTGCATACTATCTGAAGACCCGGTATGGCCATGACGTGGAAATCTTCGAGAAGAACGATTACGTCGGAGGGCATACGAACACCATTGAAGTGGAAGAAGAGGGGCGGATCATTCCGGTGGACACGGGATTCATCGTCTTCAACGAAAGGACGTACCCGGAACTGATTAGCCTGTTTGCAGAGCTTGATGTGGAGTCCCAGGAAAGCGACATGTCGTTCAGCGTCTGGAACCTGCGCAACAACCTGCAATGGTCCGGCATTGGCATGGGCGGGCTTTTTGCTCAGAAAAGAAATGCTTTGAATCCTCGGTATCTGTCCATGCTCATGGAAGCGAAGCGATTCTTCGATGAAGGGGCCCGCGACATTCAGGGGCTGGACCCCGATCTATCCATAGGCCAGTACCTCCAGGACCGCGGATATTCGAAATATTTTTGCGATAACTTCCTGGTGCCAATGGCTTCTGCAGTATGGTCCACTCCAATGCAGGATATGCTGGTTTTTCCTGCAGGCAGCCTTCTGAGATTTTTTAAGAATCATGGGATGCTCGATATTGAGCGAACCGTTGTCTGGCGAACTCTGGTTGGAGGTTCCTGGAGCTATGTGCGGGCGCTGCGCGAAAGGGCAGGTCTGATCATTCATAGCAACAGTGCAGTGACGGAGGTACACAGAACCGAAAATGGTGCTACCGTTGCCACCGCTTCGCAAACCAGGGAATTCGACGCAGTAATACTTGCCTGCCATTCGGATCAGGTGGGCAAATTGTATCGCAACATGCCCGACGAGCATCGAAGCATTCTGTCCAACTTCAAATACCAGCCCAATCAGGCCATACTTCATAGCGATGAGAAAGCCATGCCTCCGAAAAGAAAGGCCTGGGCTTCCTGGAATTTCAAAGTCACGAGCGATGAAAGAACGTGTACTGTATACTGGATGAACAAACTGCAGAACCTTCATCGGCAGGGCGCCCGGCATAACTACATGGTTTCCATCAATGAGTTCCAGGAACTGAACGAAAGCAAAGTACACCAAGTAATCAATTATGAGCATCCGCTCTTTGATGTACAGGCCGTGAACAGCCAAAAAGATCTGCTACGAATCAACGAGGAAGGGCCGGTGCACTATTGCGGGGCTTACTTTCGCTACGGTTTCCACGAAGACGGATTGTGGTCGGGCCTTAAGGCAGCTGCCGCAGTAGATGAGTCTCTTCAGCGAAAGGAGGCCGCGGCTCTCTGATTCTATCGCCGCGCTGCGCCAGGGAAAGAAATGGGAATCGGGTCTGAAGAAATTGCGAGGTTCATTGGACATGAATAGCTGCATCTACAATGCACAGATATACCATAGACGAAGCGAAGTGCGAATTCATGAATTCCGCACAAGTCTGTACACCTGGTATCTGGATCTGGATGAACTGAGCACCATTGCCAGGAGGCACCCTCTGCTCTTTGGCCTCAATCGCTGGCGCGTCTTCAGTTTCCGGGATGAAGATCATTTTCGCTTCTGGGACGATTCCAGAAAGGAACAGGCATTGAAGCAGTCCAGTCAGGGTTTGCATGCCGGGCCTGTTTCAAGAGGTTCAGGCGAACCCATGCCCGTAGAGGCGCAAGGCGCGGCCGAAAAGAGAGTCCATCTGAGTGCGACCTCAAATCCATCGAAGGTTCGCTCTTTCATTGATTCCTATTTTCTGGAAAAGGATCTGGAAAAACCGCATCGGATACTTCTGCTAACTAATCTCCGGTATCTGGGTTATGGCTTCAATCCGGTGAGCTTCTATTTTGCCATGGATTCAGCGGACCGTCTGTATGCCGTTCTTGCAGAAGTGAACAATACGTTCGGAGAACAGAAGCCGTATCTGATAGTCCTGGATGAACCGGTTGCATCCGATGAAAACAGAAGAGTCTTTGCCCGAGCCTGGAAGAATTTCTATGTTTCTCCATTCATTGACCGCGACCGGGAGTTTGTATTTCGCATAAAGCGTCCAGGGCAGCTTCTCAGTCTTGGTGTGGACACCTACAGCGGCGAGCAACCGGTGCTTCGCGCCGCTTATTCAGGTCAGAGAGAGAAAATCAAAGCAAGGGCGATGTTTCTTAACATGATTCGCATTCCGTTTGTAACGTTCAAAGTCATCGCACTGATTCACTGGCATGCTCTGCTACTGTTTTTTAAGAAAGTCCCCTATTTCAATAAAGATGAAACAGACAGGGAAATCCTTAAAGATGAGCACAAAAGAAAAGAGGTAACAAATGCTACGACCTGAACAAAAGAATATCTCCCCGGCAAGAATTCAGGCCAGGAAATCGGATCCGTCCCGACTCCAGGGTTATCCCACCGGATTCTACCAGAAGGCCTTTCACCGAGTTCTTTCCGCCGCCAGGAAAGGGCGGCTGGATGTGCAGATCGGCGAAGGAGTCCATAGCTATGGAGATTCTAGGACCGAGGCTGCGCGAATTCGTGTCCTGGACCATCGCTTTTTCGAACATGTTGTACTTCACGGAGACATCGGGTTTGGAGAAGCCTATGTCGAGAATTTCTGGGATACGGACGACCTGCGGGCCGTTCTGCACTGGTTTACCGAGAACGGGGAGAGCAATCCAACCTTCGCTCAGAGCGCGGCAAAAAGCGTGGTGATCGGCGGGTTGAACTTCCTGGACCGAATTCGTCATGCCTTTCAGAAGAATACCAGGGAGGGTAGCCTGCGAAATATCAGCTACCATTACGATCTCTCCAACGATCTGTATCGTCTCATGCTGGATCCCACCATGGCCTACTCTTCCGGAAAGTATTCGGAAGGGGTAAGCGACTTGAAGGTGGCGCAGGAAAAGAAATACGAGACCATCTGTCGGAAACTGGCGCTGCATCCCGATCTGGAGCTGCTGGAAGTGGGCTCCGGATGGGGCGGATTTGCTCTTTATGCTGCCCGACACTATGGCTGCAACGTTACGACAGTAACTATATCCCAGCAGCAGTATGATTATGCCCGGGGACTGATTGAAGCCGAAGGGATGCAGGATCGAGTTCAGGTGCTTTTACAGGACTACCGCGATATAGAAGGAGAATTCGACCGGATCGTTAGCATCGAAATGGTGGAAGCGCTGGGACTGGAATTCCACGATACCTTCTTTAAGAAGATGAACTCATTGCTCCGGCAGCGAGGAATTATGCTGATTCAATGCATTACCTTTCCAGAAAGCGCCTATAAACGTTATCTGAAGAGCATTGATTGGATCGCCAAACATATTTTTCCAGGTTCCCTTCTGCTTTCGCAGTTTGAGATCATGAAGTCCTTGAACCGGGTGACGGATCTGAATATCTACAGTATTGAGAGTCTGGGGTTGAGCTATGCTCGGACGTTGAATGCCTGGGCCCAGAGGTTCAATCAAAATCTGGATCGAGTCCGGGAACTGGGATTTGATGAAACGTTCATTCGGCTCTGGAACTACTATCTTGCCTATTGCGAGGTAGGATTTGCCAGTCGGTACATTAACGATGTGCACATTGTCTTTTCCAGATCCCAGAATACCGAGCTTCCGGACGGTTGAAAGAGGTGTACAGTCCTGATCTTGCTGCTTTCCTTGCCGGGGTAGCGGCTCATGGCTATTGTACCAACTGCAATGAATCCGGCCGCGCTTCGGTGCACGAAAAAGAGGAGGAACTATGGCTGAAAACGCAGAAGAAATGATACAGAGTCTGGAGTCGCAGCTGATTACGCTGTACGGCGAGCGAGAGATTCTTCTGAACGAGTTGGGAGTCTGTGATGCTGGTCAGCTGGTTGCCATGGTAAAGAACATGGAAGCGCAGTTACTGGACCTGTATGCCGATCGAGAAAATGCCATCATCATCGATGGCAATCGGATTACCATTTCCGGACCGAAGAAGATCTTCGTGCGCAAGAGCAGAGCCTCAAATCAATAGAGGACTGAACAAGATGCCGAAGGGATCCGCGGTAAGCATGTTTTGAGTGCGCTGCGCATCCGAGTCTGCTCGAAGCCTGGGCGGAACCAGGCGCAGGGACATGGAGATTAAAACACAGAGAAGTAAGCAGAAAGGAGAAAGGTTATGAGTGAAGGAATTATGAAGAGAATCCAGGAACAGGCAGCTTACTGGGCTCAGAGTAGCGCCCGATTTGTGGAGGACTCCGTTGTGGAACAAATCGGCAATATGGGCCGGGAGGCGATCGACAGTCTTTCCTATGGAGTCATCAAACTGGACGACGAAGGGCGGATATTGCTCTATAATAAATTCGAAGCGGAGAAAGCTGGAGTGGCCGTGGCCGAAGCAGAAGGAAAGCTGTTCTTTAGCCAGATCGCTCCCTGCACGAACAATGCTATCTTTCTGGGAAGCTTTCAGAAAGGGGTGGGGGAAGGTCAGATGGATTTGATTTTTCCCTATACCTTTACCTATAAGATGAAGCCAACGCCAGTTAAAGTCCACCTGTTCAGAAAAGCGGGCACCTCCGAAAACTGGGTCTTCATCAAGTGGTAGAACAGTTCTGGAAACAGCTCCTTCATCGTAAGCTAAAAGGAAAATCCGAGCCGGTTTTCGTTTTTCCGGAGGCTGCAGTTTCCTCCGCGGCCCTCTGGATGGGTATTCGTCTATGGATGCAGCGTTGGACCGAAGGACCGGTAGTGTATTCGGCACTTTCGCACGGCCCCGAATACCTGGAAACCCTGGGCGGCTGCCTTGCCAGGAATGGAACATTCATTGCAGGCCATCCGGAAAGAGGTGAGCAGGAAATTGCAGAGGAAGTCATTCGATGGCAACCGGACTTCGTAGTTGTGGACAGGCCAATGGAATTGCCCGGATACAGGCAGGAAGAACCGATCAACGAGAACCGCCAATGTCTTCTTTACTCCCGATGCAGAGGCTACGAAGATCTGGCCGACCAGCATCCGCTGCGAAAGAGCTTCCCGCAACAGGAAAGACGATTGATCCTGTCCACGTCAGGCACCTCTGGAGTCAGTCGGTGGGCAGTGCTGTCCGATGAAAATGTATTCTCGGTTCTTCGAAGCCATTTACCGCTTCTTGGCATGCGCAAGGCAAACGTTCTAAGTGTGCTTCCCTGGAATCATGCCTTTGGGCTGATTCTGGATCTATTGCCTTCCCTTTTTCATGCCCGCTCTGTTGTTCGCTTTCGTGGACTGGATGAAAAATCGTTCCTTTCGCTTTCTCGCAAATTTTCCATCAATTATCTTTCATCCGTGCCGGTGGTCTTTGACCGCCTGGTCCAGAGTAAACAATGTCTGGAGCTGCTCTCTAATTTTCAAGGGGGGCTTCTGGGCGGGGCTCCTGTAGAATCCACTCTGGCTTCCAGGCTACAGGGCAGCAGATTTCGAATAGGTTATGGCCAGACCGAGGCCAGTCCGGGAATTACTCTGGGCGAAGCGGGAGAATTTCGGACCGGTCACATAGGCACTGCACGAGGCTGCGAAATAAAACTCCAGGACGGAACGCTGCGCTATAGGGGCAGAAACGTCTGTTCTGGCGTAGTCAGATTCGAGCCGGAGGAACTGCGAAGGCCCACCGGGGCCGTAGAGCTTCGCTCATGGATTGTGGGACGTATGGAAGTCCTGGCTTCCTGCATGGAAACTCGGGAAGCGTTCTCCTGGCAGGACACCGGCGACATTGTAGAAGAGGATGAAAGAGGATATCTCTTTCTTGGGAGAAGAGATCAGAATTTTAAACTACCCAATGGTACATTTCTAGACGTTGTTCGCTGGGAACAGAAGCTAAATGCCATCCCGGGTATAAGGCGAAGTATAATACTGCCTGCCTCCGGGGGCCTGAATGTCTATCTCGTCTGCGAAAGCGGATACGATGCCGTCTCTTTGATTCAGAAAAGCAGACTCTGCATGAGCCGGATTGACCATTATTTGCGGGATGTGGCGGAACTCAATGAAGAGGACCTACCGCGAAATCCAAAAGGAATCATTCTTCGAA
>JAGRNE010000054.1 GCA_020440915.1 Leptospiraceae bacterium | reverse complement strand
TGGCAGCCGAAGTGTTGCATGAAACCGGCCTGCGCGCAAAAGCCGGCGTAAGCACTCAGGAACTAAATGACTTCGCCGAATCCTTTACCCGGAAAAGAGGAGCTATCAGCGCTCCACTGAACTACAAGGGATTTCCCCGATCGATCTGTACCTCCATCAACAATGTTGTTTGCCACGGTATCCCCAGCGACCAGGATGTTCTTAAAGACGGCGACATAATGAACATCGATGTGACCGTCATCTATCATGAATATCATGGAGATACATCCCGCATGTTTGCCGTAGGGAGCATTTCCGAAGAAGCTCAACAGCTTATTGAAGATACGGAAGAATCCATGTGGGTGGGAATTCGAACGGTTAAGCCCAACAACCGGATTTCGGACATCGGGGAAGCCATCGATAAATTCCTTACTCCCAGGGGCTACGGAATCGTTCGCGACCTTACAGGACATGGTATTGGACGGAGCTTCCACGAAGATCCGCCGGTGCCGCACTACAGGCAGAATCAGGTACGCTATCGGATGCAAGCCGGGATGACTTTTACCGTGGAGCCCATGGTAAACCGCGGAACCTGGAAAGTCGATTTCAGCAAAGAAGATGGCTGGACGGTTACGACTGCCGATGGTGAACTCTCCGCACAATTCGAGCATACTGTCCTTGTTACCGAAGACGGTTTCGAGGTGCTCACCAGGATGGAGAACTAGAGTTGCAGAGGGCCAGAACTTCCACATTGCTGATCGGTATTGCACTGTTTCTGGCCACGGCATTGATTTCAGGTTGCCAGTCTATCTCGGTGTACGACGGCAAGGGAAATCTGCGATCGGTGGCATTGACCGATTACGGAATTGTTTTTGAGATTCCTGGCGCCTGGGACATTAGCCTGAGCCGGGATCGCTACTTTCAGTTTGTGGCAGTTTACCGCGAAGACTCCAGGCCGCTGGCCGTGCTGGAATATCGCGGGCTGGATACTGAACCCAGAGATAAGCGGTCAAGGGACCTCTATGCCACAGGATGGTACGATGCCATGCGCTTGAACTATCCTGGCTGGAAATACCAGGACCGGAGCAACGATGACGCTTCCGAATCATTCACTTTCGAGGGAAGTTATCTTGAAGGCACCACTCGATACATCAAGATCGGAAAGCTGCGTTTTAAAGACCGCCGCATCCATGCCATCTATTACACGGCGCCAGAGGAAGAGATGGACCACCTGCGAGACATCTTTGAAGCAATAGACGAAGAAATCCGATACTAACCACCGGCGCAGTGCGCCTTTTGGCGCTTCCCGGTCCTCTCCAGATTTCTGAGTTCTAATGCGAGATCAATACTGGTTTTCCAGGTCCTGCGAAAATCAGATCCTGCAGCGCTGCATTCTTTAATTGATTGCCAGCAAATTCCATCGGATAGAATTTGAAGTTCAGGCGCCTATAGCTCAACGGATAGAGCGCAGGTCTCCGGAACCTGAAATCGGGGTTCGAATCCCTGTAGGCGCAGAGCGATCAAATGCTGGCTATCCTGAACTACATAGTAATCGGAACGGGTATCCTACTGGCTTGCTGGGGACTTTTCCATCAGCTCATTGTAGGTGGAGCTGTGGCCATGCTGGGCAATCCAGACGAAAAGGAAGCTCGCATCGTTATCATGGCCTGGGTTGCGCAAGGCGCCTTCATGACCTTCTGCGGCCTCATTCCGTTGATCTTCTTCATTTTTTACGGGTACGAATCCCCTGCCTATCTCACTGCAACGCTGATGGCCGGATTGGCCATGTGTATTCTGGCCATCCATGTGGCCGTCGTAGGTTTTGCAACACTGGTGCGGCCAGTGCAAATCGGAGCCGTGCTGGAAGCCATTTTTGGCTTTATGGTTGTGCTCAAAAGCCTGCTTGCTACCTTCCTTTTCGGTTAAGGAGGGTTTCATGTCAAAAGGACCAAAGATTGTAGCGATTGTTTTTGTCGCCCTGGGAGCGCTGGGTTTTCTCCTGGCCACCGGTTTTTTCACCAATTTGAGCGAAACGGCGCTTATCGGCGGGGCCTTTGCTCTGATTTCCGGATTGGCCGGTGCCGGTGGCGCCTTTCTGGGCAGCAATTCCACCGGCAAGGCCATTGGTCTGGCCCTGCTCATGGCTATCCTAGTAAATGTTGCTTTGATCAGCTTCTTTCAAATCATCTGGCCAATGCTGTAGCCCAGGGACCACAGATCATCCGCCGATGGCCCCCCTGGCGAGGCCTGGCAGCGGATGGGGATTGCCTGGCCGGCCCCTATTGCAGCAGCCTTGGGGCGGCTGAGAGTGTCGCTCGGCCCGGATGACCGCCCGGCCGGGATGGCCAAAGGAGGTTGTCGACAGCCGCCCCCTCCGGCACACACCCTACCCGGGTATCCCATTAAAGAAGGATCCCTCCCTTGCGATCGGCATTGCGCTACCGGGGAAACGATTTCCGCGGAGAAAAATGTAGCCGCAGGTCGCTGCAATTCGAACCTTCCTGGTAGGACCAGACAATCAGTTATCATCATGCGCTCCCATAAAATCTCCCGATACGCGGCCTTTACTCTCCTTCTGGCCACCGCTCTGCCCCTGGGCGATCTTGAATTGGATGCCTTTTCCGGAGCCGGGCCGGAAACGCATTTCACCATAACTAGAAAAGCACTGCAGGATTTCGCAGCAGACCGGGACATTTCCATCAATCCACTTTGCGGTGAAATGATTCGTCAGTACTCGGTAATCAGCGATTCCGAAGGCTACGCCGCCGATTTCAGCCTGCATTGCGATAATGATAGAATTCCTGCCTGCGCCTATCGATTGGATGAACTGAAATTTGAAGCTGTGCATGCAGTGGAGCTTAATTCCAGTCTTAGAAAGATGGGCATGGCTCTGCACTTAATTCAGGATTTCTATGCTCATTCCAACTGGGTGGAAAATGCACGCTTTACAATGTTTCTGGCCCCCATCGAAGCATTCAGCTGGTTTCCTCCGCCCGAAAATCTTCAGACCGGTTTGTATCCCGAGTTTCTGAGCGCTCCGGAACAACAGTTGGACTGCTATCTGTTTCCCGTAGAAGATTGGGGTCTACGCATCCTGGGCGCCACCCATGGCTGCATGAACAAAGACAGCGAAAAGCAATTCAGAGGAATTACCGTGGTTCCGGGCAGTCCGGGTATTACCTATCATCGCCTGGCCGCCGAGTATGCGAAGCTCCATAGCGTAGAGTTTCTAAACGAGATGGCAAAAAAGAATCCGTGGTTCAAGACTTGTTTCTTGCCTCCATCGGTGGGTGGCGTAACATGCTCCGGCGGCTTTCTGGAACTGAAGCTCTAAGTGTTTTGAATTCTGGAATTGTAGATCCGAGCACCAGGGTTATCTGTTCACAATGCAGCGATAGTTTTATGGCCGTGATAGTTGCATGGCCCTGATAGCTACATGGCAGCGATAGCTGCATGGTCGTGATAGCTACATGGCAGCGATAGCTGGATCGCTCGAGTTCGCTGATCTCGCAGCAGGGAGCAACAGCCGTAGAAAATCTCAAGGGCTGACTGTTTCGAGATCCGACTCCGGTTCTTCTCTGGGCGGAATTCCCGGTTCGGCCAGCATGGACTTGTAGTACTCCGCTTTTTCGGGCGGCATCCTCTTGATCAGTACTCGCATTGTGAAGTTTCCATGAATGTAGCCGTTCTTGCGAAACATCCAGTCGGAGATCTGGGATTGCTCCGGATGGATGACCTGCCCGAACTCCACGATTCGCACTGTATGGGGCTCGTTGGCGATGGTGCATTCTATTTCATCGCCTTCTTTTTTGAGCCTTCCGCACCAGAAGTGCTCTACTCCAAAGGCATCGCTAATCATCACCTTGATGAGAAATGATTCCTCATTGGCTCCTGGATTCGAAAATCGCTGCCAGAAGGCCGGAAGGGAAGCCCGTGCTTTTTTTATGGCGGCCACCATTTCAGGATCATCACGACCTACGAGGATCACTTCGTCTCCCTGGGGTTCCTCCTTCTCGTCTGTTGCAGGCTTTTTATCGCCGGTCGCATTCCCAGGGCCTTCGCCGGATTCCTCCGATACATTGGATGGCCGTCCGGAGCCATCGGAGGGTTCTTCCGCCTCCAATGGAATGCTCAAAACAGAAAAGAAAGAGAGAAACAGGATCAAGGCGCCCAGAAAGGCAAACCTGCAATGTAGGGAGGCCACCATACGATGATTCCATCGGAAGCCGCGATCATGACAATTAATTTAAGGCCACTTTTTCTGCGGAAGACCAGGGCTCATAAGATCCATGCCTGCTTCATTTGTCTCTTTGATTCGCCGGCGTATCGGAGGCCAGAACCAGATCAAGATAGGAAATGTCCTTATGCGTTTTTGCCAGAAGAATCGCACCTTCCAGCTGGCATAGAATGGCCCGGGCCCGGGTAAGTGACGCCTCTCCTCCAAGGTATTCGGCCAATGCATTCTCCCACTCTCGGTAAATCGCGGAGCAAACCTCCAGGATTTCTGGACGATGGGTACTCACTTCCTGGGCGACCGATGCTACAGGGCAGCCCTTGCTGAAATTGGAAACCAGAAGCCTATCCTTAAAAAAAGAAATAAAGGCCTGCATTCCCTGGCTTGCGGCTACCGACTGCAGCGAAAGCTGCAACTGGCCTGCAGATCGCTGAAGGGCGCGTATCACCAGCTCATCCTTGCCTCCCGGAAAATGGTGATAGAGAGATCCTCGGGGAGCCCCGCTATTCTTCAGGATTTCGTTCAGACCTGTGCCAAAGTATCCCTTTTCTTGAAGCAGCGCTGCCGTGGCGTCCAGTAGCGCTTCTGCGCTACTGATTCCCGGGGAATACCCTCCGCGCTTTCCCCGCCCGGTAGAATCTCTTTTCTCATCCATAAGCCATGGGAGCAGTGGAAAGCTGGAAGATCCAGTGAAAGAAATCTACCTGTAAGCTTCGGGGATTCGCACTTTGACGATGGCACGAGTCATATCGCCGCCAAGGTAGATGTATCCATCGGCTTCTTCCACGCTGCTGGCCTCTGAAACCAGAGTTCCATCCGGATCGTGGAAAGATGCAATGATCTTACCTCTGTCACCAACGTCGCGAATGAGCATAACAAGTCCGTAAGGCTCCGCCGCCGGTCTGACCCATGCCGGCAATGCATAGACAAAGCTTTTCATCCAGGGGTGTGGATGCACGAAATCCAGAGTGGAATTTCGTCGAGTGGTGAAACCAAGCCAGTATTCGCTTCCCTTATCCCGTCGAAGAGCGATTCCGTTGGGAATGCCAGGCAGGTTGTTCAGGAAAACCACAGGGGATCCGGCAGCTTTTCCGTCTTCCAGGGGGATCTTCCATACCCGGTATCGGCCGGTTTCCACAAGCAAGGCGTAGGAGTCATCCGGGGCCAGGGCCACTCCATTGGCAAAGTGCATTCCTTGAAGCAAACAGTGAGTCTTCCCGGTTGACGGATCGTACATATACAAACCGCCGTCTTCTCTTCCCGCTTCAAGGATAAGCCTGAGCGCAAGATCCGGACTGAACCCAAACCGATGCGAGGTCACAGAAAAATAAATCCTTCCGCGAGAATCTGTGACAACATCATTGGGAATCAGAAATGGCCGGCCCTCAAATTCGGAACTCAGCAATTCCCCGGAACCATCCGGGGCGAAGCGCATCAATCCCCGGCCAATGACCAGGGCGAGTAAATGCCCTCGATCGTCGAAATGCAGTCCAGTTACCCAGCCTCCGGTGGAGGCGAAGATTTCCCTTTCGCTTCCGTCGGATTTCATTCTCAGAATTCCGCCGTTTCCGAACTCTCCGTCATGGTAGCCCGCATACAATCGACCATCGGGCCCCACGGCGATATCCTCAGGCCCTACCAGGCCCTCTAAATCCAACGGAATGCCGTCTACCAGAGTGTCCGTACTCTCGAATCCCTGTTCAGGACTGAAACCCGGGTCCGGGTCTGGAGAAAAAGCCAGGGGATCCAGTCCCTGGCAGGAGAGGAAAATCAGGATGGTAAGCATGGAACATGCAAGGATTGTTTTTTTCCGCATCTGACCAGTCTTCTGAATTTATGCAGATCGGTCTACTGGTTTTTCAGGGATGCCGGCTTTCATCAGATCTTTTCTCATAATTCTTGTGGAATGCAAGTGTCCGAAGATTTCAGCTCGTCGATTCGCCACTACCGATGGCATGCAGATGCCTCTCTTCCTTTTCCCGAAACTTCCGGGCATAGATCCGGTCCCGGAAGAATGTACCTTTTCGGTCAAGCGCCGAAAGGATTCTACCCTTCCAGCCGTCGCCGAGGGCGCTGTATCTCACTATATCGCTGAGATCGAGCTTCCGGCCTTCCGCGATAATCCTGGCTGTGCGGATGCCGCTTTCGATGGCGGGGCCAATGCCTTCTGCCAGATCGCAGGTGGCCAATCCGGCCGCATCACCTACCAGAAAGGCATTCCCTCTCCGGGTGTGTCGGACCGGCTCACGAATAAAATAGGTATGACCCCGGGGTTTCCATTGATGTCCTTGCACCAGGCCCATTTCTTCCAGTTTCTGCGTAAGCAGATCCCAGTGCTGCCGAAGGGTAATCCGGGCATTTCGCATATGCTCGGAGAATCCTCCAATGCCTACGTTTAGAAAGCCGCCTTCTTTGGGCACATACCAGGAGTAGCCGGGAAGTCCATTCTCTCCAAACCAGAGCATGCAGCGACTGTCGGAATAATTGCAGGCGAACTCCTGCTCCAGGGCGCCCACCTGATAGGCCTGGGAGCGGGGATTAAGGTCCGCAAACAATGCTCGATACACCGGACAATGGGTGCCCCCTGCGCCTACCAGGTATCGCCCTTTGAAGGCATCATCTACAACGAAGCCGTCCGGGCCTTCCTCAATCTCTTTCACAGAATGAAGGTGCAATTCTGCCCCCGATCGCTCTAACATCCAGTGGTCGAATTCATAGCGCCGGATGGAATACTGCGTTGTCTTGAAGCGAAGCGGCCTGGTATTCTTCAATGAGTAGTAGGCGCCCTCAATTTCGTTGAACGTAAAGATTCCGCGAGGGTACTCCTCGGGACCAATGCCAAGACTGTGCAGGACACCTGGCGTTATCCAGCCGGCGCAGAGCTTGGTACGAGGAAATTCGGTTTTATCCAGGATGATACTTTGAAGGCCCTTTTTCTTGAGCTCGTGAGCACAACTGGAGCCGCCGGGACCACCGCCAACAATCAGTACGTCGGTTTCTATCATCGCGCACCTGCCTTTGAGCGGGGCCCGCCCCCTCTGGAATGCGAGGAAGCCCCGCTGCTGGTAGATGTCTTCTTTCCGTTGCCCGGCGCTCGGCGGGAACGAGAACCGCCTTTTCCTTTGGTGGCGGCGCCTGGCGATGGAATCCCCAGGAAATGATGTCTGGTGAGCGGAGCGTCGTTGATATAGCCCTTATGCAGAAGCAATTGAATCAGAGTTATACCTCCGTAGCGAAAGGCGGCGGCCGAGCCTCGCAGATAGAGCTTGAACATTCGCACAAAAGTCTCACCGTACCGCTTTCGGATCCATTGTTCATTTTCTTCGAATCGTTTTGCCCAGTGATCCAGGGTTAAGGCGTAATGGTACCTCAAATTCTCCATGTCGGCCACAAAGAACGACCTCTTCTTCTGCTCCAATGGTCGCATCATCTCCGCATGCGATGGGATGCGGCCGCCAGGAAAGATGTACTTCTCCAGCCAGGGGTCCGTTTTCTGGCTCCAGACTCTACCAATGCTGTGAACCAGAGCCAATCCTTTATTGGGCAGAGCTTTATGAATCAGGTCATAGAAGAGGCGATAGTTGCGCAGGCCAACGTGCTCCAGCATGCCCACGGAAACAAATTTATCGTAGGTTCGCTTTTCGTCTCCGATGGAGCGATAGTCGTCCAGTACGTATTCCAGCTGATTTTCCGGAATGCCTTCTCGTCGGGCCTGATCTCTGGCATAGGCGATCTGTTCCTCTGAAATGTTGAAACTGCGAACACGGACTCCATAGTTCCTGGCCATATGCAGACCCAGGCCGCCCCAGCCACAGCCCGCCTCTACTACGGTTTCGCCGGGCTGCAGACGGAGTTTACGGCAGACCAGATCGAGCTTCTGCTTCTGGGCCTGCTCCAGTGAGTCGCCGGGTCTGTTAAAATACGCGCAGGTATATTGCATCCTTTCGTCCAACCACCGGGAGTAGAAGTCGTTTCCAAGATCGTAATGGTGCGCAATGTTGGAGCGAGCGCGCTTCCTGGTGGGATGGGTCCGAATAATGCGAAAGTAGAACTTTACCACATCCAGAGGACTGGGATGCAACCCTCCCACACCGAGGTATTCGCTGAGATGCTGCAGTTCCTGGAGATCGCCCTGGACATCGATATCACCGTCCATGTAGGATTCGCCAAAACCCATGCTACCCCGGCGAAGTAGATCTTCCAGCGCTCCGGGTTGCTTAAAATGTAGAACGAAGGCCGGCTCCCCGGTCTTATTGTTACGATGGTAGGCCGACGGTCCATCCAGTAGTCGACCGGCTTTGTGCTCGTAGACTTCCCCATCATGAAAGATTACGCGAAATGAAAGAGGAAACTCTGTTCGCTCCAGTAGATCAATAAATGCTCGCTTCATACCACCCTCCGAATAAAGGCTCTGACAATAAAACGTCAAAGAGGTTGCAAAAGTTCAGGCCGGACGCTCCGATTAGAGCTCTATGCTAACACGTCGGACCAGAACGCTTCAAGAGGATTTCCAGGAATGTAGTAGATCGAAGGTTGAGAAGAAACAAGCGTTACAGTCGCTAACGCTGTGTCAGTTAACAGTTATGAACGCTGCTGAAATTAAGGCCGGGATGATGACCGCCGGAAAAAATCCATTCATCCTGATGCAGGTGCGTTGCCTCATGCGAGTCCGCGGCTTCTTCTGGCCCCGTTGACCAAAGCGCCTTCCGAAGCGGCCTCTCGAGGGACTCATCGATCCTGATTCCCGGACCGCCGCGGTTGACTTACCGGGTTGCCCTCTTTCGGCCCGAAGCCACTTTCAGGCCGCCAGATTCCTGATTTTGAATTTCTGCTGTTTCGCCTTCGTCTTCTCCATCGGACTTCCGCTGCGGAATGGTAATATCCGCGATCACAATAACGGGCAACAAAGCTGTGTCCAGAGTCAGACTCAGCGGCAGGTCCACGAGCGCCAGAAACCAGACGATGCCATCTATAGAACCGTGCATATTCCCGTCGGTTACGAGAGCGAGGTCCAGGCGGGTGCCTTCCGGCTTCGAGCTTCGAGGATGCAAAAAAAAAGGCCCTCCCGAAGGAGAGCCTCTCATGCTGATTGTGCAGCTAATTTAAGCCCACCAGGGGGCCGGGGTTCTTCAAATTATTCTACGTTTTCGCGATCCATGTCGCCATTGTCCATGTCTTCAACGGAGTCGTCTTTGGCCGGCTTCGTGATGGGACCGGTTTTTGGAGGAATGTCGAATACCTGACCAGGGAAAATCAGATTTGGATTCTTGATCTTGTCCTGATTGGCTTCGTAGATTCGCTTCCACAGGAATGGATTGCCATAATGCTCTTTCATTCCTGAAATTCTCCACAGAGTATCTGCAGGTCGCTTCTTCTGGACTTTGTAGCTCTTCCATCCTTCTGCGCTTACAGGCGTTTCCTCGGTCTTTCGCTCTGCCAATGCAGTTCCGGTTTTCTCGGAAATAATGGATGCCAGTCGGATAGCCTCTTCGGATTCCGAAATGGACTCTTCGTAGTTTTCCTCGTCCAGATTGCTTCCTGCAGCAGTCAGCGCTTCGTCAGCGGCACGAACGAATTCTCCAATGCTTTGAACTTCGGCCTGGCTTCCTTTTCTTTTGTAGCCATCGAAGCTTTTCTTGGCGGAGCCAACAGCCAGATCCGCTTCAGCTTTGCGCTTCTTTGCATAAGCAGGCAGAGCTGCATCCAGAGCTGCCCGGGCCAATTCCTCGGACCGCTCGATGGACATGGCACCATCTTTTAGCATGTTATCGTTAATAAGATCCCTTGCTTTTTGAATCTCTTCTTGAGCCGCAGCGTACTGCTCGGGAGCGGTCTGCTCGGCTTCGTAAGAACGCGCTTTTTCCAGAATGGACTCCGCTGCGGACAGACTGGAAAGCAGCTGATCTTTCTGGGCCAGCGCTGTGGCCCGGGCTTTAGCTGCTGCATCCTGGGATTGCTGATAGTTCTCGTAAGCGCTTCGATACTGTGACAGGATTTCTCCGGAAGCCACAGCTGTGGCTGCATCCCCTTCATCTGCTGCGCCGGATTTTAGATCTTTTGCTTTTGCATGCTCGCCGTCGCCTTTCTCTTTGAGCAATTTTGCGGATTCAAAATCGTCGGAGGCCAGCTTTTCGGCATAGGCTTCGTCGGCGCTGGAGATCAGCTCATCGGCTTTCTTTTCCATGTCTGCGGTATACGGTCCCACAGAATCCAGTCGTGCCTTTACGGCTGTAGCGTCCGCGGTCAGGGCGCTTGCTTTGGCCGTATCGTTTTCGCCGGCGGCCAGTTCATCGTGCGCCTTCTTGAGTGCAGTGATCGATGCTTCCAGTTCATCCGGAGCATGCTTTTGCGCATCTTCCTTCTGAGCCAGGGCTATCTCCTGGCGGGCATCGCTCATCTCCTTTACAGGAGCGGTGCTAGCGCACTGAGCAATCAAGATAGCCATGCTACCCAGTGCTACTGTTGTGATTATTCTTTGCAGTTTTCCCATTTGTTCCTCCAGGATTTCAAACAAAATGGCCGACTTCATCTGGAGCCGGCCATTTCGCAGTCACGGGATCCATCTTCCCGAACGGGATATCAAGACTTGAATGCAGCCAGTGCATCCGCCTCGGAGTCGTAGATTTCAAAAAAGGAAGTCAGCTTGGTAAGCTCGAATACCTTCCTAACAGATCCGGATACGTTAGTGATCTTCAGTCCGCCCTGATACTTCTTCAGGTTGGAAAGGCTGGAGATCAAAGCTCCAATGCCGGACGAGTCAATGTAGGACACGCGATCCAAATTGATTACTACGTTATACTTTTTTTCTTCGATGAGCTTGTTAATAAGCTCTTTGATCTCTGGTGCATTGTAGAGGTCAATCTCCCCATTTACATCCAGAATGACTATGTCGCCGCTTTCTCTTCTGGAAATTTCCATAACTGACTGTCCTGAAAAACCCCGTTAATTTTTGTTTTCCTGAGATGATAACCAGGATAGGTGGCTGTCAACATAAAAAATCAAAGTCAAAATCCGATTTTTTTCCAGCCCTCATAAAAGGGCATAAAGGCCCCTTTTCGGATAGCATCTCTGGCCATCGAGAAGAAGTCAAAGAAGAATTGAAGATTATGAAGAGTTAAGAGCCGCAAAGCAGTAATTTCTCCGGCCCTTAGAAGATGCCGGATATAGCCGCGGCTGTATCTTCTGCAGGCAAGGCAGGTACAATCTTGATCCAGAGGCTGTCGGCTTTCCTGATGCAAGGCATTTCTAAGGTTCAGCTTACCTCCTCTGGTGTAGGCTATACCATGACGTGCATTCCTGGTAGGCAGTACGCAGTCAAAAAGGTCGATGCCACAGCGAATCGCTTCCAGAAAGTCCGGAATGGTCCCTACTCCCATCAAGTACCTGGGTCTTGCATCCAGGTCCGGCGCCAGATGATGAAGTACTCTATAGAAATCTTCCCTGGTTTCACCTACAGAGAGGCCGCCTACAGCCACTCCTGCGAAAGGCAGGGACTGAATGGTAGCCAGCGATTCGGTACGAAGTTTCAGGTTGGCGCCGCCCTGCGCTATGCCGAATAAGAACTGATCATCAAAATGACCTTCTTCCTTCTTCCTTTCGTAATACTGGAAGGATTGGCGAGCCCAGTCATGAGTTCTTTGCAAGGATTCCAGTAGCCTTTTTTCATCCGCATCGCCCGGAGGGCAGTCATCCAGCACCATCATGATGTCCGAGCCCAGCATTTGCTGAATATCCAACACCTTTTCCGGAGTGAATAGATGCCGGCTACCGTCAATGTGGCTCTGGAACTCAACTCCATCCCCGGTGAAACGTCGCATGGCTGCCAGGCTGAAGACCTGGAATCCTCCGGAGTCTGTGAGTAGCGCTCCTTTCCAATCCATGAAAGGTTTTACTCCTCCAAAGGATCTAATGGCTTCACCGGGCCGCAAATACAGGTGATAGGTGTTGGCCAGAATTAGCTTGTAGCCCATTTCTTCCAGATCGCTGGAATCCAGAGTCTTTACAGCGGCCTGGGTGCCCACCGGCATAAACATGGGAGTCTCTACAGAGACGCTGCCCAGTTGCAGTGTTCCGGTACGGGCATGGCAGCCCGGATCGCGAAGCAATTGCTGAAATTCGAATGCCATGAGTCTGGTACGGATTTTTCACATTCCGTCCTGCGGTATACAAAAACCCGCTTTACGGACCCGCAGCTATGTCCTCGAGGTAAACTGTGTCAGATCTTTTTCGTCCCGATGTATTCCAGGGCATGCGCCCGCTAAAAAAGCAAAGAAGCCGGCGAGCTTACTTCGAAGGCTGGTATCTAAAACATGTGTCCGGGGACAAAAAGCACAGATTCGCATTTATTCCCGGCGTATTCATCGGCCCTTCGCAGGAAGACTCTCATGCCTTCCTGCAGATTCTGGACGGAATGAATGCAAACTACGAATACATTCGATTCCCTCTTTCGGCCTTCCGTCCGGAAAAGAAAATCTTCCGCTGCAAGCTGCAACACAACAGCTTTGGTCTTCATGGATTGAGCCTGGATGTATCCGGAAAGAAATTCAAGATCCAGGGGGAATTGAACTATCTGGAACCTGTGCGATTTCCGGTTACATGGAAGAGCCCCGGTATCATGGGACCTTTCGCGTATACTCCCTTTATGGAATGCTATCATGGACTGGTAAGTTTGGATCACAGAATCCAGGGGGCCCTGACCGTTAATGGGCGAAACGTGGACTTCAGCGGAGGGTCGGGCTACATCGAGAAAGACTGGGGCCGGAACTTCCCTTCTGCTTATGTCTGGATGCAATCCAACCATTTCGGCGCCGAAGGCTCGCTTTTCGCCTCTGCCGCCCGAATTCCCTGGATTACCGGAAGCTTTCGAGGCTTTATCATGGCCCTCTATTTTGACGGTAAGCTGCATCGCTTTGCAACGTATACAGGAGCCCGACTGATCGAAGTCCGGGTATCCAGCAAGCAAGTATGGATGACCGTGGAGGATCGGCAGTATCGCCTGGAAATAGAAAGCCACAGATCCGCCGGCGCACTGTTGATGGCGCCCTACGAAAAAGCTATGATCGAAAGAGTCAGCGAAACCATGACGGCAAGCATTCGATTTCGGCTCTCGGAACGAAAAAGCGGCCGGACCATACTGGAAGACTCCACGGATCTGGGCGCTCTGGAGGTCCAGGGAAAGCTCGAGCAGATTGCCGTAGTCCAGGATTCCTGAATGCAGTGCAGGCGACCTTACCGATCCGGAAAAACCTTGCGCATCCTTTCTATGAGACTTCCCAGGGATTGCAACTCCGGTATGCCCGGATTTCCCTGCATCGCCTTTTCATAATGATGTTCCACCATGCGAAGTAAGGCTGCCTTCTCTTTTCTCTTTGCATCCGCATTGCCCGGTAGATCAGATAGTACACGTGCATAATACAGTGCTGCTATGCCATGGTACTGGGAGATATCAAAACTGGACTCCGGATGTCGCGTACTTCCTGATTCATATTCTTTTAAGCGAGGCCCGAATTCCTGATAACCGTAGAGCTTCTCTTCCAGTCCTTTCAACAACTCCCCGGTTTGTTTACGGTAGCTGTCATAGGCCTGTCGTTGATCCGCGCTGGACTGCGCCGAATAGAATTCCATGAGATAATAGTCCGCTCGCACCCGATGCAGTTCACAGTCCGGGTGATCCGTAATAGTGGCGCAAACCTGAGCCGCCTCATCTATACGCGAAAGATGCTGCTGCGGCCTTTGTCCGGCAGCTGCCGTATAGCGATCCTTGCTATATGCAAGATACAGCGCTTCCATGTAGTTCAGACAGAACTGAAACACCTCTGAATTGTAGTAGAAATGTTCCCGGTTTTGCCAGGCCTTATCAAAGGCGGACAGAGCCCTTACCGGGTATTCCCCACTTTTTTGAGCCTCTTCCAGATACAGATCTCCCAGAGCAGCGTGGGCTTCTGGCAGATTTCGGTCCGCCCGAAGAGCATCCTGATAAGCGGCAATGGCCCGGTCCACCTCGCCTCGATTCATATGCATATCGCCCCTTTTCTTGATGACCCGGGCCTTTTCCAGATTCTCGGATTCGAGCGTACGCGCCACGAACTGGCCTTCCCGAACGCGCAACAGATTCCCCTGCCCGGTAATGACCCATCCGTAGAAGGGATTGTTTAGAATGGAAGCCACGGTAATCTCAGCAACGATCATCCCATTTCTGTATTTTTTATGATGGGGGTTCTTTTCTATTACATAGAGCTTCTGCCCCACTCGAAGACCTTCTCGATTCATCACCCGCACAGTTACCTGATCCTGACGAACATCGTAATTCTGGTACGGAGATTGACGATCGTATCCCTGGGCTGCCTTGATCTTACTTTTGATTTCGCCGACCAGGATCATTTTGATGGGCCGGGCACGCTCATAGTTGCGAAAGGCATAGACAATCTCTGTTCTTTCTCTGGCAAAAACAGGGCTGGACAGCGTTGTAAGAATCAGCAGCAGAACCCACCATTTGCCGGATCCACCTCCTCCGATAAAGAGGACGCGGAAGAGGTTGCGGGTTGTGGAGGTTCCTATGGTCGGGTGCGTGGGGAGAGAGCTGAAAAAAGAAGACATACCAGAATAAATATCGGGCCGGTGGCAGGAGCCATGAAGCTGAAAACGGTGGCCACAGAAGGCGATTTTTGGCGAATGGGACTATGAGTTATCCCTTTCAAGAGCTGGAAGCACGATGGCAGAATTACTGGGAGCAGAATCATTCCTTCCGCACCCTGGAATCCGGGGACGGCCCCACCTTTTATGTTCTGGATATGTTTCCCTATCCATCCGGGCAGGGGTTACATCTAGGACATCCGGAAGGATATACCGCGACCGACATCATGGCCCGTTTCAAGCGGATGAAAGGGTTTCGGGTTTTGCATCCCATGGGTTGGGATGCCTTTGGGCTACCGGCAGAACGCTACGCCATGCAAACCGGCATCCATCCTGCGGAGACCACAAAAAAGAACATAGACAACTTTCGCAGGCAACTCAAGAGCCTGGGCTTCTCCTATGACTGGGATCGGGAAGTGAACACCACCGATCCCAAATACTACCGCTGGACGCAATGGATCTTCCTTAAGATTTACAACTCCTTCTACGACGAAACACAGAAAAAAGCCCGACCCATCGAAGAACTGAAGGTTCCGGCAGACCTCAAGAAGAAGGGGAAGGAACAAGAACTCAGGGAATTCATAGAAAGCAAACGTCTGGCCTACGTGCACGAAGCCCCGGTGAACTTCTGTCCGGAACTGGGTACGGTGCTGGCAAATGAAGAAGTGGAGGAATGGACCTCCAAAGGTTACACTGTAGTGCGCAAACCCATGCGACAGTGGATGCTTCGCATTACCGCCTATGCCGAACGTTTACTGGAAGACCTGAAGCTTGTGGACTGGCCGGCAGGGACTCTGGAACTGCAGAAGAACTGGATTGGCCGCTCGGAAGGGGCCCTTGTAAAATTCGAAATCGCTTCCGGAAAAGCCAGCGCGGCAAAGAAGAGTTCAAAGAAAAGCGCAAAGAAATCCGCCAAAAAGAGTGCGAAAAAAGCGGCGAAGTCTTCCGCACAAAGCGGCAAAAAAAGCGCTGTGGCCTCCAGAAGCGAAGGCGCCCATATTGAAGTATTCACCACCCGGCCGGATACATTGTTCGGAGCGTCTTACATGGTGCTTGCGCCGGAGCATCCCCTGGTGGAAGCGATTACCACACCGGACCAGAAAAAAGAA
>JAGRNE010000053.1 GCA_020440915.1 Leptospiraceae bacterium | reverse complement strand
AAGATATGGCAATTAGTGCGAGGGTCATGTCCCAACTCCCGGATTATGTCGCATGAATGGTTTAGGATGGCCCTGTACCGAAAGGTGTAAAGCAAATTTTATGTCGCTATATAGAAGAAACCACCCGGGCCCTTTTTTTCAGCAAGGCCAATGGATCAGTCTGCTGCAAATGTCACAGGCAGCTGTTATTTTGCGAACAGTTTGGATGGCCGGCACAGGGAAGGGAAGCTTCAGAACTCTGACTACAGCTTTTCATCCGGGGCCCGGAGCTCGGGGAGGACTATGAAATCGGAAGGATCGCATCTCAGGCTGATTCGGGGCGGAAAGGATTCAGCCTATCCGGACCAGGCGGACTATTCGGAGAAAATCGGCGAACCCGAAGAAGGAAGTACCGCGGATTTCTCCATTTCATCTGTTTCCTCCGCTGCATCTGCAAAGGCAAAACCTGGTGATCCCAACAGTTCCAATGATCTGTCCGATCTGCTATCCGATAAGGGTGAACGCGGTCTGGCCCGATATCTGGCGATTCGAGAGCGGGCTCCGGTAGAGGTGCGACAGTATCTGGGCAAAAAAGGAATTCTGAAGAGCTGGCACGATTCAATCCTGGAAAGGCTTCAGCAGATGGATTTGCTGAACGAAGAAAGGTTCTGTCGTATTCGTATTGAACATCGATTGCGTAGCGGCCAGGGCCCCAGGCGTATACAGCAGGAGCTGGGTTCGCTGGGTGTGGATCGGCATACGGCCAGCGATTGCCTGAATGAAATCGCCTCGCATCAATGGGAAGAGAGCTGTCTGGCAGTGGCCGAAGAAAAACTCAAGTCGATTATTGATCGAGAGGATTCCGTGTCCAGGCTACTTCAGTTCTTGAACTACCGGGGATTCGAGTCCGCGCATATAGACTGGGCCCTGGGTAGCTTAAAGGAGAGCCATCCGGACTGGGCCCGAGGCCGGTGAGAAAAGCTTCCAGTCCGCGCTAAAGGGGATCGTGGCCAGATACCGCCGGTGCGGGGATCGCCGAAAGTCAGTATGCCTCGATAGCCATGATTTGCACGGAGAAGGAGCGTCCGGGGCCGAAAAATCGGAATTGACCGAAGGCCGCCCGGCGTCCAGATTAAGAGAATGCCAGAAAAGATACATCATGCAGTGCCGGCGGGCAAAGTGAATTCCGAGGAAGAGGTGGACGAATCCTTAACTGGCTGGCGACGGATCGTATGGATCGTGGTGGCCATTCTTTCCGGAGTGTACATCTTCATTCCGGAATTCACCGATGTAATACCAGTGGTAGGCTGGCTGGATGAAGGCCTGGCGGCGGTTATCCTGACTACAGCCCTGGGCAAGCTGGGCATTCGCATCCCCATACTGGACGCGCTCATGCGTCGCAAGTCGAAGAAGGGAAAGAAAAGCCGTGAATGAGAGGAAAGACCCCCAATCTACGGCTCCTTATCGCTGATCCATGGGAATGTAGCTTCGATGCATTTTTCCCGTGTAGACCTGGCGAGGTCGAAAGGAACGGCGCTCCGTTTCATTTCTCTGCTCCAACCAGTGAGCCAGCCAGCCAGAAACCTTGCCAATCACACGAATCACATTGTTCATCTCTGAAGGAATTCCCAGCAGATGAAAAATCAGCGCTGAATAGAAATCAAGGTTCGGGTACAGCTTCATCTCTTTGAAGAATGGATGCCCCAGAGTGTATTCCTCGACCTCCAGAGCTTTGCGAATGAGCGGCGACTTGAGGGCGTCCGGATGATTTTTCCTGTACTCATGAAAGATTCTCCGACTGATGGTGGCCCGGGGATCCTCCGGTCCATAGGCGGAGTGGCCCAGACCGTTGGATACAATGGGCGCTCCCTTTTTTATGAATCGCTCAAAATACTGATCCGGACTTTCGGAATTCTGGATCATTTCTCTGAGCAAGATGATCGGGGGCAGGTTCGCATCGGATTCTCGAGCGCCCCACAAAGTCATGATGCCGGCATTTATACATGCAAAGAGGTTGGCCCGGGTGCTGGCCACAAATCGCATGGTGGTGGTTGCAACATTGTATTCATGATCGCTATACAGAATAAGAATCTGATTCAAGACGCGATCGTCATCGTCGGTCACCGTATGACCTTCGGCTGGAACGGCAAACATCATATTCAGGAAGTTCTTGCAATAGGGCAGATCGTCTCTGGGATAGATGGTAGGCTGGCCGACGGATTTCTTATAGGCCCAGGCCGCCAGGGTCCGCACCTTTGCGAGTAACCTGGTCCGAACATCAATCCCTTTCTGGATGTTCTCTTCGAAGCTCTGCGGATAGTAGCTTGAGAGGGCCGTGACCATGGTGGCCATAATGGCCAGAGGGTGCGCATTTCCCGGGAAGGAATCAAAGAAATTCCGCATGGATTCATGGATCATGGAATGTTTGGAAAGGGACCGGGAGTACTCTGCCAACTGGTCTGCGGTGGGCAATTCCCCGTTACTTAACAGGTAGGAGGTCTCCACGAAGCTGGAATGCTCCACCAGTTCTTCCACATCGATGCCTCGATAAAGCAGTCGACCGGATTTTGCATCGATCCAGGTGATTCCGCTTCTGGCGATGGCTGTGTTGTGGAGATCCGGGTCGTAGGCGGACAATCCAGTTTTCTCTTTCAGTTCCCTTACATCAAAGAACTTGCTTCCATCGGAAGCGGTCATTAAAGGGAAGCTGAGGCTCCCGCCTTCGTACTTGAATTCTACCTGTTCGGACATGTTTCATGAATCTGGCCTGGAAAGCATGTGTGCAAATCTTTTTTGGAGGTACCCCGCTGGAAAAGCCCTCCATGGCTTTTCCAGCGAGGTGCAAAGGTCCGGACCTCTGGTCTTGGCAAACCTCCTGTTTGCTCGGGCTACGCCCTCTGCAAACATCCTGTTTGCGCGCTTTTCTTCGAAAAGCGCTGTGGTACTTCCTGCAAGGAAAGACGTTTGCCGCGAGCCGGCGCCAGGGATGGCGCCACAAGGGCAACCGGGCCATGGAGGGCTCGTTTGCTGCACGAGCGGTAGGCGGATTTCTCCCGGACCTTCGGTTCTGGCTGAATTGCGGATGGAATTACATCAGGCGGACTTGCGCAACTTCTGTTTGATCCATTGCACAAATTCTCCGGTGGTCATCTTTGCATGAAACTGGATTTCGGGCATTCGCTCGTCGTTGGCGGCCGCCGCCCGGGCCAGGGCTTCGGCTTCTTTGTCCTGCTCCACCAGGCTGACCACCCGAAGTCCGGGACCTTCTCGCTCCAGGGCTTCTTCTGGAGGCAAGTGTGCATCCAATCGGACATCGATGCACAGAAACTTCTTATTGAGAATGCGCACTTCCAGGCTACCGTCCAGGATACGAATAATCTCCTGAATAATGCCCCATTGAATCCACAGTCCTTCCAGGTCCGGCAATTTACCGGTAAGGATTCGCTGCATCCTTCGCATGGTCTTACGATCATCGTGTTGGAGTAGAAAGCGAAAGTGCAGGTTTTCGTCCAGATCCGAGGTAACTATGAGATCAATGTGCCGAAAGCTCTTGAAACCGGGAAAATCTACCAGACGGATGACCGCAGAATGCACCAGCTCAAGACTGCTTTCCAGTTCCAGCCGGGGATGTACCTTTACAGTGCAGGTTACGCCGCTGGTCGGAAGCACTGCGCTCAAGAAGTCCCCGACATTGACAGGAACGCGCGCTTCCGGTTCTTCCATTACTTCCAGGCGACTGAGCTCCAACACATCGTCCAGACTCTTCTCCATCTCAGTAATTCGAAACTGCACAGCGGAAGCTTCCTTGCGATTGAACCCTTCCTGCATCTTCTGTCGAACCTGTTCGGAAAGTTCCAGAACGGGCTGCGCAATGGCCAGGTTTATGTGGTGAAAGATACGGGTTCGCAGCTCGTTTACCGACTCCATTTTGAGGCTACCCAGATCCACATCACGCTGTAGCGCCACAAGTTGCAGCATGATCACCGAAGCAGGTAGAAGCAGCCCAATGACCGAAAAGAAACTGAGCTGAATGGCGCCGGGCCCCCAGAGTCTTCCGTCGAGGATAGAAATCAGACCGTGAATAAGGAATACCAGAAATCCTGCAGCAATCAGGAAACCTCCGGTGGATTGCTTTTCCGAAAGCTGGCGAAAGCTCAAAAAAGCGGCCAGAAAGAAGATCGGAACGTTTAGCAATTTCCAGCTAAGCTCGACGATTTCCAGAATGAAATGCAACTTGAGGGTATAGAGAAGCGCAGCCAGAAAGGCCACGCCTATGACGCTCCACCAGAATGTGCGGTAATGGGGAGGAGTCTCCATGCGAAAGAAGCGAATTATGAAAGGATAGAACAGGACAGGTATCAGAATTCCTGAAACGGTGCCGGTGATTTCCCACAGTCCATGAAGCGGGAAGACCCAGTGCAAGATCTCGTTTTCGCACATGAAATGCAGCGCCAGCACTCCGTACCCCAGGCCGGAAGGCAGATAGATGCGACCCGCTTCCACCCGGAAGTGTAGCAAAATAAAGAAGATTGAACAGGATAGAAAGAGTAAGGAAAAAACAAAGCTTGGAATCTGGGATTTCCAGAAGACCTCCCGGGCCATCTCCGTGTCCTGGACCAGGACGGGGCCCTGCAGAATGCCGGCAGATATCTTGCGGTTGCTTTCCAGTCGCAGAGCGATGAAGTTCAGGCCAGGCTTTAGGATGCTTCCTGGAATGGTCACAATAATAGGACGACCCGGCGTTTCCGGCCCGCCACCGATGCGAATCCCATTTACGTAAACATCCAATCTGTCGTATATGGGGCCGGTAAGGAAGCTGATGTTGGTTCGTCCCGGTTCTACGTTTAGCTCCCGGCGAAGCCAAATAACGTTTCCGGTCTGCTTCAGAGTAGGGGCTATATTTCCCGGCAACTGCACCGAGGGCCATGCATCGTCGTTCGGATCTTCCATCCGGCCGGCTGGAATTACCTTCCAGGATCCGGAAAGATCCAGGTTGGTTCGCGCCTGCAAAGATTCGCCGGTGAGAAGCGAAAACAGAATCAGTGCCGTCCCGGCGGCAGAAAGTGAGAGATGATGGGCAATTCGCATCAGGCTGCCTCCGCCTGGGGAATAAAGATTTCCATGCTTGTGTAGAAACCGGGTCCGCTATCCACTCTCAAAGAGGCTCCCATGCGCGCTGCAATTTCGTCCACAATGGTCAGACCAATTCCGCTACCGGCCACTGAATGGTCCTCGGCGCCACGAACAAATTTTTCAAAAATCCTTTCCTGTTGTTCTGCAGGGATACCTGGTCCTTCATCGCGAACGTTCAAGGTAATGCCTCGATCGTCTTTTACAATGCGAATCTCCACGTCGGATTCAGAATATAGCAATGCATTTTCCACAAGATGATACATCATGGCATGAAACAATTCCGGATCCCCGCGTAGAATAATCTCTTCTGCAGAGCTGTGTACAATCAATCTTCCAGACTTCGCCTGGGTGGCGCGGGCAGCCCGTTCATTTACCACGCCGATCTGCTCCATCAGATTAAACCGGACGTTTCGTTCTTGATATTCATTGTTTTCCAGCTGGCTCAGAAGGCGACTGTCCAGAATCAGGTTTTCCAGGTTCGTAAGATAGCAATCCAGATCCCGATTCACTTTGTTCTGAGCTCTGGCCGCTTTCTTTTCTCCGGCGGATTCCAGGAATTTCTTTATTCCATCGAAAAGATGGGCAAATTCCTGGGAAATATTCAGAATGGTCCCGGTCTTTTTTCTCTCCAGTTGCCTTAATTCCTTTTCCTGTTCCTTAACCGCCGCATTGAGTTGAATAATTCCATCGGAAAGTTGCAGCGCTATAAATCCCAGAAATACCGGGAAGGCAAAGACGAGAATACGAGGGGTTTGAATTAAACCCATGGTGCTGAGCATGTCGTTGAGCACCGGAGGAATAAGACATAGAAATCCAATGCCAATGAATCTCAGGCGATCGCGGTATGGGCCGTAGGTCTTGCGAAAGAGCGATATCCCATAAATCAGAACTACAGAAACGCCTGCCAGGTTTGCATTGATGGCTACATCGAACCAGAAGACGGCGCGATTTTCGCCCAGAAAAGGAATGGCAATGATCAGCGCCGTCAACGCTGCATAGGAGTATTCCAGGATCTTAAGTATCAGGGGCCGTTCATGATCGATCCAGGATATGAAGAAATTCAAAAACAGGATGGGAAGCATGAAAAGGCAGATCAGCTCTACCTGATAGGAAAGCACAAAGCTATCAAAGATGATGTACCGGTAGCCGGAACGAATCAGATGGTAGAATCCCAGGCTGAGAGTAAACAGACCCAGATACAGGTTTTCTTTCTTGCGTGAGGTGAAAATCACGAAGGAGAAGAAATACAATGAAAGAAAGAGGAAAAGAAAGCTGAAGCCGGCCGCCACGCGAGACGAAAGCAATGTACTGGTCAGAAGCTCGCCCTGGTCTTCCACGGCCGGATCGCTCAGAATACCTGCTCCGGAGGTAGAACCATAAAGCCGAATGGCTACAATGTTTTCTTCCTGCCAGAGTCCAAACGGCACCGAGTAGACGCGGCGGCTCTCGACGTCGGGCTCAAATGGCTGCACCGATCCCCCGGAGCCCACCGGCACGCCGTTAAAAAAAACCTGATCGGCGTCCCGCACTCTGCCCAGAAAGAGGCCCGCATGCTCCGGCGCTTTTCCCGTAAGGATGATCCGGCAACGAAGCCAGATCTCTCCTCTGTATCCCTGGAAGCTTTGCTCATCGAATGTAAAAGGTAGGCGCAGGGATTGCCAGTGCGAGTCATTGAGAGCAGGCCGCTCCCCGCCGGAAAGTGGGCCCTTGTAAAGTTTCCACTGTCCCTTCAGGTCCAGGGCTCCCCGTCCGTTGTAGTACACCGGGCAGTCGGCGCGGGCTGCCAGAACAGGGGCAAAAAGAAGAAACAAGAGTGCAATCCAACCAGCTTTGCCCACGGTTCTAATATCGGTGCGTACCCAGACGGAATTGAAAGGCATCAACGGTTCCTCATTCTTCCAGTGGGTTTGATGTAATCCCCTTTTCTCACTCTGTCCGGACTCTTTAGCGATTCCAGCATTTGATCCAGGCTTTTTTGCCTTTCCGGATACAGAATTTCCTGGCCCTGGCCATTGAGAATTTCCTGCACAGCGCAATCCATGGTACCTTCCGAGTGATCGCAGTTTCTGAACCTGCAATTCTGGGACGCCTCCTCCAGCTCACGGAAGGACTCCAGTAGCTCCTTGCGATTTAGATGGGCCACTCCCCATTCCTTGATGCCCGGAGTATCGATGACCATACCATG
The DNA here is from genome assembly GCA_020440915.1 of Leptospiraceae bacterium. Classification (GTDB taxonomy): domain Bacteria; phylum Spirochaetota; class Leptospiria; order Leptospirales; family Leptonemataceae; genus UBA3465. The sequence goes on along the minus strand of JAGRNE010000053.1, from coordinate 8,710 downwards.
GCCTCCCGGTAGTACCATCAGAATTGGATTGGTGGTTGTATGGCGTCCCTTTCGCGTGCTTTCGCTAACATCGGAGGTCTTCTGAGGACTGGCCCCGAACAGTCGATTGAACAGCGTGGATTTGCCTGTACCCGAATGACCTGTAAGCAAGGTAGTTCCAGAGGACACTACTTCGCGCAGTCGTTCCAGATCCTCCTGGCTTTCTTCGTTTAGAAGTTCCAGGAAATAACAAGGATACCCGAGCCTTCTATAGTTCAAGGCCGTAAGTACGCTATAGGCTTCGTCGGTGAGATACTCCCTGTCCTCCAGCGGAGGATCCAGTTCCTTGCCAGGATCAATGAGATCGCGCAGAAGTTCCAGACATTCGATGCTGGAAGCGAAGACCTCCGTCTCAGCGGAGAGCAGGTCGGTCTTGGTGAAGGCAAGGTGAGGTTCTACATTTCCGGTTTCGCATGCGCTGAGGAAGCGATCGATGAATCCAGGCCGAAAAGTAGGATCCTTCATGCTGCATACGGCAATGGCACGATCAACGTTGGCGCCCAGAACATGGGTTTCGTAGGGCGATGAGCGAGCCAGGAAACTGCGGCGGGGAAGGATCTCTTCGATGATTGCCTCTTCCGAGCCTTCTTCCTGACTGAATAGAACTCGATCCCCGGCCGCCCGGGGATTTCTTTCCTTTTCTTCCTGTTGCTCCAGGCGGAGCCGCCCTCTGAGCACGGCTCGCAATTCCGGCTGCCAATCAGGTGCCGGAAGGATGCTATAATAGGCGCCGTAGATCCGACTGACAATGGCCTCCCTGTGCTCTTTATCCGCCATGCAGTGGGAATTGTTCTTGTAATGCATGCAGAGGTCATCCGAAATTTGCTCTGTTGTCATTTCTGGATCAAATACTGAAAGCGGTAAGCGGCGGTCTGGAAGGAGCTTTGCAGGCTATAAAGGAAGACTCCGAGCCAGGACGCAGAGGGTCGGACCGCATTGTTACTGTGGGTCGCCGAAGGCTGGATCAGTTCAAGTACGGGCTAATCCAGCTGAAGCCTACCGAGGAAGTCTGCGAGGAGCTTGTGGAATTCCTGGTGGATTACCTGGGCACACACCACATCGGCATCTATCTATGGAATGAAGCCGAAGGAACATTTTCGCTGCAAAAGGAAATGGCCGGTGTTCGGCAGGGTTGGCGGGTGTTCGAACCCTTCCTGATGTACATGGCAGACCATGATGACATGATCCTTCGAGATCGTCCGGTCTCCGGACTCCATCCCGATGTGGCCCTGCAGAGGGATACCTTCTTCAAACAAACCCGTTGCGACCTGATTGTTCCTCTGGTTCTTAATGAATCGCTGCTGGGAATTCTCTTTATTGGGCCTCCGGGGGCCATTGACTGGACGGCGGCGCGTTTAAACGGCATTAGCGAAGTCCGATCTCTGGTCACCATGGCTTTGAGTAATTCCATACTCTATGCCAGATTGCAGGGAATCCTGGGTCATCTGGAGGAGAAGGTTAGGGAGAGAACGCGAAGGCTGGAAGAGACGCAGGCCCATCTTGTGCAGTCGGAGAAAATGGCGATGCTTGGAGTAATGATTGCAGGCATTGCCCACGAAATCAATACTCCGGCCGGCGTCATCTTTGGCGGTTCCATGAATCTGGAACAGAATCTGGAAGGGGTGCTGAATCACATTCCATGGCTCCTGGATCGTCTGGGCGAAGAACGATTGAAGGAGCTAATGCATATCTCCCTTCAGCAGGCCAGACAGAAGATTCACGTTTCCGGAGCGTTCAAGAAAAAGAAAGAACTTCAAAAAGAGCTAGAGAAGCGATGGCCGGATCATGACGTCTCAAAGCTTGTGGGGCATCTTGTAGAAACAGGACTCTATGCAGAACCTGGCGATCTGAACTCCGAAGGAGTCACTTCTTTGCTGGATACCTACAGCGAATTGATGTTTGTTTCGCAGTCCGCCACCGGGTCCGAATCGAGAATCCGTTCAGTCGCTGCTGACGGTTCTGACCAGGCCGAAGCCGCAACAAATCTACATGAACCCGGCGAAGCTGGAGAGGAGGATGCGCTCAGCGAAGTTTCTGACCGGAAAGCAGAAACACGGGCCACCGAGCGGCTGGTAGATTTCTTAAAACTGATCTCCTCCACAGGAAAAAATCTGAGCAATATTCGCGGATCCATCGACAGCATAGTTCGAATTGTTCGCGCTCTTAAGAGCTACTCCCATCCCGGCCAGAAGACGTACGGCGCGGCCCGAGTGGAAGAAGGCCTGAGCAATACCATGATTATCCTTTCCTCTGTCTGGAAGGGGCAGGTCACTGTAGAGAAGGATTTCCAGGATACCCCTGAAGTGGAATGCGATGCAGACGAACTCAACCAGGTCTGGACCAATCTACTGACGAACTCCTGGCAGGCCATGCGAGGTCGCAGCGATGCCTCCCTGTTTGTGGCCTCCCGTTTCGAAGAGGATTCCTCCGTACTTCTGGAGAACCTGAAGAAGGGTGAGCAAGGCTGGATCCAGATTCCTGCCGGAGCCGATAGCTCATCCCATCCAGCGGATGCCAATACCAGCGAAGCGATTACCTGTGCTGTCGTGGGCGAAGTCCGCGGACCGGCGGTCTGCATCACAGTAAAGGACAATGGTCCGGGAATCCCCGCCGAACATATTGAGAAAATCTGGGATCCATTCTTCACCACCAAGGACCAGGGCGAAGGAAGCGGACTGGGATTGAGCATTGTGCGGCGAATTGTAGAGGAACACGGAGGAGCCATTGCTGTTCGCACGGCGCCGGATGTGGGCACTCATTTCTGCGTTCTTTTACCGCTGAAGCAAGACGAAGAGACCATCAAGAAAAAGGAAGCCCGGAACCGGGATCTGGCAGAGCTAAAAAAAACCGAGCGGGGCCAGTCCATGCCCTTCAAGTTTCGCTAGATCGCCGCTTCCCGGGCTTATTCTACCCAATCTTTGACCCGCGAAATGGCCTTGTTCCAGTATCGGATTTCACGTTCTCGCCGGGCTTCGTCCATGGACGGCTTGAAGACCGTTTTATCGCCCATCAGTTTGAGCAAATCGCTGGAATCCTTCCAGATACCTGCATGGATGCCGGCCAGATAAGCCGAACCCAGAGCTGTAGTGTCTACATTGGCGGGTCGTTCCACCGGCTTGTTCAATATGTCCGCCTGAAACTGCATCAGGTATCCGTTGGCTGTGGCTCCGCCATCGGCGCGCAGGAAAGGCAACTCCTGTCCGGTATCCTTTTCCATGGCCCGAACCAGATCGTGGGATTGAAAGGCAATGGATTTCAGGGCGGCTCGCGTGATTCGCGCTGGATCCGTATCCCTGGTCAAACCGAAGATGGCTCCTCTGGCATTCATATCCCAGTGCGGAGCGCCGAGTCCGCTAAAGGCCGGCACAAATACCACATCGTCTTCTTCATCCTTTATGTTTTCTATGAGTCCTTCGGTTTCCGGCGCTTTTGCAAAGAAGCGAGCATAGTCACGCAGCCATTGCACCACGGCGCCAGCTATGAAGACAGACCCTTCCAACGCGTAACATACGCCGCCCTTGCCATCCACAGCCAGTGTGGTGAGCAGACCTTGCTTGCTAATCAAGAATTGATCGCCGGTATTAAATAGAAGAAAGCATCCCGTGCCGTAGGTGTTTTTCGCTTCTCCCGGATTTACGCAAACCTGTCCGAAGAGTGCCGCTTGCTGATCGCCCAGCATGGCGCAAACGGGTACACCGTCGGGCAGGGACTTCAATCCTTTTGTCTTGCCAAAGTCGGCCCGACTGGGATGCACTTCCGGTAGCATGTTTGCAGGCACTTCGATCAGGCGGCACAGATCGTCGTCCCATTTCTTCGCTTCGATGTTATAGAGCAGGGTGCGTGAAGCGTTGGTGTACTCGGTCTTAAATTCGCCGGTAAGTCTGTAAAGTAGCCAGCAATCGATGGTGCCCGCGCATAGCTCACCTTTTTCGGCCCTGGCCCGCGCCCCGTCCACATTATCCAGGATCCAGGCGATCTTGGTTCCGGAAAAGTAGGCATCAAGAACAAGGCCGGTTTTTTTTCGGATACTGGTTTCGTATCCTTTGTCCTTCAGGCCTTTGCAGATGGAAGCTGTGCGGCGACATTGCCACACGATAGCATTATGAATGGGCTTTCCGCTGGAGCGATCCCAGACCACTACTGTCTCTCGCTGATTAGTAATTCCAATGGCTTTGCAATCTTTTCCATTGAGGCCTGCCTTCTCCAGCGCCTCGCCAATCAACGTTTCCACTCCGGCCCAGATCTCTTCGGCATCGTGCTCTACCCAGCCGGGTTTGGGAAAATGCTGGGTGAACTCACGATAGGCGCTGGACAGCACGTTGCCAGAGGTATCGAAGCAGAAAACGCGGGAACCGGTGGTACCCTGATCTATGGAAAGTACGAAATCGCTCATGGGCACAAGGATTCCAGGAGGTGCCGGAGAAATGCAAGTAGAATCGGGCTACCGTTGCTCGAACAAAACGGCGGATAAGATATGCAAACTGAGTGCGGCCGCTCCGGAATAGGCCGTCCGAAATCTAAGACCTGGCGCCAGGTCCCGACATATTTTCTGCAAGCGCCAAAATGAATTGACAGGTGTATGGGGGATGCCCTAGAACCAAAGCCTGTCAGTCTGGCTCGACTGATCATATTATTCAAGGAAGGCACAAATGAGTTGGTATTTGAAAGTACTCAAGCAGTACGTAGATTTTAACGGAAGAGCGCGAAGAAAAGAATACTGGATGTTCTACCTCTTCAACATGATTTTCACTGTGGTTGCAGCCACTCTGGATAACGCCCTGGGACTCACTTTTGTGGAAGGTGTGCCCTACGGATTTCTTTATCTGGCCTATGTACTGGCCGTGATGCTGCCTGCACTGGGCGTTACAATCCGAAGATTGCACGATACCGGAAAGAGCGGCTGGATGTTCCTGGTAGTGTTCATCCCCATCGCTGGCCCGATCTGGCTTCTGGTTCTGCTGGTAATGGAAGGAACACAGGGTGATAACGAATACGGTCCGGATCCGAAAGCTGGCGCCGCTGCCTGATAGATAATTCTCTTAAGCATTCAGGCGAAAGGAGCGCTTTCTCGGCGCTCCTTTTTCTTTTCCGGGCATACTTGTTCCCAACGGCAATGCAGCAAGTTGTGCATCTCTTGCGGGAATAGTGGCCTCTGGTCTAAACCTACCTTTCCACTTCTTCGCAATTGGCGCTGGCGCAGATCGCCTCCAGTTTGTACTTCTTTATGCAGCCCGGCTCCACTGCGACTCCGGCTTTGTTTTGAAAAGCCTGCACCGTGTAGCAATCAACCACTTTGTAGCCTCCCTTTCTGTCCGGAAGCCTATGAACATAACTATATCGCACGGTCTGGCCCTCCGCCGCCTCCCATTCCGCTGGCAGCGTGTAGGTTTCCGATTTGTATCGAGTGTAGAAAAAGGCGCCGGCAAGGACCACCAGGCTGCCAATAATTCCAGGGATGGACATCTTACTTTTCATGAATTTTTCTCCATAATGGTAATTCATTTCTCAGAGGGATATTCAAGCATACTCAGGCGAAATTCCAGGTTCGCAATGCAATGCATGGAGGCGCCTCCCGGCGCCCCCGAATCAGAGGCTTGGCCCTTCAGGCATTTGCCGTGAGTTTCCTGTAGATCTCCGCAATCACTCCCAGGAGAATGGGCATAGCCAGGATGATGACGATCAACCCCAGAAGCAAACCCACGATGGGATCGATCAATCCACCCAGCCATCGAAGCAAGTTAAAGGCGATGGCAATGACAATCTCGGTGCCCAGAAGAGCAAAGAAGATGGCCCATTTGTTTCCGTAGGTCAGCTCGTTACTCTTTCGCATAGCATCCAGAGGCTGCATATTCTTGTCCACTACCAGCAGTGGAGCCAGCATCCAGGACAGCCCCAGCACTATTGCTGGAAAATACAGGAAGATGGCTGCAGGCAGAATTCCCATAAACATGAGCCCCAGGCAAAGGAAGAATTCGCCAAAGTATTTTCTGTTGCCTGGATTGAGAACCTCGGTCATGGAAAGGCTTTCATCTCTTGCCATTTTTGCAGGGATCGTGTACATTCCGATATAGGTTCCAACATTTATGTAAGGTACTATGAATGTAATTCCGGCCAGCAGACCGTTGACCACCAGTGCAGGAAAACTCTTCAGGCCGAGTTGTACTCCATTCTGGATCGTTTCCATCGCATTTAGTTTCATTTGATTTCCCTCCGCTGCTCCGGCGCAGCCTTATTGTGCGAATCGCCATTCAGCTATTCTGGGATTCGCATAGAGGCAAATGGAAAGTGCAATTCAGAATTGTGTCAATGGTTTTTGGCTTCGCGCCATGCGAATCGGGACTGGCCGCTTTTTACAATTTGGAAGCGTCGCAACGATGTAGGTGATACCTGTTAAAGTTAGCGTTCGTTACAGGCGTGGAGTTCCGAATTGGGATTTTTCCCGCCTGCAACGTCCCGCATTTCAGGGATCCGATATTTCGCTCAACCAGCCGTTCTTGCCGATTTCTTACCCAGATTCAGGATGTACTGGATGGTGAATGTTCCCACAATAAGATTCAGAATGGGCATTACCATCAGTAACTCAAGAACCCAGCTAGGATCGTTTCCGGTCTTCTTTTCCAGGCGACGATAGTATCTGGAAAAGATCACGGAAAGAGGAAGCAGACTTCCCAGAGCGGTGACTGCAATAATTGTGAATGGATCGTCTCCCATAAGCTTGGAAGTGCGAGCCAGCCAGATGAAGAGGTACAGTCCCTGGGTGGAGCCAATCAACACTACCAGCGCCACCAGGTTGATGTCCAGACGGCGGGCGTCGTTGGGATTAACCCATTCAGCAGGAAGATCGCCAGGTACCGATTCATCCAGCACGGAACGCAAGCAATGCTTGAATTCGCTGATTTCGTTGGTGACGAAGGTGAAATACGAGGTCACGGTAAGGTTCAGACGCATCAACCGTAGATGAAGATCCACCAGAGGCCCTATAAACTGTCCCGTAATGGCATTGTGAATCCAGATCACAAGCACTGTTAGAACCAGAATCAGTCCTACAAGCCCAAACAGTCCGCCCAGGACGTAAGTGAAATAGGGAATATACCGGATTCCCAGAGAAAAAATAGAGAAAACTATGAAAACTCCCAATAGAATGGCCAGGCGAAAAAGAATCCAGCGCACAGGCATATCTTCCCGGGTCTTGAAGCGCAATCCTACAGAACCAGGACCCGAATCGCTGGCGTACAGATCTACATGGGGCACCCGATGCGTCACGCCCAGCACGGATAGCGAGACCCTGGTTCGCATATTCAAGAACTTGGTCATGAAATACACCAGCTCTTCGTTATTCTTCTGAAGAACCACAATGTGCAGGAAGTTCACGATAGCGATGACTGCATAGGCGATGCTATAAAGAACCAGCATGAACAGGGAAGGGATCAAATAGATCCAGACCAGGTTTCCCAGGGCAAGCAAAGCTCCGGGCACATAAAGAATGTTGGCCGCAATTTCCCATCCCTGGCCTTCAAACACCTTGCCCAGCACAAACAGAAGCAGGCCTACCAATCCGACGACTCGGGACAGATTGGTCCATCGTGCATTTTCTCCGTCCAGGTTTACTCGAAACAAAAGGCTACGCATACATTCCTCCGGCGCAAGTTACGGCCAGGAGAATGCCCGGAGCAGAGGGGCTGTCAAGGATTTCCGGGAAATGTAAGAAGACGGATCAGCCGGCGGATTGCCTTACTATTGCCCTGGGCAGGATCCACTCTTAATAATTAAGATGATTTGCCACCACAGGTTGGCAATGCCGGTCAGATTTCGAAAACAGGCGGGAATTGCTCCCGCCTGTATCGTTTGTTGCCGCAGGAATCAGGCAGCGATCTGATTGATGCGCTCCTGAATAATATAAATTGCGGCCGGGCTGAAGAAGATCCCCAGTAGCAATAGAAGAGTCCCTTCGTTTTCGATGTTCTTGCCGTTCTTCTGGCCTGCTTTTTGCAGCCATTCGCCCATCTTGTAATACCAGACCAGACTGTAAATTCCGCAGGTTACGATGGACAGCACTATGATCATTCCAGGATTAATGCCTTCTTCTGGCAATTCTCGGGATAGCGCGCCACTCACCTGGAAAAACCAGATGATTCCATAGATGCCGCAGGTAACAAGCGACAGCAGAATAACCTTGATAGGTTCGTTTACCACTTCTTTCATTATATTCCTCCAGGGTTTCCTACCCAGTTGGAGCGGACCTTACAGTCAGCCTGTCGGAGGTCAAGCAGTATGTTCCTCCTCCATTCAATGGCGAAAAAAGAAGTTAGTGGGAAGGTTCAGGGTATGCTCTCTAAGTCCAGGCGGCATTTGCGCTTCGCAGCGCCGGGACAGCCCGGTACCGGACCATATGCCTACTGCCGGGCTCTGCCGTCGCCGCCCGGCAGAAATTCGGCCAGCGCCTGCTGCAGTATATCCTGGGTAATTGGTTTTGTAAGAAAGCCATTCATTCCTGCGGCAAAAGCGCTTTCCTTCTCTTCTTCAAAGGCAGCCGCTGTGAGCGCAACCACAGGAGTGTCTATGCCATGGGCACGCATCCATCGAGACACGGATCTCCCATCGCCATCCGGTAAGCCCAGGTCCAGAAGCACCAGGTCAAAGGTGCTTTGTCCCAGTAGCTGGATGGTCGAAG
>JAGRNE010000052.1 GCA_020440915.1 Leptospiraceae bacterium | reverse complement strand
TGCATTTCCCTTTATGGATCGGTTAAAACGGTGGGTTTTTCACGATTTTTTGACTCCTATGGGAGCCTAAAACAGGGCCATGGAAGCCGCTCGAGCCTATCCCAGCGCATGCCAGACCGACACGCGCCGTTCGTTGGGCCCAGGCCCGCCGGGGGGCCCGGCTGAGCAGAATCATAAGCTTTACTTCTTTCTTTTGAATAGATGTCCGGTATTTGCAGGCTGCGAAAATGCCAGGGGTATTCTTTCGAATTCTTCTATATGCTTCTGAATATAGCGATCCACCTCGCCGTCCTGAAGACCCGACCCTTCCAGCAAAAAGCAATCAATGGTCCGGTACTTTTTCACTGGATCTACAACGCCGGCTGGAAAGCTGAGCTTGGCGGGCACAAACTCATAGTACCGAGTCTCCGGCCGGGCCTCTAGAATGGAAAAATAGGGGTCCGGCACCATCCGAGCAAATACGCTGCTGCATTCAGAGGTTGCTTCGGTCATTTCTTTTAGAGAACGATCCACAATTTCATCGCTATCTCGCACCATATATCGATGGGCGTTCACAATCCCAATAAAAAGGATCATCAGTCCAAACACTCGAAAAAGCCAGCCCGCCCGGCGGCGCAATTTTTCCATGCGAAAAGGAGAACTAAAGAAGGCGGCGGTCGAAAGCAGAAGATAGGGGAAGACGTGCATTGCATACCATCCTTCCACGCTGAGCAAACAAAAGGCCATTACCAGCGGCCAGGAAAGAGAAAGCAAAAACAGGGAGTCGTTGCGAAATAACCAGACGAGACCGCCTTCGCTGGAATCCAGGCGCTCTTTCCAGATAAACAATAACAGGATGGAGGCGAAGGCAACAAGCAGGCCCACCATAAGCATGGAGGTGGCTCCCCCACCATACTGGGATGTGAAAACCACAAATATGCCACCGGTGGGTCCGCCCCACAGCGACAGAAGGCCGGACTTTCGCATAAGCTGCGGAATAAACTGCAAAGCGAAGATGTCAAAATGCTCGGCGATGTAGGCCAGCCAGGGACTCAGAGCCAGGAGCGTTCCGCAAACCGCAAAGAAGATGCCGCGCCAACGAAAAACATGAAACATAAGTACAAAGGCTACGCCGTACAAAGCCGCAGGATGCGACATGGCACCCAATCCCAGAAACACTCCGGAAATGAATGAGTAATGGTCTCTCTTATACTGAAAGGCACGGTAGGAGAAATATAGGGCCAGCATGCAGAAAAGAAGACACAGTCCATCCATGCGAATAACGTTGGAACCTCGCACAAAGGAAGGGTCCATGGCCAGCAGCAACGGAGCGATGAAGGTAAGAGGACGGTCCACCCGCAAAGAATGCAGGATACCCGAGAATACAATCAGGATCAAAATCCCAAGAAACAAGGACAGACCGCGGCCAGCCTCAAGGCTCTCGCCGCTGATTCGATACACTCCGGAAAGCAGCGTCATGTAGAGTGGAGAGTTCCATAGAGTGGCTTCTTCCATTCCCGGAACCAGGCCTTCCAGAACCATAGTTTTGAATCCATTCCCGCGCGCCAGTTCCCCGGCCGGATTGGAAAAAAGCGCTTCGTCCGGCCATGCAGGAGGTTGCGCGGAGCCAAAGAACTGGACTTGCAGAACCAGAGCCAGTATGGCCGGCAATGCCATGCGCAGGATTTCAGAAAACCGGCTGAGCCGGGCAAATAGATTGGGTATGGCCTGGGAAAGCATTCAATGACAGAATGCTATTTGCCCGTTGCCTGCTGCAACGCATTCTCCAGCGTATCGGCCACGGCAAAAACCCTGTCCAGTTCGGTAACAGTGATAATCTTTTTGACCGCAGTAGAAAGCTCGGTAATGATCAGAAGCTTACCATGCTTGCGGAGTTCATGATACATGGAAAGAAGGGCGCGCACTCCGGACGATGACATATAGGACACATCCTGAAATCGAACAATGACCGATGTCTTCTTTTCTTCGAGTTCTTTCAGAACAGCGTTTTCGAACTCTTCGGAATTTGTAATATCCAGTCGGCCGGCCACCGAAACGATGAGCACGCCTTCCTTGCGGTCCAGAACCATTTGATCCGTGCTCATCATATCCAGCAATTCCCGCCTTTTACTTCAGTCAATTGTTTCCGGTGGCTTCCTCCGCTGGAAAAGATTCCTTCCATTCGCTATTGCGGCGATTCCACTCCTCACGCTTTTGACGATTAAACCGCAGTTCTTGATCGACAAAATCGCAGAGCTCGTCCAATTTTTCACGGTAACTCTGAAGTCTCAGTAATCTGTCTTCATAGTCCACAATGCTGGTATCGGCATTTTGCACTGTTTTTTCCATCAGGTTTCCAAATGTTTCTTAAGCCCTACCAGACCCTTCTGGCAGACCTTGGACCATCTCAGTGGTGGCCTGGACAGAGTTCCTTTGAAATCATGGTCGGCGCCATCCTTACGCAAAACACCTCCTGGAAAAACGTAGAAAAGGCAATCCACACATTGAAGAAAGATGGGGCGCTGCGTCCCGCGCACATGCATTCCCTTGCTGTGCAGACTCTGGCCCAGAGAATACGAAGCTCGGGCTACTTCAATCAGAAGGCCCGTACATTAATGTCCTACCTTGATTGGTACAGAGATTACGGATACAGCCCGGCTCTCATCCTAAAGCGACATAATCACGACGCTTCTGCCATTCGTGCGGAGATGCTATCCATCCGAGGTATTGGTCCAGAGACCGCGGACTCAATTCTATGCTATGCGTTACAGCTGCCGGTATTTGTAGTGGATGCGTACACCCACCGCTGGATTGCAAGATACGATCCCGCGGCGGCCCGGGCTTCCTCGGGCAAATATCATCTGCTTCAAGAAATGGTGGAACAGGAATTTCGCGAGCGATTTCCGGCAAGAGAGCTGACAGAGCATTTCAACGAATTCCACGCCCTGATGGTTCGCCTGGGTAACGGTTACTGCAAGAAGAAGGATCCGCTCTGCCCGAACTGCCCACTGAAGCACGAATGCGAAAAGTCACTGGCTTGACAGCGGCCCGGCCCCTCCAATGCTACCCTTGAATGCTTCGCAAGATCGCTTATAGCCTTAAGAAAGGCACAGAGGAACTGAATTACGGTCGTCCCATCATCGCTGGCTGGGCCGCCCGGGCTCTGGTAGACGCTTCGTCTTCTGCCTCCGAACTCAATCTACTTGATCCGGGTTGCGGCCATGGAACGGATTTGCTCAACTGCAGGGATGCGTATGTCAACCTGCTCGAGAAGGAGGATATTCTGGCCGCGCCGGCCCTTCGGCTTCATGGAATCGAAAACTATCCGCCTTACGTAGAAGACTGTAAGAAGGTAAATATCCGCGTAGAATCCATAGATATTGAACGCGATCCCTGGCCGTTTGCCGATGCCAGCATGGATGTAATCATCTGCAATCAGGTGCTGGAGCATACCAAGGAACTCTTCTGGATCTTTTCGGAATTCTCCCGGATTCTAAAGACCGGAGGCAAGCTAATCCTGGGTACACCCAATCTGGCCAGTTTCCATAACCGGATGCTGTTGCTGTTTGGCCAGCATCCAACAGCGCAGCAGAGCTTCAGCGCTCACGTGCGAAGTTTTACTCTGCCGGATCAGAAAATCCTGGCCGAAAAAGGCGGTTTCTTTCGCTTCGAAAAAAGAGCAGGTTCCAACTTCTATCCGTTTCCGCCTGTGATTAGCAAACCGCTTGCGAAGATCCTGCCGGGCATGGCCTGGGGTTTGTTTACCTGCTACGAAAGAACGCAAAATCGGGCCCCTTACCTGGAGTACCTGGCCGACGAACTTGCAGAAATGGAGACCCCGTTTTATGGCAGCCCTCAGAACCCGGCGAAGCGAAGACCCGCTTCTGCCGCAAAGGGTAAAAAGCCATCCGCAAAGAAAGCTTCTCCTCGAAAGTCTGCAACACCCAGGAAGCGGACGCCTGGAAAGCGATGATAAATTAGAAGCTTTGTTTCCTTTTCTCCGGAAACAATTATAAGAGAAATTAGCTATGACCAGAATCACATTGCAGAAAAAAAGCAAAGCAGGAGATGGTCTGTATCTGTTGCGCTTCTCGGCCCCGGAATCCCTGCAAGGACAGTACAAAATACCGGGACAATACGCCATAGTCCGCACGGATGCCAACCAGGAAAAACCGGCTTTCTTCGCAGTGGCAAGTGCCCCGACAGAGGACTATCTGGAATTCTTGATCAAAGAAGCGCCAGGCTCGGCCGCAGAGATGGTTGCTCTGGATGAAGGCCAGGAGGCAGAGTGCGAATCGGTTCAGGGCCCGGGATTTTCCGTTTCCTTTAGAAAAGGCCAACCCGATATTCATATGTTTTCTATGGGCTCCGGTTTCGCGCCGTTCCGAGCTTTGATCAAATTCATAGAAGGCGCCGATTCCGAGCACTGCAATCTACACCTATGGCAGGCAGCATTCCGCCTGAGCGCAGTCCCTCTTCTGGATGAGATCCTGGAATGGGAAAAGAAGGGCGCCATCACCCTGCATCTTTGTCTGGATGAACAACAAAGCGGTGGCGAAATCCCTTTCTTTACCGGCCAGGTACCGGATGCGCTGGAGCAATATGAAGATAATCTGAAGGAGAGTCGATTACTCTGGATTGGCTCCCACGAATTCAGCGAATCACTGAAAGCGACGGTTGCGAAGCTTGGGATCGATCCGGACCTTTTGATGACCAATTACTAGATCGAACGGCCCGCAGATGCCCCCGGTCTGATAGAGACTCCTGAGGCACAGGTTTCCGACGAAAAAGTCCGGGTCAAAAAAGCGGGGCTGAGAAATAGTGAATCCAGGGCAGGTGAAGCGATGAAAGAAAGAACTATACGAATTCCTGTACCGGACGATTGGCATTTACATCTGCGAGATGGCGATGTACTCGATGTAACTGCGAACCACGCCGCTTCCCGTTGCCGGAGAGCCATCATCATGCCAAACCTCAAGCCTCCTGTGGTCACCGTGGAGGAAGCCCGAGACTATCTGGAGCGCATCCGGGCTACGGTTCGGCGGCCTTCCTTTGAACCGCTTATGACTCTGTATCTTACGGATCGCACCGATGCATCGCAGATAAGGAAGGCAGTACAATCAGATCATGTGTTCGGGGTAAAACTTTATCCGGCCGGGGCGACGACCAATTCAGAACACGGCCTTACCTCAATTCAGAAGGCGAAAGAAGCTCTGGCTGCCATGGAAGAGGAAGGTTTTCCTCTACTGGTCCATGCGGAAGCTACGGATCCGTCCATAGATGTTTTTGACCGCGAAAAGGCCTTTGTGGATGGCGACCTGGATTGGATTTGTCAACGATTTCCGAAGTTACGTATCGTATTTGAACATGTTAGTTCCAGACATGGCGTGGAATTCGTTCGCTCTGAATCCAATCGAATGGGCGCCACGGTAACCCCGCACCACCTGCTCCTTACCAGAAATGACCTGCTGGCGGGCGGCCTCAAACCTCATCATTATTGTCTGCCGGTAGTGAAAACCGAAGAGGATAGACAATCCCTGATGGAGGCCTGCCTCACTCTGGACAATTTCTTTGCCGGCACCGATAGCGCCCCGCATCCCAGGAGCAAGAAAGAATCCCATAGTTGCGCTGCCGGCATTTATACGGCACCATTCTTTCCGGAGCTCTATGCCATGGCATTTGAGCATCGCTTTGGAGCGCCGGAACCGGATCTAGAATCCATGGAAGGTTTTCTGCGCGACTTTCTCTGTGTGCGGGGCGAACGCTTCTATGGTCTAAAAAGCTCCGCACAGGAATATATGGAGATCCGCCGAAAGGATCAGCAAATTCCGGATCATTATCCGTTCGGCGACGATGTACTGATTCCACTTTATGCAGGCAAGACCATTCCCTATACGGCAGAGATAATAGCCCCGGCCCCTTGAAATGGAAAAAGGTTGCGCCGATTCCAAAAGGCCTCACATTCGAAGGACCATGGAAGCGGCAGAATCCGGGAGCAACATATGAGCGCCAAAGAAAAGGCGAGTACGACGAGATTGCAGAGTAGGCGCAAGCGCAGATTTTCGGAAAGCCGGGCTGCAGCTCGATTGCTGGCCGCCGCCCTGACCATGGTCCTGATAGGCGCAAGTGCCGCCGCACAGCCGGTGGAGAACACCACAAAACCCGCCGCCCCGGAATCCTCGGACCAGAGTCGTCGGGAACCGCTCTACCTGGAATACCTGGAGCTTCCCGGCCTCGGCCATCTGGAAAAGCATCCGGCCAGCACCTCCCTTCATTCCATTTATCGTGCGGGTAAGAACTATATTTGCTTCAGCAATATGGGATATGACTTCCAGGATACGGAGGCCCTGGCAGCCGCAATAAAGAAGGACCCAACTATCCTCTTTCCGGGCGAATCCATGGCACTTAAGAGCAGCCGGACAATCAGTCCAGAGGACGGGGCCGACTATATCCTTTTGGAAGGTACTTCGTCTAAATACCAATGGATTGCTGCCGTCCTATCCAATAGACGATTTCGCGGACCGGAGGAGGAGCCAACTTCCACGGCTGGCTTTGTTTTTCTGGCAGGACCTGACATTTCCGCGGATAGGCAGTCCTTTCTGGATGCACTGAACAAACATAAACTCCATAAGGCGCTACCGGGAACCTATGACAGGTTCACCTACGGCCCCGGCGGCTACTCTCTGGAGGCCCCGGAATCCTTCTTTGCATCCGACGATGTAAGCGGCATGCGATTGACCGCACCCAACGGCTCCTTTCTTATCCTGGATCATCATCCAGTGTATGAAGATGTGGTTCTGGCCGGCGAAATGGAAAAGTGGAAAACCCGCATCGAAAAGGGATACTACGGATACCTTTTCGCACGCGGAGATCACAGAATTGAAAAATCCGAAACCCTGGATCTAAAATCAGGTATTCGAGTCATTCGCATGAAGGCTTCGGCCATGTTGCCTGGACCTTACGGGGCGAGTAGCTATGCCCGATTCTACATCTTTTCTACAAATTCAGGCGTTGGTATAATCGTAACCGTCGGCTCTCCCGGCGATCCCGCAACAATGGACAGAATGGAAAACAGCATTCGCATAGAAGGCATCAAGGCTCCTCTGGGCCTGGAAAGATAACCTTGAAAAGGAGAGCTGGATGTGTAGCCTGCACATATGCTCGGTCCTGTTCGATTCACGCTTCTTCTTCTGTTTTCTTTGCTTCTAGCAACGCCGCTTCTCTCTCGGGAACTTAGAATCGGCTATGGAGGCTCGGAGCCTTTCATTGATCTAACCAATGAAGCGGCCTCCGGCATTGCCGTCGATGTCTGGCAGGAGGCGAATCGCTATACCAATCTGCAATTCAGACAAAGCGCCTCCGGTACTGTGCCCGAAATGCTGGACCTCCTGAAGCAGGGAAAGATCGACGCAGTGGTGGGACCGGTATCCATTACTGAAGAACGACATGAAGAGTTCGGCTTCACACATCCCTTCTACATAACTTCGCCGGCCATACTGACCAGTCGATCGGATACCTCTTTCTGGAAAATGATACAACCATTCCTTAGCGGTCCCTTTCTGATCGGAGTGAGCACTCTTCTGGGCCTGCTCTGCGTTGTAGGCTCTATCATCTGGGTCGTAGAGAACAAGGAGAACGACGCCTGGTCCAGGAATCCCGTTAAGGGCATCGGTCAGGGAATCTGGTTTGCGATTGTAACTTTCACAACGGTAGGTTATGGAGATCTCGTTCCGGTGGGCAAAAGGGGACGATTTCTGGCCGGAGTCTGGATGGTCACAGCCATGATAACTGCGTCTTCACTCACCGCTGGGATTGCCAGCGCCTTTACCCTTTTCCAGCTAAGGCACGCTGCCATCCAGCATCCATCCGATCTTGCCGGACGCACTGTGGCTGTGGTCCCTGGAAGCTCCGGCGAAGACTTTGCGGTACGCTTCTCGCGAAGAATCCGGGAAGTAAGGGATGTTTCGGAAGCGGTGGATCTTCTAAAGGCTGGCAAAGTGGATGCTCTGGTTTACGATTATCCGGTGCTAAACCATCTTATCGAATCTGAAGAGGAACTACGATTGGTACGGACACACGACCTATCGGAGCACTACTGTTTCGTCTTTCGTAAGAATGATCCTGCCGTCCGCATTCTGGATACCGCCATACTCAAAATCAAAGAAGACGGAAGCCTGCGCAAGATTCTGGAGCGTTGGGGATTGGACCGCGAAGCAGATAGCTAAAGAATAGCTAAAGATTCGGAGTTCGGTTTTTGTGCTGCGGGTTCGGAGGTAATTGGCGAAGGCCAATGCACGGACATTGCCATAGGGCCGGCAGGGATCGGGCAATTGTCTGCCGAGGAGAATTATTGCTGCCGGTGACCGCGATCCAGATGGTCCAGCACTTCCTGAAACAGCGGTCGATCATCCCCATCAATATGCTTCAGATAGGCTTCTTTTGCTGCGGAGAAATCAAGGGGCAAATATCCGGTAATGATGGGGGCAGATTTGTAATGCCCGGGTTGCTGCTCGCCGTCGTCGATTCGATGATGATGATATCCGCTCTCCCGACTCCAGATGATGGACCTTTCGCCCAGGTGACGGTTGTAGCTTAACTGGAACCTCACCAGTTCAATTCCTTCAAACCAGACAATCAAATCCATGTCCTCCGCCTGAAACCAGCGCCGCCGAAGATTTCCAGGTTCCTGCTTCACTCCCTTGACTTCGTAAAACATTCTATCTCCTGAATTGCTCCGCCCTCGGGACGAAAGATCCGCGCGCCATGATCCTCGTTCCAGAGCCCGCGTTTTACTGTTTCGCACCGCTGAACCAAAATGCGACTCCGAAATCGCCGCCTGGCCCCTGGAGCGCTACTTATATTTGGATGCTTTTGCTTCGTCTTTGTTCGGAATTTCGACCCGAACCTACTGTGGATCCACAGCCGAATGGCCCAGCTGTTCCAGCGCGCTCAAATTATCCCATTCCGCCCAGCATTCGGCAATGCGATCATCCTGGATTCTGTATATGGCGATGTATTCAGACGATAGCTTCTTACCGGAGGCCGGAAACGGCCCCAGCGCGCCCGCTTGCGTACCGTTGAAACTATGCCGAACAGCCACCCGATCCCCTTCGGCCAGAATGTCTTGAATGGTTTCTTGCCCGTCCGGAAACACCTGGCGCTGAGCGCGAAAAAACTGAACCAGATCTTCCCCTTCTTCTATGGCCGCTTCGCCAGCAGCATGGCTGTGGCGACGAAAATCCGGATGCAGAACGTTTCGCAATCCTCTCCAGTCCTCTTCGTTAATGGCCCGCACGAAACGGCGCAAAAGATCCTTGTGTTTCTCCAGATCTTCTGCGGGCCCATCAGTCTCCATGGGCGATGGTGCAGAAGCGATTGTAGAAGAAAGTGAGGATAGCCAGCTCACTGTAATCCACGGCTTTCACTGTCTGGATACCACCTGCAGCTGCAGCGGCCTTGATGCTGGCATCCCCAAAACTGATCATCCCCATATAGGATTGGACGCAGGAGGCACCGGAGCGACTGCCAACGTTGGTTGCCTCGGAAACGTCCTTGTTCATCCGTGTATTATGGTAGATGTAGCCGTAGGGAGGCTGATAGGTACCGCAGGCGGTGGCCAGAAGAAGGGAAGCCGCGGCCAGGGCAACCAGGATGGTCCGGCTCATGGCCGCTGTAAGTTGATTCGGTTTCATCTTTTACTTCTTGTTAATGCTGTTTCGGTAGTCTGCATTCATACGCGAAATGAAATTTACGCTGATGCCTTTGGGGCATACGGCTTCGCATTCATACTGGTTGGTGCAGTTGCCGAATCCTTCATCGTCCATTTGCGCTACCATGGCCTGAGCACGCTTATCCCTTTCCGGCTGGCCCTGAGGCAGCACACCCAGGTGACTGATTTTTGCAGAAACAAATAACATGGCGCTGGCATTCTTGCAGGAAGCGACACAGGCCCCGCAACCAATGCATTCCGCAGCATTCATAGCTTCGTCGGAAATGTCTTTGGGCACCGGAATGGCATTTCCATCCGGCGCATTTCCAGTGCTTACGGAAATGTAGCCGCCTTTCTGAATGACCCGGTCAAAAGCGCTGCGGTCCACCATAAGGTCTTTGACCACAGGAAACGCTTTCGCCCTCCAGGGTTCCAGGTAGAGCTCATCGCCATCGCTGAATCTGTGCATGTGCAGCTGACATACGGTGGTGCGCCCTTCCGGAGCGTATTGGCGCCCATGGGCCAGGCCGTTGATTACGAAACCGCAGGAACCGCATATCCCCTCTCTACAGTCATGATCAAAGGTAACCGGATCTTCGCCTTTTTCGATGAGCCTTTCGTTGAGCACATCCAGCATTTCAAGGAAAGACCAGTGTTCGTCCACGTCCGGCATCTCGTAGCGAACCATCTTCGCTTTGTCATCCGGTCCGCTCTGACGGGAAATATGGAGTATGATTTTCATTTGTAGCTCCTCTGGGTAAGCTTAACGTTTTCGAAGTTCAATTCTTCTTTATGGAGTGTGGGCTCGCCCTCTCCTTTGTATTCCCAGGCGCCGACGAAGGTGAATTTATCATCGTGTCGCAGGGCCTCGCCTTCTTCCGTCTGATGCTCTTCCCGGAAGTGTCCTCCACAGGACTCTTCGCGCATCAGAGCGTCCCGGCACATCAATTCGCCAAAATCCAGGAAGTCCGCAACGCGTCCGGCCTTCTCCAGGGTCTGGTTCAGCTGTTCGCCGGAACCGGTAACCTTCAGGTTCTTCCAGAACTCATCGCGGATCTCAGGAATGCGTTTCAGGGCTTCTTTCAGACCGGCTTCGCTTCGGGACATGCCGCATTTATCCAGCATGATTTCGCCCAGTTCACGGTGAAATGAATCCGGACTGCGATTGCCGTTAATAGAAAGGAACTGCCTGGTCTGGGATTCCACGCCTTCTTTTGCCTGCTTGAAAGCATCGGTATCGGACTTCACAGGGTCCCAGCCCAGATTGGCCAGATAGCCGCCAATGGTGTAAGGAAGGACGAAGTATCCGTCTGCCAGACCCTGCATCAGGGCGCTGGCGCCCAGGCGGTTGGCCCCATGATCGGAGAAGTTTGCCTCTCCAATGGCAAACAGACCGGGAACATTGGTCATCAGGTTGTAGTCCACCCACAGACCGCCCATGGTATAATGGGGAGCCGGATAGATTCGCATGGGAACCTCATAGGGATTCTCATTGGTAATCTTCTGGTACATCTCGAAGAGGTTGCCGTACCGCTCTTTGACCGCGCTTTCGCCCAGGCGCTTGATGGCATCGCGAAAATCCAGGTAAACCGCTCGCGGATTGTCCCCTTTGCCCACGCCCCGACCTTCATCGCATACGTTCTTGGCGGCCCGGCTGGCGATATCCCGGGGAACCAGGTTTCCGAAGCTCGGATATTTGGTTTCCAGATAATAGTCGCGTTCGGACTCCGGAATATCGTTGGGACTTCTTGTATCGCCTTTCTTTTTGGGAACCCATACTCGTCCGTCATTTCGCAGAGATTCGGACATCAAAGTCAGCTTGGACTGATATTCGCCGCTGGACGGAATACATGTGGGATGGATCTGCGTATAGCAGGGATTGGCAAAGTAGGCCCCTTTTCTGTAGGCCCGGAACGCTGCGGTGACGTTACAGTTCATCGCATTGGTGGACAGAAAGTAAACGTTGGAATATCCGCCCGTTGCCAGGACCACTGCATGACCGCTATGGGTGCTAATTTTGCCGGTCTTGAGGTCTCGAATAACGACGCCTTTGGCCCGGCCGTCTTCGATAACCACATCCAGCATCTCTGTTCGGGGATACATCTGGACATTGCCCAGTCCTATCTGGCGCGAAAGCGCGCTGTAGGCGCCCAGCAGAAGCTGCTGTCCGGTTTGTCCGCGAGCATAGAAAGTCCGGCTTACCTGTGCTCCGCCAAAGGAGCGGTTGGTTAGATAGCCGCCATATTCGCGCGCGAACGGTACGCCCTGAGCAACACACTGGTCAATGATATTTAAGCTTACCTGAGCCAGACGGTATACGTTGGCTTCTCTGGAGCGAAAGTCTCCGCCTTTGACCGTGTCGTAGAAAAGCCTGTAGACGCTATCGCCGTCGTTTTGATAGTTCTTGGCAGCATTGATTCCGCCCTGAGCCGCAATACTATGGGCCCTTCGCGGACTGTCCTGGAAACAAAAGCCCTTAACGTTATAGCCCAGTTCGGCCAGACTGGCGGCCGCGCTGGCTCCGGCCAGGCCGGTACCGATAACGATAACATGAAACTTTCTTTTGTTGGCCGGGTTCACCAGCTTCAGATCAAATTTATGCTTCTCCCATTGTTGGTCCACCGGACCGGAAGGAATGTTGGAATTCAGCGACATGATTTCTCCCTCAATTAATTACTGGAATCGGCCTTATCGAACCAGGCCTGAAAGTATTGCCACCGGAATGGCGGAATAACCTGCAAAGATAAAGATTGCAAAGCCAATGGAAATCTTCTCTACAGTCGGTCTGCTCTGCTCGCCGGTTAGTCCAAAAGTCTGGAGCATGCTTTGCACTGCATGCACCAGGTGCATGGCCAGAAAGAACATGGCCACTACGTAGCTGGCCGCAATGGCCGGATTGCTGAAGGAATGAATTACCATTCCATATACGTCATGGCGCCCCTGATCATCGTGCAGAGCAAAGCCGGACGGCTCAATCTGACCAAAAGTAAAGTGAAGCAAATGATAGATTGCGAAGGCCAGAATTAACAGACCGGTCTGCGCCATAAATCTACTGGCAGCAGAAGCTCGCTGTGTATTGTTCTTCTTATAGCCTACCGGGCGCGCTCCGCTGTTTTCCATCTTGAGCTTCAATGCTATGATGATGTGCAGAACAAAGATGACAATCAATCCGATACGAGCCGTCCATAGCGGTCCGGGAATACTCTTGAGGAAAGCGGCATAGGCGTTCATTTCCTCCCGACCAAAGAACATATTCCAGTTACCCAGCATATGTCCAATGACAAAGCCAATGAGTAACAGACCGGTGATTGCAACTAGGATCTTTCGTCCTATTGATGAACCGAAAAGACGTTTTAGGATCATTAACCGTTTCTCCTGGCGCGCCCGAAAGGCTTTTCTATTCTATATTCGGTACGCATTATCTGAGGCAAGCCCCCGACGCACAGAGGTGCGTAACACTCCGTATTTCAGATGGAGGGACCGTTCACAGGCTTTCTCCGTACGCTGCTGCGTAAAGAAAAAATCGAAGATTATAGTAGGAATCCGGATTCAATGTGTCTGTTTCAGAGCAAAGCCGTGGCGCTAGCGCGGCGCAGCCGGCCAGAAAGAGCAAACAGATCCCCCTTACTCGCTCCGGGAGAATGAATAATCTTGCATGACTTCCACCAGGTTCATAGCTTCTTTTCGGGCGGCATCCTGGATTCCGGATCTTTGGTGCGATGCATACAGAATGGATCGGCTGGAATTGATCAATAAATCCGGCCCGGCGGATTCAAGAACTGCCTTGAGGTCGCCGCCCTGACTTCCAATTCCGGGAACCAGAAAGATCATTTCCGGGGCCAGGGATCGGACCTTCGCAAGCTCTCCAGGATCCCGGGTGGCGCCCACAACCAGTCCGAGATTTCCGGACTCTTCATGCCATTGGTTGCAGAGCCCGGCCACCCTTTGATACAGAGGCGGTTCGCCATGATACTGGAAATCTCTGGCGCCGCTATTTGAAGTTAGACATAATACGAAGGCCGCCCGGTCCTTCCTCTCCAGAAAAGGTTCCAGGCTTTCGCGCCCCATATAGGGATTCAAAGTAACAGCATCGGCATCCAGTTCGTCAAATACAGCCCTGGCATAGTGCGATGCAGTATTCCCCAGATCTCCTCGCTTTGCATCGAGCACCACCAGACTGTCTGGCGATGCAGATCGGATGAAATCGATGGTCTTTTTAAGGATTTGCCAGCCCTCCCCTCCCATGGATTCGAAGAAAGCGGCATTGGGCTTGTAAGCGAGGGCAAGATCCGCAGTAGCTTCTACTATGTGCTGCAGGTGCTCCTGCAATCCCCGGGGCTCATGGGGGTATCCTTCGGGCAATCTCTCTGGATCCGGATCCAGGCCAACACAGAGCAGAGACCGGATCGTACTTCTTCTTTCGCGGTATCTCATGTAAAAGGTTGACATTTTGCTCTATTCCTATGATCCTTACGCCAGCTTATTCTGGAGGTCTGGTGTGGCTATAAAGATAAACGCTACAAACCTGGCTCAGATGTACAAGTGGGCCGCCGACACTTACGGCGACAAACCTGCATTTGCAACCAGGAACAAAGACAAGGTTTTTGAAGCCGTTTCGTTCAAAGAACTGTACGAAATGGGACTTAACCTGGCAACAGGTCTAATTGACCTGGGTGTTCAGGCGAGAGAACACGTGGGGCTACTTGCCGACAACCGATTGGAATGGATCGTATCCGATTATGCCATTCTGATTGCGGGCGCGGCGGATGTACCCAGGGGGACGGACGTAACTGATGCTGACGTCACATACATTTTACCGCATTCGGATGCGAAGGTAGTCTTTGTTGAGAACAAGGCCGTTCTGGACCGAGTTCAAAAGAACAAAGATAAACTGCCAAACATTCAAACCATCATCATGATGGATAAGGACACTCCGGTACCGGACGGTGTTCTGCGATTGTATGACCTCCTGGAGAAAGGCAAACAACTACGTGCAAACGGGGATCGTCGAGCAGAGGAGCGCATGGCGCAAATCAAGCCCGATGACCTATTTACAATGATCTATACTTCCGGTACCACCGGCGCGCCGAAAGGCGTTATGCTCAGGCATTCAAGCATGGTGTCCCAGGTAGAGAACATTCCTATCGATATCACTACTTCCGACCGAATTCTTTCCATATTACCAGTATGGCACGTTTTCGAACGAGTATTTGAGATGATCGCCATTGGCGGAGGTTGCTGCACTTACTATACGAATGTGCGAAACCTGCGCGAAGACATGGCAATTGTAAAGCCCACTTTCATGGCCAGTGCGCCTCGTCTGTGGGAAAGCATCTACAGCGGTATTCAGCAAAAAGTGGAAAGCGGACCCGGTGTGGCTCGCGGGCTGTTCAAAGCGGCTTACTTCTGCTCTCGACAGATAAAAGGCGCCGTGCGCTTTCTATCCTTCAAGCAGCTGGATACCACAGGAAGAAATCCAATAGTTTCTATGCTTATAGGAATCTGGAATATCTTCCGCTGGTTCATCTTTGTTCTTCCGTATGGCCTGCTGAACCTGATCGTTCTGCGAAAGATTCGAGCGGCTACTGGCGGAAAGCTCCGTGGATCCGTTTCCGGTGGTGGAGCATTGCCCATCCATGTGGATGAGTTCTTCAACAACATCGGTATTCCGGTGCTGGAAGGCTATGGCATGACCGAGACCTGTCCGGTACTGGCTGTGCGTACATGGGGCAAGCTTGTTATTGGCTCGGTAGGACCAATCTATCCTGACACAGACATTCGCATTGTAGATATTTCCAACGGAAATATCATCTTCACCACTGAAAAGGGCGGAGCTAACAAGCGAGGAGTGAAAGGGGAGATCCATGCAAGAGGGCCTCAGGTAATGCGAGGATATTACAAGAATCCTGAAGCTACCGACAAAGTGCTCAAAGACGGCTGGATGAACACCGGCGACCTTGGGATGATTACCTACAACAATACAGTGAAGATTGTTGGTCGATCCAAGGAAACCGTAGTTCTTCTGGGTGGCGAAAACGTGGAGCCGGTCCCAATCGAGAACAAGCTCTCGGAATCTCCGCTTATCGATCAGGTAATGGTCGTAGGTCAGGACAAGAAATACCTGGCAGCCCTGGTTGTTCCTTCTCTGGAGCAATTCAAGGATTACGGCGAAACCCTGGAAGAGATAGCGAAGAACGAAGAGGTAGCCAAACTACTCCGAAACGAAGTCAAGAAGCTGGTTTCCAGCGAAGCGGGCTTCAAGTCCTTCGAGAAGGTTGTAGACGTTCGTCTGCTTCCCAAGGCTTTCGAAGTTGGGGATGAGCTTACCAATCTGTTCAAGATCAAACGGCACGTTGTTACCGATAAGTACGAAGATCTTATCAAAACAATGTACGATTGATAAGCGAAGCCTTCAGAAGAGAAGCCTTTGATACTCAAAACCCGCCCTTCCTTAGGGCGGGTTTTTTGCCTGGAAAGAACCTGTGCATGGAAACGATTTTCTCTGGGAGCTAATACTTCTATCCCATCCATTTCGATGGATCGTTGGCCGAAAGATTACTGCCGGTTCTTCCGGCTGCCTGATACGTCGAGACAATCGGCTTATTGCGCTTACCATCCAATACGGCGACCCTCCTGGCGCGCCCGTTCTTTACGGCTTTCACCATCGTTTTCGCGGACCGGTACTTTATCCTCTGCAGGATCCCTTTTCAGTGGAAATACCTGGCATTCTTGGCCCGGATAAAAAAAAGTCCTATCTGATCTGTTCCGAACTGTCCGATCCTGGATCCCCGGAATCCGGCGCAGTTAATGCGGTGGAAACC
>JAGRNE010000051.1 GCA_020440915.1 Leptospiraceae bacterium | reverse complement strand
AAACAATCCTCGCTTCGCCGGCGAAAACTTTAAGAAGAACCTGGCTCTGGTAGAAAAGATCAAAGAAATCGCCGAACGGAAAGGCGTCTACCCTGCCCAGCTGGCCCTGGCCTGGGTGCTTTCCCGGGGTAAGGACGTGGTAAGCATTCCCGGCACCAAGCATCGCAAGTACCTGGAGCAGAATCTGGGCGCCCTGGACATGGAACTCAGCAAGGAGGAATTGTCTCTAATCGACCAGGCCTTTCCCATGGATGCGGCTGTAGGGGCTCGATACTGATTCAAAGCGAAAAATGCCGCATGCCGGCCCGGAGTGACTCCCGGCCGGCGGCGAAGCGAGTCCGGTTTTCGCTTCAAATCGTCGGAAAATCCGCGCAGAATCAACCTGGTCCCATCTGCGATCCCGATTCGCTCCTCAGCCATCGCAAATCCTAACGTCCAACTTCTCTTTTTTTCTTGCATTTTCCCAATTCCTGAGCCACTTTTAAGGAATGCTCCGGAGGCTCCATACGAGATGCGTTAGCCCCGGGATATGGTGCCCGGAACCTTCCGCACGCCGCAGTAGTTGCAGGTCCATGTTCGCTCTGCTGGTAACGTTAGCAACGCTGGCTCTTCCCGCCTGCCAACCAGGCCGATTGGATTGCCGCCAGGAAGATCCGGGCTGTTCGGACAGCGCCCTCCTGGTATTGTTCGATCTCCAGGCAACCCGGGCCCCTCTTACGGTCTACTGGGGAGACATAAACACCAACAATATCTATCGATTGAAAGCGGGATCGACTCAGCCGGAGACCGTTGTCAACCTGGGGACATCACCATTACGTCTTGCATTTACATCGGATGGTCAAACGCTGTATGCTACCGATGCGAGCACTGTCTATTCGGTTTCCATCGAGACTGGCAGCAGCGTACAGATTAGCAACATGTTCGCCGACATCTACTCTCTGGTGGTCGTTGAAAAAGAAGGGAAGATCTACTACTCGGATAACGGCAGTGGCCAGGTAGATACCACTGACCTGGATGGATCCAATTATGCAAACGTTCACGGTCCCGCCAGTCCCCTGGGCATGGACATAGATGAAATAAACGATTTCCAGTATATTGCAAATTCGGGCCAAATTGTTCGCTACAACATGGACGGCTCGGGACCTACAGCTGTAGTTCCCAGCATTAGCGCTGGAGTGGAAGACATCGAATTGGACAATGGCGGGCAAAAACTCTTCTGGTTGGACAGAGTTAGTGGAGAATTACGAAGCATAAAGACTGATGGCAACAATGAAACGCTGCTGGTTTCGAGCATAGGCAGCGGTAGAGGAGTTGCTTTCCATCCATCCAGTCCCTACCTCTACTATTGCGACGCAGGAATCCAGAGCATAGTACGCGTATCGCTTGATGGTTCCTCGCCTTTAAACGTTGCCTCCGGCATGAACTGCAGAGATGTAGATTTCGCTCCTGTTTCTTTGTAGAGCGATGCATTCAGCCAGGACGACGCGACCCGATGCAATCCGCGGCAATTCTTGCCACGGATCCTTTGTTCCATTTCAAAGGGGCGGCAAACTTAATCGGATCCATAAGACTGCGAGATATCCAGCCACGAAGTTATTGGAGGGCCTATTTCGAGAAAACAGTGGCTGTTTGACTTGCCTGCCGGCCTGCCATTATGCCATTAGACTCCGGCGGGCACCGGGCTCAGATTCGCATGGGCATCGCGCAACAATCGCTCGGTGGTAGGAAAATCGATGCAGGCATCGGTGACCGAAACGCCGTACTTTAGATCTTTCAAATCGTCGGGAATCTTTTGATTTCCTTCAAAGAGATGGCTTTCTAGCATTGTACCTACAAGGAAGTCATTTCCGGCTCTTCGCTGGGCCACAATTTCTTGAAGAGCAATCTCTTGCTTTCCGTGTTGCTTTCCGGAGTTTGCATGGGAGCAATCCACAACGATTCGGTTCGCGCACTTTGATTTTTTAAGCGCTTCCATAACCTCGGCTACGCTTGCTTCGTCGTAGTTGGGTTTGTTTCGCCCACCCCGCAGAATGATGTGGCAATGCGGATTTCCGGTGGTTCGCACAACGCTTACGGCGCCATCTTCGTCCACACCCAAAAAATTGTGCGGATGCGCGGCTGACTCCACCGCTTCCAGCGCAACCTGAGCATTACCATCGGTATTGTTTTTGAAGCCTACAGGCATGGAAAGGCCGCTGGCCATCTCGCGATGAGTCTGAGATTCTGTAGTACGCGCTCCAATGGCCGCCCAGCAAACAAGATCGCCGGTGTACTGAGGCACAAATGGATCCAGAAATTCGGTGGCAGTGGGCAATCCTAGCTCAAGAATGCGAAGCAGGATGCGCCTGGCCTTTTCCAGTCCTGCATTGATGTCGTAGGAGCCGTCCATTTTTGGATCGTTAATCAGTCCTTTCCAGCCCACTGTGGTACGGGGCTTCTCGAAGTAGACTCGCATGACAGGATAGATCTTATCGTCGATTTCTTTGCTGAGTGCTGCGAATCGTTCCGCGTATTCAAAGGCCGCCTTTTCGTCATGGATGGAGCAAGGCCCGGAAATCACCATGAATCGGGGATCGTCGCCGGAGAGGATACGGGCAATGGTTGCCCGGCTTTCGCTTACCAGTTTGCTGATTTCAGCGGAGGCCGGTATCGCCTTCAGTAGCTCGGTGGCCGGGCGAAGTTTTTCAAAGGATCGTACGTGTAAGTTTTGTGTGGCTGCCATCTCTGAACTCAATATGCAAAACTGGCCTCAGAAGGCAAGTGTAACAGAGAAATTTGGGGTAGCCTTGCGCTCCTGCGCTCATGCTAATTTTGCTCCGTTCATTTCCTGGCTGCGCTGTTCTCAGCGAAAACGCAGGAATACATAGCTGGCCCAGCCCAGATCCACGACAAGGCAGGCAGGCGGATACCAGGCCGGCATAAAGCTGGCCTGGAGTAAGATGTGCATGCCGTCCCAGAAAACACCATGAAGAACGATTCCAGCCGCAAGCCAGTAGCGAAAGCCAGCATAGTAGTGAAAGTACTGCCTCCCGGCTTCTTACAGAATTGTCCCAGCCGGCCACCGAATCAAGCTGCAGGGCGATTGCCACAACAATCCCCAGAAAGGTTGGGTGAAGGGCGATATCGAACGAGTATCCCGGGACAAAGGTAAGTCCCAGGGCCAATCCCAGTACCATGGAAAGTCATCCCAGCGCCTCAGTCGTGGCGACCGTCTGGCATGCGTGTTCATGCCGTAGTAAGTTGCTTTCTGAGAGATGGACAATGAGTTTTTGATCCGTGATGGGAGCTGATGGTGCCATGCCATTGATATCGCGCCATTACTGCTTCATCTGAGAAAATCTCAAGGACACCTGTGAAGGTTGATTCACCTCTGGCCATGGAATTTTCGTTTCGCAGGATTCTGGATCCATCCGTGGAACTACAGGAAACGCTCTGGAAGAACCTCCAGTCGGAAAGCATGAAGCGCCTGGCGAATCCGACGCTGGAAGAGGTAACCTCGCTGGCTATCCTGGCAGAAAATGAAAGTACCGATCCTCTGGATGCCCGAAAAGAAAACCTGGCCGCAGGACTTCTGGCTCTGGTGTATTTCGGAGGGATGAATCTACAATGCCTGTGGGTAGATCCTCGAAGGCAGGGACAGGGTCTGGGAAGCCGGATGTTGCAGTCCGCAGAAGACGAGGCGCGCAACCTGGGATGCAACATCATCTGGGGCCACACATTCGCCTTTCAGGCAAGAGGATTCTACGAAAAGGCTGGCTATGAGGTATTTGGCGAACTGCCGGATTATCCGCCCGGCCATGGATGCGTGTTCATGAAGAAGGATCTCTGAGCGAATTTTTGGCGGACCATTCACGGACTCTTGAATGTCCGAATTCCCTGGCCATGAAAGCCCGATCGGTGGACAGCGAATCGCTATCAGACCCCGGGCAGAGTTACAATCAGCTCGGTGCCCATGCTTTCGTCGGTGCTGAACCGAATATCGCCTCCATGAGCTCGCGCGATGAGACGAGCGCTGTAGGTACCGAGGCCAGTCCCTCTTGACTGTGAGCCCTTGGAGTAACGATCAAAGAAGCTGGCGCGTACGGATTCCGGAATAGCGCCTTCGTTATGCAACACTATGCGAAATTCCTGTTTTTGCCGAGCGTTTTCCGGGCATTCCAGTTGCACAGTCACCGTAGAACCACCCGGCGCCGCTTCAATCGCATTCTTGACCAGGTTTTCCAGCATCGTCTTGAGGTAGAGGCCGTCGCCGGATAAGATACAGGGCGCCGCATTCTCCAGACGGGTTGTACCCACAGCCCCGGCGATCTGAATATCTTTGGATCGAGCCATGCGGGAGAATCCTGCAATCACTTCCTGAGCAAGCAAGGTAAGGTCCACTGGATTTCGGGCCAGTTGATGATCGCCGCTTTCCATCTCAAAGATGTCTAAAGAGCGGCTTACCATTTCAAGCATTTGCGAAGCAGATCGATGCAGCTGAAGGTACACATCCTTGTGGGGCGAATCGCCGGCTTCCGCAATGAGCATATCGGAGTAGCCCAGAACAACGCTCAGTGGACTTTTCAGGTCATGTTGGATAATCCTTTCGGCTTCCATTCGCAGATTTTCGCTTCGCCGAAGATTCACATTCAAGGCATGGATCTTTAGCGCTACGGCGGAAATGGCCGCTGCCAGGGCCGCAAGAATTCCAAGGCTAATGTACAACCAGGTAAGATCTGCGGCCGGGTCTGGATCGTAGAGGAAACCCTGAAGATCATAGTCCCGGGGCATCATGTTTAACTCCGAATAGACGCTGGCAATGTGCTTCCAGCGGCCCGGAAACATGTGACCGATTTCCACAATGTCCGGCATAAGCAATTCCATTTGCTGCGCTTCGAATCGCAGATGATCCACACTGTGTCGGGTAGAATAGCGATCATAGATCAGACGGATCATCTCTTCCTTATGATCCATGGCGTAGCGCCAGCCCCGAAGACTGGCCTCACGAAATTTTCGCACACGCTCCGGGTGGTTGTGGATCTGCTCTTCCGTGGTAAATAGATTATCTCCGTAGAAATCGATGCCGGCCGAACGCGGAGAAAAGAGCATGTACGGAATGCCCGCTTTTCGCAATGCGAAGGGCTCATCGGTGGTGTACACCGACATGGCATCGGCGCTGCCTTCGCGCAGGGCACGAATGTCAAACGTATGGGAAGGAAGTTCCATTGTATGCAGAGGTACCCCTTCGCGATTCAGGTAGGCAAATAGCTCCGCAGAATGAGGCTCAATCATGACCCGGCGCCCGGCCAATCCATGCAACGTTTGAATTCCAGAATCTGCTCTCAGAAGCAGCGCCAGGGGCGAATGCTGAAAAATCACCGCCAGAACGACCACCGGCTCCGCTTTTTGTCGCAAGAGAAGCAGATCTGTGGTGCCCACTCCGAAATCGGCCCGGCCTTCCAACACCTCATGGATGGTCTCCTGACCTTCCTTCGCCTCCAGGATTTCCACATCCAGACCCGCATCTCGGTAGTAGCCTTTTTCCAGGGCTGCGTAGTAGCCTGCGAACTGAAATTGATGCTTCCATTTGAGCTGTAGCCGGACGCGATCCAATTCTTCGCCGTAGGCCTTCTCTGAACCGGGCTCTCTGGACTCGGTGAACTCCCCGGGCCTCTTTGTGCCCTGGAAATCCTCGGTCCGCCCCGCCGGCTCCTCGCTTCGCAGAGATGGCCCGGCTACGGCAAAGAGTATCAGGACTGCGGCGCTGCAAAGGCCCGCCTGGACCCAATGGGACAAATGAGAAAGGATCCGAGGACGAGCGCTGTCGATTGGACTGGCTTTGGTCTTTGCAATAGGAGAGAAAAACGGATGCATGTTGGCTACAATGAGCGGGCAAACCCTGACAGGGTCAGTCCTCACCAATATCCTCGTTCCATACTTCAGGATTTTCTTGAATAAAGCGTTCCATAAGCTCTCTGCATTCCTGGGAATCAAGATCGATCACCCGGATACCATGTTTGCGCAACCAGTCCAGTCCTCCGGCAAAGGTCCTGCTTTCGCCCACCACAACTGTTCCAATGTTAAACTGGCGAATGAGGCCGCTGCAGTACCAACAGGGAGCCAGGGTGGTCACCATCACCTTGTCCCGATAGCTTTTCTGGCGTCCCGCTTTGCGAAATGCATCTGTTTCGCCATGCACGGAAGGATCGCCCTGCTGGACCCTTTGGTTACGGCCACGACCCAGCAGGTTTTCTTCAGAATCAAAAAGCGCGGCCCCTACTGGAACGCCCCCTTCCCGGTAGCCTTCCCGGGCTTCTTCCAGCGCCACGGCCAGCATTCTTTTCCATTTCTGTTCTTCGCTCATACGGTTTCAGATCACGAAAATCCAAATATTCTCGGAGTTCCCATGAGATATGCGCTCCGTCCGAGAGGGAAGTTCCAGAATAGGCTCTCTGAATGGTCCGTCAAAGGAATATTTGGGATGGTAAGCGACGTTGGGGCACCGAGTTCGGGCCGGACGCTCAATCCACGAATTCGACCTTCATCATTTCACGTATATGGTCGCGAATTCTGAGCATATCCATGGGAAGGGTTAGTGTCTGGCATTTGGTGCAGCGGCCTTTGAACGGCTCGTGCTGATAGCGCAGGTACAGCATCCGCGGAGGGATTCCAGGAACGTCCTTCAGCTTCTCTTCGATGGTGCATCCTTCCAGGTCGGGACCGGCAATAACCAGACAATAGTTGGGACCGATGGGTTCGGTTGCGCCAACAATCTCAAAGACATGACCGTCGGCCTCGAGCACCTCGCGAACTACGGCTTTGAGATCGTCATCGTCGGTTATTAGAAGAATATATGCGTGCATTTCGGACCTTCCCGGTCACTTATCCGAAGATTCGCTGTAATTTTGAAAGTCTTCTACGAATTGCAGGATTTCCGTCAAAATGCGCTCCTTGTCTGTTTTCACGTATTCGCTCATAAGCACATGCGCCCCATCTTCGATGGCCACGGATCGGTTCAATGGATGGCCGCCAAAACGGGCAAACGCCTCCAGCATCGCATCTACGTCCGCCGTTGGATCCTGCTCTTCTTCGCTCTTATAGTAATATAGCATCAGCGTCGGGCACTGCACAGCTTCAAATGTTGCATTTCGAGCCACATAAGCCTTAAGATTGTAGAGTGGCACCAGGGCAGACATGTACTGAGTGGTGTACCAGTATTTCTCATATCCGTCTACGGAGCGGGGGTTTTTGGGATCCCGGGATGAGTCCCGAATTTCGCCTCCGTTGACCATCTCCGCCAGCGCAAGGCCCCCCGGAAAACCCAGCACGTTACCGGTCTTATCCCGGAATTCATAGAAGGGCGAGGCCAGAATCAGGCCATCCACCTTGTCCGGATAATGGGCGGCCAGGTAGGTAGATATCAATCCGCCCATACTGGTGCCCACAACAATGACTTTGTCTCCCAGTTTGTCCATCATCATGAGAGCGTCGGTGGCATAGTCCAGGTAATCGGACATAACAACGGAGGCATGATCATCCATATTGGTACCATGACCGGGCAACCTGAGATAGAAGGTATTGGCCTGGAGACGGGAGGCTACCTCATCCATTACCATCTCGCCCTCCGCTCTGGAAGCGCCGTAACCGTGAACATACATGAAGGCGATGGGCGTCTTCTCGGCGTACCGAATCAGCTTTTCCTCGTTTCCGGGCCTGGCCTTGAGCGAAGCTGATTCCCGAAGACGATTCTCCAGATACTGATCAAAGCTTGCCGCTTGCTCCTGGCTGAGTTGGCTATGATATTCATAGGCCTGATCAGGGAGCAGGACGTAGCCCAGAGCCAGAAGCCCTACGAGGGACAGATACAGTTTCCAATTGCGGTACAGAGGTCTTTCTTTTTGCATAATCAGGGTCCGATAATCAATACGGTGGTCTACCCTGTCAAAGGTAGATCAAAGGAAAAGTTTTTTTCCAGCGGGAGAGGTATGTCCGAACCAGAGGAACGCAGCAATCATAGCGTAATGGCACAGATGGCCGGAAGTCATGCATTCCGCTTTTGCATTTTCCCGGAACCAGCTTCGGGCTTTCCTCAAAATCCGGAGCTCGATACGGAAAGCTATCAGGCTATACCCGTGCACCGGGATGCGGAGGGAAAGGCTGTGGCCCGCAAGAGGAACTACCGCTTCATTTTTGATCCTCCCACCGGAATCTTCCGGCTGGACCAGGATGATCGAGAACTGATTTCCGGACAGACCCGAAACGGTGAATTTCCCCTGGAATCCATTCGCTTCTCCATCGGAGCCGACGAAGAGATCTACGGAATGGGCGCGGCCTCCGGGGCATACAACCGATTGAATCAGCATTTTCTCTTGCGAACCATGGATACGCAGTTCTATGCCACAGAGGATCAGAGCTATTCCGCTTTTCCCTTCTTCTTGATGCGGCAGGACAATCATTTCCGCGCCTTCTTTCTCCATAGTTCCTATCCCCTGGATATTACAACCAGTAGTGACACAACCAGCGCCGACGGCTCCTCCATACTGGTTCGGCATTACCGACCGGAGATGGCACATCCGCTGGATGTCTTTGTCTTCACCGGATCGGTGGCCGAGATCCTGCGCAGCTACACGGAGCTTACCGGACGCCCCTTTCATGCTCCGGTATGGGCGCTGGGTTTCCATCAATCACGATGGTCCTACAAGTCCGCAGAAAAGGTAATGGAAATCGCAGAAAGTTTTCGTGCCCACGATCTGCCCTGCGATGCAATCCATCTGGACATTCACTATATGGACCGCTATCGAGTCTTCACCTGGAACAATAAGCGCTTTCCGGACCCTCCTGCAATGAATCGCTCCCTTGCCGAAAAAGGCATTCGCACGGTAGCCATAGTGGATCCCGGCGTTTATATGGGTGATGATTACTCGGTTTACCTGGACGGATTGAAGCAGGATATGTACTGCAAGGTTCAGGATTCCGATGAGAATTACGTCGGCAAGGTCTGGCCCGGTTCTACCGTCTTTCCTGATTTTATTGAAGAGAAAACCCGGATCTGGTGGGCCAGCCATCATAAGACGCTGTTCGATGCCGGTATCAGTGGCATCTGGAACGATATGAATGAGCCTGTCCTTCAGATCGGCAGCGTGGCCGAACCCCTGGACGAGCCGATTCGCCATCAGTCCGGTTCCCATCTACAATACAGAAATCTCTACGCCAACTATGAAGCGAAGGCCACCTTCGACGGCTTTCGTCGCTGGAAACCGAAGGAAAGACCATTCGTTTTAAGCCGATCCGGCTATTCCGGAATCCAGAAATATGCAGCTCTGTGGACCGGCGACAACCATAGTAGCTGGGAACATCTACGGCAAAACCTGAACATGGTCCTGAACCTGGGACTTTCCGGCGTACCCTTTTGCGGCGCCGACGTTGGAGGGTTCTGCAGCGGCCCCGGGCGAATGGGAGCTATCAAGATCATCAAGAATAAGGAACTCTTTGCTCGCTGGATGGAACTTGGATCACTCATGCCCTTCTTTCGCGTGCACACTGTTCTCTACAGTTATTCGCAAGAGCCCTGGAGCTTTGGCGAAGAGGTACTTAACATAGCGCGAAAGCATGCCAATCGCCGGTATAGACTAATGCATTATTTTAATGGGCTGATGCGAACGGCCCATGAAACCGGAGAGCCACTGGTTCGCCCGCTGTGGTATCATTTCCCGAACATGAAGGATGCTGCAGAAGATCAGTTCTTTCTGGGGCCGGAATTGCTGGTCTGCCCCGTGCTCCGGCCCGGTCTGAAAAAACGCAAAGTTCTTTTGCCCCCTGGAGAATGGTTCGAGTTCGAAAGCGGTCGACGATTTCAGGGAGATCAGACCTTTTTCTTTGACACTCGACCGGGTTACTTCCCTCTCTTTGTTCGAGGGGGCGCCGCATTGCCCGTATGCCCGGCGCGTCGCAACGCCGAAGAGAGCATTCGTGCAGGACTAATTGTAGAAGTGTACCCTGGCGGCGATGTAAGCGGCAAGGTTATTCTGGACGATGGACTGACCTGGCAGCAAAAACCCATGATTGTAGAAATCAGCGGCCGCCAGAACCGAACCGGCCAGTTGCAGATTCAGATTCGCGTGGAAGAAGGGGACTATTCCCCTCCGTTCAGAAACCTTCAGCTACGCCTTCCTGGAGTTTTCCGTCATATGATAGGAAGTAATGCAGTGCAGGCCCAATCGGTGGATGCAGCCCGCGAAGATCGCACTCTGGAAATGGTAGGTTTTG
This sequence comes from Leptospiraceae bacterium, assembly GCA_020440915.1. GTDB lineage: Bacteria > Spirochaetota > Leptospiria > Leptospirales > Leptonemataceae > UBA3465. Next base: position 6,333 of record JAGRNE010000051.1, on the reverse strand, counting down.
ATCTTCCTTTAAAGAGCGACTCCTATGATTTTGATTTTCGAAATGTGATTCAGGGAAGCTAATACAGTTTCGGAATGTTCCCGAATAATCCTCACACCGGGCGAACAGTGCCAGGGAACCGGGCGGTGAGGTTTCTGATTGCAGGAAAAAACCTGGTTGCTCCGTGCGATGCAGCCCTGCAGTCATGAATTACAGATGAAGCAGCATATCGATCACCTGGACCATCGCATTGCCCGAATCTTCAAGCGGTATGGCCATTATACCCACAGGGTTTCCCTGGGCCTTTTATTCGTATGGTTTGGATCGCTCAAACTGGTGGGCCATAAGACAGCCACATCCATTATTGCTCATACAATCTACTGGGGGGATCCCCAGGAGATCATACCCATGCTGGGTTCACTGGAACTTTCCATTGGTCTCTGCCTTCTTGTGCGCCCTCTGGCCCGTGCGGCCATTGTAATGCTTCTTATGCGCTTGCCGGGCTCCATCCTGGCCCTTTTTCTCCTTCCGGAAGTTTGCTGGCAGGAATTCCCCTTCGCTCCAACGATTGCCGGTCAGTATATCATCAAGGATATTACGATCTTCTTCGCCGCCATAGCCATTGCGGGCTCGGTGCGCGAAAAGAGTGATGCAGAGATTATCCATTAGACCATCGCCTCCATGTAATGGACTCTTTCGCAGGAGAGCAGAAAGATTATTGCCGGTAAGGCCAGGAAAAGGGAGAAGCTATGGGCGCTCCATCGGGACGCCTGAAGGATTACCAGGGACTGTGAGGTTATCGTGCAAGAGTACGCAGTTCAAGTAGAAGCCTTTCCAGAGAATGCATTCTTTCTCTGGCGCGGCCTGCCAGCATGGGATAGCGGCTTATCACATCGCGGTAGAGTATTTGAACGCGAACAATCCCTGTAATGTAGTCCCGGGCCCAGTAGCGTTTGCTTCGATGCTTCTGTCCTTCGAATCGACGAACAGTACGTTCCAGCTCATCCTCGGCCCTTCGAAAGAATTCCAAACCTGGAACATCGGCCGCAGGAGAGGAGCGCCGCTTAAGAATGGAATGAATTCCTGTCGGTTCGGCTGTGCCGCCCATCACCGATCGAAATAGCTCGGCGCCGGCACGATAACCGGCGGTGTAACCGCCAGCGCTGGACTGGGCCCCGGACGTCCCTGCATAGCCATTGTGCCCTGGCTGGCCCGGACTTCCTGTATGTGCATAATGGGGTCGATTCTGCTCGGCGCGGGTAGGCTTGCGATAGATGCGGGCCCCACCCGGCGTTGTTTCCATTACTGGAACACCGGATTTCAGTGCATCGTAAGCTTCAATCAGTACGCGGGCCTGGTCTTCATTCCCCTGGCGATCGGGATGGCATTGCTTGATCTTCTCACGGAAGGCCCGCTTCACAGCCTCGGCCGAGTCGCCGGGACGAACGCCCAGCAGGCGGCAATATGTGTACAGGCTATCCAAGCAATACCTCTTCGCATACTATTATCGGCTGTAACTACCGGGAACCTGTATGATCCTCTTTGTTTTTCCATTCTTTGTAGGTCATTCCACGGGCCAGGCCAACGTAGTTGTTCCTGGAAAAGAGCAAGAAGGCAAAACCGAGGAAAATGCAGACCCAGCTGACAATAAAAGCAGAGAGAGCTACATTGCCGGTGTAATCCTTTAGGAGCTGATACAGAGAAAACATCAGAGCAAAGCAAGCTCCGATCAGGAAGAAGACTCCCAGAATCAGAAAGGCAGTTCCTCCCATCCATTTGCCGGCGCGGAACTCTACCTGATAGTCCACGTAAGCCCGCAGAGAACGAAGGTAGGCAGACCTATCAAAGAGATAGGCGGCCAGGTTCTGAGCAAGGCTCCGAAACAGAGGGAGGTTTCGGGCCAGCTCTGCATTCATCCGATCCTGGTCCAGGTCGGATGAATGCCCTGCTTTGCTTCGTCGTGGCATATCAGTTCTTGCGACCGATAAGCAAGCCCAGCAGTAGTCCGAATCCGAGTCCGGTAACTCCGGCAATCAATGTGGATCGCTCCGGATTTTCTTTTACGTATTGTCCGGCCGCATCCACGAATTCCTGAGCTCCTTCGCCATACACTGCTGCTCGAGCTCGAGCCTGCTCATAGGATTCATGGGCACGAGCCTTCGCTTTCTGGGCCTGACCCTTCAACTGCTCATAACCCTGCTTCAGTTTTTCGCCGGTGGCGCCGGCTCCATTTTCATTGATGTTTTCTTCGCTCATTACAGTCTCCTGTTATGCCGATTTTGCCCGGATCCCCGGGAAAGAGGCAGTTCAGATTTTTTTCCTTCTGGAGCGCTACGGCACTTCCCCATCCCGGGCCGCCGTCGCCCCGAAACCCTTGATGCGGGCTTTCAGGTACACCATAGTAGCATACCCTGCGGTTCGATGCAAACCTAATATCTACCTGCACGATATACAGGTAGGCCACAGAATCCCGGCTCTGCTGATTCTCAAGTGACTGTTCTACGCGATGGACCGCCGGAATACCTGTCCTTGTGCCCTGTGCCGGCAAGTTCGGAGAAAAGATGTCAACAATGCAACGGAAGGCGCTACAGTGGACAGCGCCGATCAGCGATGGTCGGTAACTCCCCGCTTGCTTTTCTCAAAGAATTCGATAATCATCTGAATCTCGGGGGGCTGACTACCCTGATCCTTCAGATGCTGCAAGGCCTGACTGGTATTCATTTTCTGATGATAGATTACGTCGTATGCCGCTTTGATCTGTTTACGCACATCGGGAGTGGTTCCGGCCCGTTTCATGCCCACAACATTCTGACCAATAATGGTAGCCGGATTTCCATCCGCCGTTGCAAAAGGAGGCACATCTTTCACGATCTTCGCGCAGCCGGCCACCATGGCATAGTCGCCAATGTTGCAGAACTGATGGATGGCGGCGATGCCGGAAATCAGGGTCCGGTTACCGATATGCACATGACCGGCCAGTACGGTGCCATGTACCAGGATATTCTGATCGCCAATGATGCAGTCGTGTCCTACATGGAAGTTCCCCATCAGATAGTTCTTGTTGCCGATGGTTGTGGGTCGATCCAGCTTCGTGGCACGGTGAATATTTGTTTGTTCCCGGAAGATATTGTCGTCGCCAATCAAAAGACCGGTGGGCTGGGATGGATCGAAACCCAGATCCTGGCCGTCGGCGCCCAGGATGGCATGGGCATCGATTCTGTTGTTCTTTCCGATGGTGGTATGGGCGTAGATGCGTACATGGGAACCAATGCGGCATCCTTCGCCTATCTTTACATTGCCATCGATTACGGTGTAAGGACCGATCTCCACGCTTTCATGGATGTCGGCTCCGGGATCTACAATTGCAGTGGGATGTATGGACATACCTGCATTTTCTTCCTCGGGGCTGCTATGCAATTGAAATACTTGCTTCCTGCCGGCGAAAAATGTTCCTGACAGCCTGGGATAGCCACAAGATTTATTGCTGGAAACTGTAGCCAGCGCCAGCTCCATTACTTCCAGGAGCGGAAAACCGCCATTCGTCTAATGACGTAGAGTGCTTCCAGGCAGGACCCATCCGAACAAGGCAAAACTATGGAACAACAGAATCAAGAAGACTTGATCCGAAATCGAATCCTGGATTGGGCCGCGCCCAATTTCCCTCTGGAAATTCGCGATCAGGCCGCCCGGGTGTACGTGGATTACCGGGCCGGCGTTCGCAACGAGGACACCGACGCTTTTTGCGGTAAGCTGGCTTTTGGTACCGGCGGAATGCGCGGCGTTCTGGGCACAGGCCCCGGACGTCTGAATCAATGGACCGTGGGACGAGCAGCCCTGGGCTTCGTAAGATACATAAAAGAGACTTATCACAATCCTTCTATTGTAATTGCCCACGATTCCAGGCGAATGAGTCCGGAATTCGCAAAGCTCGTGGCAGGACTGGCAGCCGGCCAGGGAGTCAAGGCCTTCCTCTTTCAGGGTGTAACGCCCACGCCCATTCTTTCCTACGCTGTTCGGCATCTTGGAGCGGCGGGCGGCGCGGTGCTTACAGCCAGTCACAATCCTCCGGAATACAATGGATTCAAGGTCTATCTGGACGATGGTTCGCAGTTCACCGGCGAAGCCCAGACCCGCCTGGAACAGCTGATCGAAGATATCACGGACTGGGATCTACCATTCCGGGGCGAAGACACTGAAGATTTCAAGAAACATATCCAATGGATTGGAAAAGACATACAGGAGGCCTACTACGCCGAGTTCCAGAAACGTGGTCTAGCCAAACCAGTGGATGCAAAATTCAAGATTGTGTTTTCTCCGCTCCACGGAACCGCGGGCCCCTGGCTTCCGCCTTTGCTGGAAAAGTTCGGTTATCAAGTAATTGGAGTAAAGGAACAGATGGAGCCGGACGGGGAATTTCCCACCGTGGAGCTGCCCAATCCGGAAGAAGCGGAAGCGTTGCGCCTCTGCGAAGAAACGGCAAGAAAACACAATGCAGAGTTATTTCTGGCCACCGATCCAGATGCGGATCGGCTTGGAGCGGGAATCAAGAGCGGGAATCGCTACATTTTGCTAAACGGGAACCAGCTGGGATCCATCATGTGCGCCTTTCTTTGCGAAAACGCGCCAAAGAAGAGCGACAAGAACTACTGGATTTTCAAAACCATTGTTACCACCGATCTGCAGAAGGTTATCGCAGATAAGAACGGCATCAAGATCAAAGATGTGCTCACAGGATTTAAGTACATCGCCGAGCAGATGCGAGAGCTGGAGAAGGGGAAATCAGGCTTCGAAAAAGGCAAAGATGTCTATCTCTTTGGCGGCGAAGAATCCTATGGCTACCTGCCTGTGGAATTCGTTAGGGATAAAGACTCTCTATCTTCAGCCCTGGTGCTCTGTCAGATTATTCAGCAGATGGGCAATCTCGAAAACTATTTGAATCAAATCTATCTCAAATACGGGCTTTACCTGGAAGATCTGAAATCGGTAACCATGAAAGGAGCCGACGGTCAGCAAAGAATGACTCAAATCATCGATTCTCTGCGCGAAAACGATCTGGTAGGAATGGAACTGGAAAATCGCAAGGTTGTAGAAGTCCGGGACTACAAAAAGCAAACAGTGAACAAGAAACCGGCCCCGGAATTCTTTGGCGACCTGCCCTCCTCCAACGTGATCCAGCTTGTTCTGGCACCGGAAGGAAAGCTAACCATTCGTCCATCGGGCACAGAACCCAAGGTGAAGCTGTATGCCAGCCTCAAATATCCGGACCAGCCCCAGAGCCTGGAAGAATTGAATCGGGCCAGGGCAGAACTGGAAAACGAACTGGTTAGCATCTCCGGATTGTTTTTTGCCCGCACCGGTCTCACTCGCTAGATCGGGTAACGAGAATCCCCGCCGCTCTCTCGGCCCGGCCCTGGTAGAAAATAGGCCGCGGAAGAAGGGAGCGGCTTCCCTACAATGGCATCTGCTTTTGTCTTTTTGATCGTTGACCGCCGGTGCGGCGAGCAGAAGTGGGTAGTAGCCGTCTCAAAACTACCATCGATATCTCCCTGGAAAACAGGGCCGCAGCCCGATGGCGAAATGGCCGTACTGCGATTCAGCTAAACGGGAAGCTATAGTCCCGGAGCCAGACTGATCACGGAGAAAATATGAGCACCGAACCAGAAATGGAAAGCATGGAATCAGAGAGCGGAGAAGAACTTCAGGAGTCTGATTTTACAAAGCCACTGAGCCTGGAGGAAATCCAGGAGAAGTCGGATAAATACCTTCTGGGCACCTATCGCCGGGCTCCGAAGGCATTCTACTTTGGCCAGGGCGAATATCTGTACGATTCTGAAAACAATGCCTATCTCGATTTTCTCTGCGGGATTTCCGTCACCAACCTGGGTCATGGGGAAGCCGATCTCATCGAAGCCATTCGCGACCAGGCGGATCGAATCATGCACTCTTCCAACCTGTTCTACAATCAGGAGCAGGCATTGCTGGCCGAAGCGTTGATCGAGCACAGTTTTCCGGGCAAAGTATTTCTGTGCAATTCGGGCACCGAAGCAAACGAGGCCGCTCTGAAACTGGCGCGACGAAACGGCGAAAGCATGGCAGATACGCCAGTCATTCTTGCTCTGGAGAACAGTTTCCACGGTAGAACTACCGGCGCCATGGCCCTCACCGGTCAGGACAAAATTCGCAAGGGCTTTGGTCCGCTTATCGACGGTATCCATCACATTCCGGCTAACGATATCGAAGCGCTGGAATCTGCCTTCGAGCAATACGAAGGGCGCATTAGCGCCATGATCATGGAACTGGTTCAGGGCGAAGGCGGTATCCAGCCCATGAGTCAGGACTTCGTCTCAAGGGCCC
>JAGRNE010000050.1 GCA_020440915.1 Leptospiraceae bacterium | reverse complement strand
GTCCTGATAGATAAACCACAATGCACGAAACTCCGAGGCTTCTCTTTTTCTATCGTAACCCCAAGCTACCAGGGAAAAGGGATAGAGAATGGAATGGGAGGAGAGGTCGCCAGAATCGGACCATTTGCACGCATAGAAAGGAAAGAACATAAAATGATGTCTGGGGTCCTTCTTGTCCAGGCCGGCGCTGCCCCACTGGAAAATGGGCCAGAGCGCAGTTCGATAATCATAGGATCCCCGATGTAGCTTGCGCGAATAAAAAGGAAGGAAGCGAAAGTCCGATCGGACGCGTCCATCGCCGCCCCACATAATCAAAGGCCACAGAATGGAATAGGCTCGATATCTTCGATGGGACCAGGTGGTGTACAGCGGAAAAGCAAAGAATCCGATTTCCGACCAGCCCAGCTTGTTTCGGATCCTTCCGTAGATGGGAAAGATACTGAAGTACTGCTCCTTTTCCGTGTTTCCGTAGCCCCAGTAAAACAGAGGAGCCAGAAAAATGTCCGAATCCTGTTTGGACTTCTCCCGGTAGCGATCCTCGCCTGTAAAGAGATAGAGGAAGGTCCATTTCTTCCAGTAATTTGTGCCATGCTGGTAGAATATCGGGTAGAGAAATGTGTTGAACTCGTAGGCTTTCTCTTCGGATTCATAGGAAGAGTAGAAAGGATGCAGCGTCCAGTCCGACTGGCCGGGGGCGCCTGTGTAATCATATAAGAAAAGAAACTGATAGTAATCCCTGGGCGCTTCACCCTCTATTTGCACCGGCATCCGCGCTTCGGCAGCCCGGCCGGGCCACAACAAAGATCCAGCAAGCAACAATACCGAAACCATTCCTGACAGGCGTGGCAACACAGGCCATTTCTGTCGGATGCCCTGGTTGCGGTAAACGGAAAATCCTTTTGAAGAGCTGAAAGACAGCATGGTCGGAAACCCAAACAGACCTGGGTGCGGAGCTCGTCCCACAAAAAAAAACCGCCCGTAGCGGCGGCAAGCAGCCATGGTTGGCTGGACCGGCCGCGCATCGATGGTTCCAGCATTCATTTATGGCGGCGTAGCGGGTCGGAAGGAGAACTGAATCCTGGGGTCTTTTCGCAACGTTTCGAATACTCCGGCATCATATTCAACGATTTGCCACGGGGCCCAGAAACCGGCAAATGTGATCTGCCGGTTCAAGTTTTCTGGCGCAGGCGGCCACATATAGATATGGACGTTTCGCTCTTTCATATACTGAAGGGTTGCTTCCTTTTCATGGCCAATGCGGCCGCGCTGCGTTAGGATTCTTCGTGCAAGGATTCGATCCGTTAGGCCTGTTGAAGACTCCAGAGCGTAACCAGGGTCCATGTAATAGATCAAGAATGCAGCCCCGCCATGAAAAGCTACCCTGAGTTCGCTATTTCGAACAACGCTGCGGTAGCTCTTTGCATTGCCTGCCAGCTCTGCCATCTTTTTCGGCGGATAATAGTACCGCTCCTCTACTATTCCATGTATTGCTGGCTCTTTTCCCTGTCGCTTAAGCTCGCCATATTTGTCTACGCGCAGCACAGGAAGCACTATCAGTAAGAGCGATACCCAGAATACCCCCGGGTGTCCCTGGGCCAGGTTTAGCCCCGACAAGAAATGAATCAGTGGGACTGCAATCAGGTAGCAAAGCAGAGGAAGGATGGGAACAAGAAAACGAGCAAACATGAAATCGCCGCCCACCCAGATTACATATCCATGCCAGAGGACAACCAGAAGCAGTAGAGAAAACCAGGTCCGAGGCATGCGTCGCCGGACGAACAGAATAATGGAGCCCGCCAGAAGAAGGGAGGGAAGATACCAGTACGAACTGTAAAAAAGAAAGATATAGGATAATCCCTGAAACGCATAGGGCGAATAGGCGGACTTTGCATAAAACGTATTGGGTAAGAGATCTCCGTAATAGTAGATCCGCCAGATTTCGCTCGATACCAGAGGAATCAGAGGAAGAAGCAGAGCAAAATACTGGTCCGGAAATTGAGGACAGTTTCGCAACTGTATCCCGGCAATGGTCCGCTCGACTTTCTCCTTTTGCGTAGCAACCAGAGCACCGACCCTGATCTTTGCCTGAAAGTCCTGCCACAGTATGAATCCGTAGGCGAAGGCCAGAAAAAGAACTCCGTCCGGCCTGAGGAGGGAGCCAACGGAAAGTAGCCACAGGCTGGGGATTCGGCGCCCTTCGATAAGAAGCAGCGTCCCGGCGCTGGCGCATAGTGTAAATGCCATGGTTTCCAGACCGGACGTTGCGAAGACATGAAAATGATGGATTCCTGCGAGGAGGAAAAATGATAGCAGCCAGACCTGCTCTTCCGGACGTTGCTGCCCTTCCGTGGCTTGCGAACTGCTATCGCCCCTGCAATCCAGAGCGAATAGAGCCTCGCTTTCGCCGGACATTCCTGAGCTCGCCTCATTTTTCGCTGCACACTGAGAACTCGGTTGGAAGGCCCGAAACAGAAAGAAGCCCAACAGAAGCGCCATAGAACCGATGGACAACGCCATACTGAAGGAGCCGGCATCCAGGCCCATAGAAAGGGCGGGCGCCACAAGCAGAGTCCATAGTAGATTGGTGAATCCTTCTACATATTCGCCAGCATTGAAGACCAGGCCCTGGCCACGACTTAGATTTAGAGCATAGCGAAACGAAATGAAGGCGTCATCGCTAAGCCATCGAAGACGGATCGCCTCATAAAGGGCTCGCAGAAAAATCAGCAGGGCCGCTGTTTTCCACAGCCAGGATCTATTGTGGATGAGTATTCTAATTGTCTTCAACGGATCTCGGTCCTTTGACCTCTGGTAGCCATGGCTGCCATGGTATCCCGGGTAGCCATGGTCCAGGCTTGCCTTCAGCCTCGCTATACTGCTGCATTCGGGCCTGGTCGTCCACTCTTTGGATTCCGGTCAGCGATAGAAAAGTGCCGCTCCTCCGATTGTAGTGCGGGGCCTTTTTTGCTCGACCGACAGATGTAAGGATCATTCCTCGAATCAGGCCTCTGGCGTCGTCCGGGCCATTCTACAGAGGACAGGTAGAGCCAGGATGCAGAATTGGAAGGAATATTTCTTTGGAGTCTTTCACACCGATCCCAGGGAAATTGCCAGTCTTAATGGAATTCGGAGCGTTGCCATCTTCATGCTCTTTTATGTGCATCTGTTTCGCTTTCTGCCCAACGTAGATAGAAGTCATGGATTATTGCGTAACTTTCTGGACAATGGGTCTCAGAGCATCGATATGTTTTTTGTGCTCAGTGGTTTCTTGATTTCCGGTCCGCTTATGCGGCAACTGGATCGAAAGGGCACTCTGGATCTTAAGAACTTCTATCTCAAGAGATCACTGCGGATCTTTCCTCCGTATTTCATCTTCTGCGCTATTCAATATTTCATCTTCATTCCCAGGGCGGCCGAGTGGAATCCCGAGTATGCAGAGAATAGCTGGAGAATCATTTTTGATCTTCTCTACGTAAGTAATTACTTCCATGGCACCATCTTTCATGGATGGTCGCTGTCCCTGGAAGAGCAGTTCTATTTGCTTTTTCCGGTGCTGCTACTTCTGGTCTTCCCTCGCCTGGGAAAAAAGGGTCGTCTGGGATTCCTCTTCGTCTTTACCGCCATTCCCCTGGTCTTTCGCTCGGCGTATTTCTGGCAGGTCATTCTGCCTGCGGCTTCCGGCGCCGAAACTCTCCCGGCGGGCACAACGCCGGTGGATTTGTATAACAAAGGCATCTATTATCCCTTTCATGGGCACTACGACTCCATCTTTATTGGCATCATACTTGCCTACATCTACGACAATTATCGGTATCTGGTAGATCGATTGTTCTCCAGCAAGCTGCTCTTCTATTCTGTACAAACCTTTGCCTGGGCAGGCATTGCGCTGTATTCTGTCTTCGTTTTTGAGTTTGAACCTGCCGTTTACAGCATGGTGATTCGATTTCCGGTGTTCAGTACTCTGTGGGCCCTTGTTATGCTTACCAGCATGAAAGAAGGCACCTTTGTGAATCGAATGCTCTCTTTCAAAATCTATAGCCCTATTGCAAAGCTTTCCTATTGCGCCTATCTAATCCACATTGCGATAATGACACCGCTATTTCGCAAATGGTTTGTAGATGCTCAAACCAAGCAATATATTCCGGTGGAGCAATGGGAAGTCCTGCCTTATTCGGTGGCCATGGGCTTCATCATACTCTTTGTGGCCTACTTCTTTCATCTGGTGGCCGAACGTCCATTTATGATCCTGAAAGAGAAATACGCAGGAAAACAGATTAGCTTTGATAAGGTGAAGTCAGCCTCCGCGAGTTGAAATCGCGACTCAGCGGCTCAGCGGCTCAGCGGCTCAGCGGCTCAGCGGCTCAGCGGCTCAGCGACTCAGCGGCTCAGCGACCCAGCGACTCAGCGACTCAGCGACTCAGCGACTCAGCGACTCAGCGACTCAGCGACTCAGCGGCTCAGCGGTCCAGCGGTCCAGCCGGCCATTGCGGCCAGCAGTGGCCGCCACTGGATTGTTGCATCGCTTCTGGATTCTTGCCGGTGATTCCACCGGGATCCGATTACGGCGTGTTTTCCAGGAGTCTGGAGTCTAGCGGATGGTTCCTTCCAGAAAAAGAAGGCCGGGAATAATCTGTCTGGTCTGTTCCTTGTTCAGGGATGTCCTGATCTCCTTCAGTTCCTCCGGGTTAAAGCTGTTGCGAATCTGCATTTGCTGCACCTCTGGATCGGTGGCTTCGCCTGCAGGAGCAGGCATGTAGACAAAGAGGATCTTCTGGCCTGAATACCGAGAGTTTAGAATACGCAGCAACTGGGCCAGATCTCCATGATCGTTAAGTGAAAGGATGGGCTGCTGCAGATACTCGGCTCCTGTATAGTAGAAGCTATCGATTCCTGCAAAAACCCAGAGGGCTGCATCTCGCTGTTGCAGGACTTCGGTTACCTGCCCTGTGACCTTTCTTGCATTTCTAAGAAATTTCAGCCCGGTATAATTCAAAGTCGGAGTGACCACAGCCAGGGCAAGAATTCCTGCCTGCATCCATCGGCGAAGCCGGATCCGGACATTCCATACCTCATGGGCAATCACCAGCGAAGGAAGCAGGATGGGGCCGAAATACCTAGGCCCCCAGTCCATGATACCGTTATTAGGTACAATCAAAAGCACAAGAGGAATATAGATGAGCGCCGTCAGCAGCATGAGCTTTGCTCCGGTACTCAGCTGCCGTGCGAAAATCAAAGCAAGTACATAAACCACTGACAAAGCTGGGATGTAGCCAAAAAGGCCTGGCTTCACTCCATGCCAGAAAAGCAGATCCACCGCCCATTGTGCTCGTACCGCCCAGGAAACGTCCAGTCCGCTCGCATTTATCAAAAAGCGAGGACCCAGAGGATGACTGTAAAGAATCAGGTTCAAAACAAAAAAGGCCAGAACGCTTATAGATGCTCCCAGGGTAAAAAGCATCAAAGGCTTTAGTCTGGAAATGAGTCTCTGGAATGCGAAAACCATTAGATAGGCAAGACCAATCGATAGCAGAAATGGAAGGGTTTCATGTCTGAAGAAAACTCCTGCCCCGCAGATCACACCTCCCAGGGCCGCTCTTCCGACCTTGCCTTCGTTTTTTGCCAGAAGCGAAAGTCCTGCGAAAGTTAGAAGGGCAAGCAATAGATGCTCTCCGTATTCCAGAGTAAAGCTGAAGAGAAAGGTAAATATCAGAGGAGAGAATAGCCATAGGCCGCGAAAGTGCCAGAAGCGAAAGAGCGCCAGACAGCAGAAGTAGAGTAGGAATGCCGAAACATAGACGACGCCGGCGGGGCCCAGCAGAGCCAGGACGGGGGCGAAGAGAGCGGCCAGAGCTACAGGAAAAGCGCTTACGAATCGTCCGTCGATCTTTCCAAAAGCGTTTGCGCCATGTGGAAAGAATCTGTAGGCTGGATCCTGCTCTTTCAGGTAGTAGAAGAGTTCATCGGAACCATAGCCGGACTTCCACAGCGACCAGGCCTGGACCAATTTGTTTTGCGGATCCCAGGTGTAGGAAAGAGAAGGCCGTCCGTAACCTGCCACAGCCAGAATAAGCAGCGCCAGAACTGACAGTACAATCAGATCCTTTCTGTTATCCTTCCCGTTTGCCGTCTCTCCTTTCATGTGCGATCCTTCCTCATGGAGGGGGCTGCAGATGAGGCATTGGTTTTCCTTTCATTCTGCTCACAATCACATCGCGCAGAATCATAAAGGGTCGCTCCGCCACAAGATAGTAAAAGTATGCAAGTAACATTACAAATGCGCCGCTGGCTAATCCGTAGAAGAAAACATGCTCGTGTTTTACGTATCCCTTTAATCCGATCAGTGCAGCCGTTACTGGCAGGCTGCCCACTACATGCAGAATATAAGTTGTATAGGTAAGCTTCGCAGGGGCAGAATAGATCTTCCAGGAGAAGAGCTTACTGAGCCAGAAATCCGGTCGATATACGAGCAGCAGAAGGAAATAGGCATAGTAAAGGTTGAAAACGTTGAAGCGAATCACTTGATTCAGAAAGCCGTACTCGAATTCGTTAATAAGAAGAGTCATGCAGACTATGCAGACTGTAGTAACGCTCAGAATAACGGCATTTAGCCTTTTTCGGCCAAAGAAAGCTTCCAGATCCGCAGCGCGGGTCACATGTAATCGTCCAATGATTACCCCCATGATCAAGGAATCCGCATGACCATGAAAAGGATGATAGATGTATTTGTGATACGCATCTACCATTTCCTGCCCGCTGGACGGCACCTCTGTCATAACTGTAAAATGCGCCCAGATTCGGTAGATCAGCGGAAGAAAATAGAGAAAAATGAGCAAGGGAGTCCGCCGACCCTGGGGCATGCGAATGTAGACGAAAGCCAGAAAAAAAGGAATAGTGAGATAGAACTGCTCCTCCAGAGCCAGCGACCAGGTATGGTATTGAATTCCCTGAAAGTAGTTTGAAAGATAGAGATATTCGAACAGCGCGCGAAATTGAGTATCCGATATCTCCTGGGCGGCATTCTCCATGCCAGTCTTATGGGCTACGGCAGGAAATAGAACAAAGGCATAAAGAGTGATGAAGATATAGAAAGCCGGGAAAATGCGAAACGTCCGTTTCACAAAATACTCGCCGAACCGAAAGGGTTTGGCGGCTTCCAATCGGGCAATGAGCGGACCGGCAATCAGAAATCCGCTGAGGACAAAGAAGAGATCCATGAACTGGGAGGCGTTATCGTAGATATTCTTCCAGTAGGGCGAAAAATTCAGTATTCTGTCATGATGCTCCAGGGTTTGCGCAAGATGGCCGGTCATGACGGCAAAGATGCCCAATGCTCTGGGAGCGTTCAGCGGCGCAATGTCGCCCTTGACCGGTCGGAAGACGTATGTTAGGTAATTCCAGATAGAACGAAGCATCAATTTTACTCGACCCGGCAGCCCCTGCCTAAATCATTTCCTCTCAAGGAGCCGAAGATGTCATTGATTCTGGAAAACCCATTAAGAAAAACTAAAAATTCGGAGCCGGCCGCGGAGAAAACTGCAGGACCATCCACAGCGCAGGCCAGGGCAAGCGCGCCGGACAGTCCTTACGAAAAAGCGCTTCAGATGGGGCAGGATCTGGTAGAGCGTCCCTACCGTGGCGGAGGAACCAAAAGGATTACAGTCCAGCACTCCAAGGACAGGATGACAGTCTTCGAAAGACTTAAAGTCCTGACCCAGAACGAGCCCAACCTTACTTTTCAGAACTGGGGAAATCAGCTGGATGGGGCAAGCATCGTTACCGGCATTCTGAAGATCGGCGATCGGGATGTGGCCATTTACGGACATGACTTCACCAACCGGGCCGGCTCCATGGATGCAACCAACGGCGCCAAGTTAGCTCGGCTCATTTACATGGCCGGCGAAAAGGGCATTCCTCTAATCGGCATGAACGACTCGGCAGGGGCTTTTGTTCCTGCAGGGGTAGGCGGTCTGGACGGATACTCCGAAGCGTTCGCAGCCCTCAGACGCGTTTCTGGCGTTGTGCCTTCCATTATGCTCATGTTTGGATTCAATGCCGGCGGCGGCTCCTACCTACCGCGTCAGGGTAGCTTCATGATTCAGCACCAGGGCACCTTTTTTGGTCTAACAGGACCCCAGGTGGTAAAGGATGTGCTGGGCGAAGAGGTGACTCCCGATGAATTGGGCGGTCCCGGCGTCCATGGAAAAAGCGGCGTCGTAGATATAGTGGCCAGCGACGAACTCGGCGCGTTGCGAAAGGCGCTACGACTGCTGAACTACTTACCGGATAACAATCATAGCCTTGCTCCGTTTCACGATACCAGCGATCCAGTGGATCGATTCATTTTTGAAGAAGACATTCTGCTGCGAAGAACTTTCAATTCTCCTTCCGGTTTTAACACTCCTTTTGACATTACTCTTCTGATTCAAAACATCTTTGATCATGGCGAATACTTCGAAATGCAGCCCCAACGCGCACGAAACCTGATTACTTGCTTTGGTCGTCTGGGCGGTAATGTTGTGGGCATTCTGGCCAACAACTCGGCCGTGGCCAGCGGACAGATTGATATCGATGCCGCCTACAAAGGGGCCCGGTTCGCTCGCTTCTGTAATCTATACAACATTCCGGTCATCTTCTTCGAAGATACTACAGGCTTTTTGCCGGGTCGAGAGCAAGAATCCGGCGGTATCGTGCAGGCCGGTCGCGCTCTGCTTGATTCCATTATCGATCTTCGCGTTCCCCGCTTTCTGGTGATCGTGCGCAACGCCTTCGGAGGCGCCTATGCCACCTGGAACTCCTACCACGTTGGAGCGGACATGGTATTTACCCTGCCCACAGCCCGCGTAGCAGTGATGGGACCTGCAGGGAAGGAGTTCGTTTACAAGAAGGAAATGCAGGATATGCGAAAGCAGGCAAAAGCGCTGGAGGCCGAAGGTAAGAAAGAGGAAGCTAGAGCGCTTCTGGATCGAATCTCGAAAGAGCTCACTGATCGCTACGAGGCAGATCTTATGAATCCCAAGGAAGCCCTTTCCCTGGGTTCTATTTCGCGAGTTATGATGCCCGGCGAAAGCCGCAAACTGCTGGCATCGAACCTGGATTTTTTTCTAAGGCACTATACTCCGACGGCCATGTCCGGTCCTCAGCGGGAATTCCACTAGGGTACGCGGCCCGGGTTTCGCATTTGCGACACCCGGTGTCGAATCTTCCTTGCCTGGCATCCTGCGTTGCGCAGATTTCTGATTGCTTCGACGGTGATGCAGGACTATCTTTGATGAGATGAAAGCTATCCTTATTACCGGGGCCAGCGGCCTCGTAGGCTCTGAACTGTCGAAAGACCTCTTAAAAAAGGGCTACGAAGTGCGAGGGCTTTCGCGTAATCCGGAGCGTTTGGAAGGCGGCATCAAGGGATTCTACTGGGATCCAGAAAGCGGAGAAATGGATCATTCCGCTCTGAAAGGAATTTCCAGTCTTGTCCATCTTGCTGGAGAGAACATTGCGGAAGGGCGCTGGACAGAAAAAAGAAAACGGGAAATCATAGAAAGCCGGACTCGTTCCTGCGATGTGCTGGCTTCGGCTCTTTCGCAACTGGCTGCCGAAGGAGAGGCGCTTCCGGAGTCGCTCATCCTTGCCAGCGCCATCGGCTATTATGGTAGCCGGGGCGATGAATTGCTGGACGAGGAGAGCTCCCCAGGAGACGGTTTTTTGGCCGAGACTACGCTGGCCTGGGAACAGGCCGGTCAGTTTCCGCAATCCGTACGACAGGTAAGGCTTCGCATTGGCGTTGTTCTATCCCGCCAGGGAGGTGCCCTGAATGAAATGGAGCGACCTCTCAAATTGTTTGCCGGAGCCGTGCCCGGAAGCGGTAAGCAGTACCTGAGTTGGATCCATCACTCCGACCTGGTTTCCATCATTCTGTTCTCCATAGAGAATTCCTCTGTAAAAGGAATCTACAATGCAGTGTCTCCAGACCCCCGGACAATGGACTCTTTTATGCGTGCCCTGGGAAGGGAAGTAGGCAGGCCGGTCTATTTGCCCAATGTACCTGGATTTGTGCTCAAGATGATGCTAGGCGAAATGTCCGAGATGGTCCTGGGCGGTGCACGCATATCCAGCGCTCGCATGGAAAAGGCGGGGTTTCGCTTCCAACATGGAAACCTGGAGAATGCATTGAGCGATCTGTACCAGCGCTGAAAACCAGGGCAGGGCCGCCTGTTGCGATCCAATGGGAGAGCGCCGGAGGCCCGGGATGGGATCCGCGCAGCAATGCGAGCCCCGCGAGCCCGGCGAAATCCGAGAGCAAAGAGCCAGACCAAAGAGCAAGAGCAAAGACCGATTAGCAGGAAAAGGAATGAACGAGGAAAAAAGCCGTCAGAAAGGAGCGAAGCTTGGCAAGATTGCCGATAGCCTGAAAATTGGGGCCGTCCAGCGGCATATCTTCCTGTGCTGCGATCAGACGAAAGACAAATGCTGCAGCAAGAAAGAAAGCCTGGAATCCTGGGATTACCTGAAATCCCGACTCAAGGAAGAAGGTCTTGTGGAATCCGGCGAGGTGTTTCGCACCAAGGCAAACTGTCTGAGGATCTGCAAAGGGGGACCCATAGCGGTAGTGTATCCGGAAGGAATCTGGTATCATAGCTGCACACCGGAGGTCCTGGAAAAGATTTTGCAGGAGCATCTAAAGGGCGGACGAATTGTGGAAGAATTCCGCATCCCAATCCAGGAAGAAGAGTAGCTCTTTAGGCTTGCCTGAATGCGAACCGGGATGAACCTGTCCCCATGACTTCCGGAAAACCCAGAAGCTTTGCTTTATTTGACCTGGATTTTACGCTCATCGGTCATGATACCCTTCTGCTGTTCTGCAATTATATCCTGAAGAAGCATCCCTGGCGTATCCTCTATCTGGCATTCTTCGCTCCGGTGGCGATGCTGGCAGCCCCGGGCTGGATTTCTTCGGGCACCTTGAAACGCTTTTTTCTGAGCTTTCTGTGGCGTATGCCCAGAGAGAAGCTGGTGTTCTACTCCAGAGATTTTGTGCAGCGATCAGTCTTGCCACGGATGTATCCTGAGCTGCTTTCTGTCCTGCGAGAGCATCAGGAGGCCGGTCGCGTTGTAGTATTGAATACTGCTGCACCGGATATATACGCCCCGTACATAGCCGACGCTCTGAAAGTAGAGCACATCTATTCGACCAGGATTCTTCTGAAAGACCGAATGCCTCTTCTTCCCGTGATGGAAGGCAAGAACAACAAGAACCTGGAAAAGATACATCGAATGAAGGAGATCCTGCCTGAGGCGGTCTCTGCCGCCCTACAGGAGAATCTGGACTGGAAGAAGCCCGAGTACCCGGCCTCGGCGGTGCTCACTGGAAGTTTCAGTTATTCGGATTCGCCGGCGGATTTACCGCTGCTGCGGCTGACGGAATTTGCGGCTGTGGTCAACCCGGAGTCCTCGTCCTACATAGAGGAAGCTAGCAAGAAGGGATGGGATTTTCTGTATCCTGCGCGGGATTTCCGGAGTCGGGCCGGAAAAGTATGGTTGATGCTCAGACAATGCCTGGGTCTTTATCCCATGGAGCCCGGGGATCAGAAGTAATGAAAACAAAGACCTGCAAACTTCCTGCCATCGGAAGCAAAATGGCAGCGCGCTCTGCTTCGAACGGCTGGTCGCAGGTCTTCAGCCATGCAATGTCCTTACGTGGTCTGCAAGTCCGGTTGCCGGGCGCTCTTGCTCTCTTTTTGGCAGGTCTCCTGGCAGGCTGCACAAATTATTCCAGCGATCCCTACGCCCCGTCGACGCCTATCCTGCTGGGGCTTTCGCCGGATGGCAGCACATCGTCCAATATCAATGCCATAAGCACCTATGGAAATGGCCATTCCATTCGAGTGGCCGCTCAGAATTACGAACCGGGTTTTCAGGGATACCGACTCTTTCAGGGCGCCTCCGAAGATGCTGTGCGGAACGCGGATGCCAGCACCGGCATTAGCTGCAGCACTTTGCTGCAAACGCCGGTTCTGGGCGTCGTTTACACTGTCGAGGCGCGAACCGATGGCAGCGTATCGGAATCTACCGCTCTTTGCGTCTTTCCTATTGTTCTAACTTCCGGTAACTTCGTCGCTATCCGTAGTGTGTATTACCGCGGTTTGCTGGATCCTGAGTCTACCGGCCCCTCATCGAATGCGCTGCAAGTGCCTTGAAAGCTCTCGAATCTTGCTAAGCCCGCCAAACTTACCTTTGTCTTGTTCAGTCTTGGATGGAGCGGATGTATCCAGCCAGCGATGACGGCGAAAATTCTTTCCCGATCGCTGGAATCTATCTACTTCCATGAAGCCATTGCGAGCCAGGATTTTGCGCGAGGCAATGTTGTCCTCACGAGTAAGCGCCTGCAACTGAGAATATCCGAGACCCGGGGCCACCTCAAGCATGGCGGCGAGCATTCCAGTGCCCAGACCTCTGTGTTTACCCCCAATCCAGTAGCCGATTTCAGCATCATCGTTACAGGATTTGAAGGCAAAACAACCTGCCGGTGTTCCTCCTCTGGCAATCAGAAAGACCCTGGAGTTGCCCCGTTCCCATTCTTGAATCGAGTGATTAAGGAAGTTTCGCGCATCGCGCTCCCGGTACTTGCCCTGCAGCGCAACGCCCTCATCCTCCAGAAGCTGGAGGATGTCCGCTTCATTGACCATCTGAACGAAGCGAGAAATGAATGAATTGGAAAGATAGGTTGAAACCACCGGCAGGGCGCTGTAGACCAGGCCGGTATGTGGATGTTTTATGTTAATCTCAAGTTCTTCCGGAACGTCCATATTCTCCCTTCGATTCAGATCAAAGTTAGTTAATGTTGATGCCCGCCAGGGCCATGAACATGTCCATGGGCAAGCTCTTCTTCTGTAGCGTCGCGCACGTCACGAATAGTAACATCGAAATGCAGGGTTTCCCCGGCGAGTGGATGGTTACCGTCGATCTTGACCTTCTCGTCTTCCACGGATACCACGGTAAAGACCTGTGCGCCCGCTTCTGTCTGCGCCTGGAATTGCATGCCGGCTTCTATTTTATCCACTCCCTGGAAGAGGTTTTTGTCTACATCTTGAATGAGGGCATCGTTCCTGAGTCCGTAACCCTTTTCCGGAGGTACCGACACCTGTACGTTTTCGCCGGAGCCTTTTCCTTCCAGAGCTTCTTCCAGTCCTGAGATAAGATTACCGTTGCCATGCAGGTAGAATAGAGGCTCTCTACCTTCGGAAGTATCGAGAACGCTTCCATTCTGGTCGGTCAGTTTATAGTCGATACTCGCGACTTTGTTCTTTGCAATTTGCATTTTAGTTCCTGATAAAAAAGTTACCCTGGTTCGATGAACGCTGCTTCATTCGAACGTAGCTTTCACTTCCATTCCCAAAGGTCAGCTTGCCGCGACGCGACTCCACCAGCATATTCTGCAACATAAGCAGATTCCGATGTGCTTCAAGAACTTTTCCTGGACTCATCCTTTCTGTGAAAGCTGCGAATTTCCAGGTATTTCATGGGGCGCGTCTCTTCGCATTGCCAGCCTCGACGAATCAATTCCTTCGTGAGTATATAGAGGAAGAAACCGTGAGAAAATAGACTGACCGGGGAATGCCGCTCATGGACCTCAAGTATTTCCGCGGCTCTACGCGCCCTTTCCAGAGCTTCGGTCTTTGGCTCATCGCTACTCTTTCCTGCGTACCATAGAAGACGCGCCAATATAAGGTGCCAGTAGGCGGGTAAGACAAGGATTTCCGGAACGGTAGGAAGAGGGACCTCTCGAAATACCTCGCTAACTTCAATCTGCTCATTGCGATCCAGTAGCAGCTCGGCGGTCTGCCTGGCCCGCAATAGATCTGAAGAGAGAGGTCGGCTTTTTCGAATGGCGGCCAGGATTTCCGCCCTGTGACGCTCAATTCTGCCGGAATTCCAGTCCTTCTTTAAGGCAGAGCCCGAATATAGTTCCGACAACCTGTTGAATTCCCTTCCGGAAATCCACCGTCCCGGTTCATTGGTATAGGGAAACTCGGGCTTTCCGTGTCGAATCAGATAGATCCGACCAATCCGGTATTCAGCGACGACCATCAGTTTCCAGAAATGTGGTGAGGCGCTGGGCTTCCACCTTTTCTCTGCACTCTTTGTGAATCTGTTGGCTTACTCGCATTTCCGGCTGTGAGCTGCCCGGCTTTTCCGCAAACAGTTTTGACTCCGCTCCTACATGTTTTCCTCGATCGATGGAACTGCATATTTCGCAGCTACTGATGCAGCCCGCCAGAATAGAAGTAGCGAATATCGAGCAGGGACTTAGCTTCGTTTGACCTCATTGGCCAGGGCTTCCCCCGCCGCAAAGGCCCGCAGGTTTTCCAGAGTTACATGAGCAATTTCTTTGAGTGCATTCTCAGTAAAGAAAGCCTGGTGGCCTGTAATTAAAACGTTGGGGAAGGTGAGTAGTCGAGCAATATCGTCATCCAGGAGCACATCCGCGGAATGGTCGGCGAAAAAGAGGTCATCTTCCTGTTCGTAGACGTCAATACCCAGCGAGCCAATGATTCCTTGTTTCAATCCCCGGATAACCGCTGGAGTATCTATGATCGGTCCGCGGCTTGTATTGATCAGCATTACTCCCGGTTTCATTTTCATTATCGCATTTTCGCAGATTAAATGCCTGGTGGACTCCGTTAGCGGGCAATGTAACGAAATTATATCCGATAGTTCGTAAAGAGTGTTCAAATCGCAGAATTCGGCGGAGGAGCCAGAAGCATTGGCGGCGGAAGGCCCGGACTGTACAGGATCGTAAGCCAATACCCGGCAACCAAAACCAAGCATAATGTTTGCGAATACTGAGCCGATCTTGCCCATTCCCACCACGCCCACAGTGCGCTGGTAGAGATCGAAACCCACCAGTCCATCCAGAGAGAAGTTGCTCTCCCTTACTCTGTTGTAGGCTTTGTGGGTCTTTCGATTCAGCGTCAGCAGGAGGGCTACAGCATGTTCAGCGACGGCGTGAGGAGAATAGGCCGGTACTCGGACCACCTTCAGGTCGCTTTCCGCAGCCGCCACCAGGTCCACGTTGTTGAAGCCTGCGCAACGAAGTGCAATGACTTTCACTCCATTTTCTGCCAGCGCTTGAATCGTTTCAGCGTCCAGGTGATCGTTTACAAAAACACAGACTGCATCATGGTTCCTCGCAAGGGTTGCCGTAACCGGGTTCAAGGTGGCTTCCAGATACGATATTTCGTACTGGAAGTCAGCGTTCATACGATTGAAGAACTGTCTGTCATAGCTGCGTGTGCTGAAGAATGCAATTCTCATCCTGCAAAAATCGTCCGCAAAGCTTAGCTCTGTCCATCCAAAATCAAGGTAATTTGAGAATCCTACCCGGCTTCAATTCCCGTGCAAAACCGGCATCGTGCGTTGAGAACAGTATGGATCCCTCGAATTGCGCCAGGCTTTGCACAAGTTCCTCCCTTGCCAGGATGTCCAGGTTTTGTTCTGGTTCATCCAGGATCAGCAGGGACGGTTCCAGCGCCGCGGCCAGGCATAGAAGAGCTCGGATCTTTTCGCCCCCGCTAAACGAGTAGCAAGGCCGAAGCGCCTGATCTCCGGATATTCCGCTGTAGCCCAGAAGGGTTCGCAGTCGGGTTTCCATTTCTGGAAGCGAACGCCCCCTGGGTTGCGCAAGAGGCTGCGCTTTCTCCAGGAGATGCGCGATGAGAGGCTCCTGGTTTTCCAGTGAGAGCAAATCCTGATCGAGATAGAAATAGGTGCCTCGAATCGGGTCTTCGTGACCACAGGGACGGTTTTCTTCGCAGGTATCTACAATGCATTTCAGAAGCGTCGTCTTGCCCGAGCCGTTGGGGCCCTGAAGCCACACTCGTTCGCCCACATCCATAGAAAGGAGATCCTCCGGCTTCCAGATCGTTCTATTTCCGGCCATCACCTTGCGATGAAACCAGTGCAATACGGGCGATCGTTCCCTGGACGCCGGTATCTCAACTACTCCGCTGTCCCGGGCATAGAGGCTTAACTGTTCTTTTGAGTCCTTTAATCTCTGGTCGTTCTCAGTCTGTTTGCGTTTCTGCAGGTTCGATAATCTGGCAGCCGTTTTCTCTGCTCTTCCTTTCTGTCTGTGAATCAAGGATTTTGGGATGTTCTGTGTAAGGTTGTCCCTTTCGGCCTTTCGGGTGCGATGTATCTGTCGGGATGCAATGCGCCTTTCTTCCGATCGCAGGCGTCCCACCTCCTTTTGTAGCCGATGCGCCTCCGCGCCTCTGGCCCGACCTTCCGCCTCCCGGATCCTTCGGTAGGTGTCGTAGCCTCCCCCATAAATCTGCACTTCCCCGGCCTGTAAGTGCAGGATGCTATCCGCCCTTTCCAGAAGATCGAGATCATGACTGACTATCAGCATATGGCACCGTAAACCCTCCAGAAATGTGAGAGCGCGAAGCCGAAACTCCTGATCAAGATGCCGAAAGGGTTCATCCAGAAGAAGCAGACTATCCATTCCCGGTCGGGCTTCCATAAGTACTTCCCATCGGCTGCGCTGTCGCTGGCCGCCGCTGCGTTCTTCAGGAGCGATAATCTGAGGCAGATAGAAACCGACTGAGACATCGCCGTGCACTGATT
>JAGRNE010000004.1 GCA_020440915.1 Leptospiraceae bacterium | reverse complement strand
CTGTATGCTGGGCGAAGAGCCACGGCCGGATATGTTGCAACCTACGGGTCATGAAGCGTGCAAATTTGGTCGGTGGCTAATGGCCAACCATGGAATGCTCGAAGAGTACGACTCTCAAAGAGCCAGGAAGCTGGTGGCCGCCCACGAAGAGCTACATGCCTCTGTGCGAAGCCTCATTGCTTCGGCAAAGAACCGGGAAAATCCTGCTGAACCCCTTGCCAGGTTCGAATCCAGTCAGGCCAGCATGCTTGAACTTCTATCGCATTTCCGGGGAAGGCTTTCTGAAAGTCGAAGCTACTATGATCCTTTGACCGGGCTGCCTTTGCGTCATTTTCTGGAACACTCATTCCTTGAGTTCCAGAAGCGGACTCGAAGAAGCCGCCATCGCTTCTATCTGGCTGTCATAGACGTGGATCACTTCAAACGAATCAATGACCGATTCGGGCACAATCGGGGAGACGATGCGCTGGTCCATCTGGCCCAGGTCTTGCTCCACGCCTTTCGGGAAAACGAGCCGCTCTACCGAATTGGCGGCGAAGAGTTTCTTCATTTTCTGGAGGTTTCGGAAGAAGCCGAAGCGGTGGGAGCGATTGAGCGAGCCATGGCGGTACTGAGGGAATCCCCACTGCCCCTTACGGATTCCGGTTTTCTCAATATGTCCATCACAGTGGGTCTGGCCGAAGTGAGTCCATTGGATGCCCTTCGCGATGCGCTGGAACGTGCGGACGCGGCTCTCTATCATGGAAAGCGATCCGGCCGCAATCGCTGGGTAATGGGAACCCCTCCCACCCGAGTCCCCCGGCTCGGCGAATGAGCTACTTATCCTTCTTCCGATTCCGCAAAGCGAGGGTGAGGAACTATGGCTCAGCGCTTTGTCGGGTTCTGGGATCTTTGCTTTGCGGAACCATGATTTTGAACTGACCGAACTGAGTCCGGATACACATTGCCCCTGAAAATATGGGGCAACTGGAATTCTGGACAATACTGGCCGGTCTTGGCATCTTTCTGTTTGGGATGTACACCCTGGAGGAGAGCATCCGCCTTCTCACCGGACCTTCCTTTAAACAGCTCATCAAGAGGTTCACCGGCAGTCGAGTCAAAGGCTTGCTTACCGGCATAGTAAGTACTGCGGCCCTACAGAGTAGTTCTGCGGTTTCGCTTATGGTGCTGGCATTTGTGGGGGCAGGCCTCATGACTCTGGCGAACGCTATCGCTGTTATGGTCGGTTCCAATATTGGGACTACGCTTACAGCCTGGATTGTCGCTGTCTTCGGATTCAAGATAAAGATCGACACTTTTGCATTGCCGATGATCGGCGCCGGCGGACTGGGAATGATCTTCCTGGCCAGATTTCCCAGATACCTGCAGATCAGCCGATTGCTCATAGGCATTGGTTTCCTTTTTCATGGTCTGGACATGATGAAGACTTCAGTGGAGGATCTGTCTGCCGGACTCAATCTTGCTGACCTTCCGTATACCGGAATATGGTTCTATCTGCTTCTGGGAATTCTAATGACCGCCCTTATGCAAGCCAGCGCCGCTACCATCGCTCTGGTGCTGGCCGGTCTGCATTCTGGCATTATCGATTTCGAAAGCGGCGCGGTCATGGTCATTGGGGCCAATATCGGTACTACCATCACAATCCTTCTGGGCTCCATTGGAGGGACCACCGCAAAGAAGCAGGCAGCGTTTAGCCACGTGGCCTTCAATGCGATGAGCGCAATTCTGGCGCTCCTGCTTCTGCCTGTATTGCTCTGGTTTATTCTCGATGTAGTAGGACTTGCGCGAAACGGAGTGCTGGGAATTGCGCTTTTCCATACGCTTTTCAATTGTCTGGGCGCAGTTCTGTTTCTGCCCTTTCTACAGTCCTTTACCGGGGTATTGAATCGCATCTATCCTGACTCCACAATGGCGCTTTCTCGATTTATCCAGAAGACGTCCGTCGATGTAAAAGAAGCCGCATCCGTTGCCTTTCGCAACGAAGTCCTGAACCAGCTTTTTCTTTCCGTTTTCTATATCTGCCACAAGTACTCGCTGGAGACTTCCAGGCAGTTGGAGAAGGACTATCCTGCCGAACTGGTTACTTATGGAGGATTGGGCGAACTTCATGGCGAAATTTTTCGATTTTATTCTGGAATTCCCGCCGAGAGGACCGAACAGGAGTCGGCAGCCATGGATGCTGCTCTTCGAGCCAGCCGAAGTATCATGAATTCGACCAGGAATCTGCGCGAATTGCTTTCTGATGTTCAGGAACTGGAGGCAGATTCCGTGGATTTAAAGCGCGAATCAGCGAAGGCCCTGAAGGAACGACTTCTGTCTATTCGAAACATGGTAGAAAGGGTTTATTCCAATCCGGATAAGCCCACATTAATTGAAGAGCTGGATGACCTGTTTACCGAAATCGAACGCGAGGACCACAGCTTTATTGCATCCCTGTCAAGGGCTGTGCGAAACGAAGAAATCACCGAAGAAGACGTTACTGCAATGTTGATGATTAATCGGCTCTTTACACAATCCTGCAGAATGCTGGTGCTTAGTATGAAGGGCCTGGTTCACTTTCATCCGGCGTATATCGTCTCGCCCGATATTTAGGTTAAGCTCTATCGAATGACCTGGGTTCCGGCCAGGCGCCGCGCGGCCCGGAGCGAATCCAGGCGCTAGGGGCGCCGGCGAAACCTGGAATACCCCAGCAAAAGAAGCATACCCACCAGTCCGATGAGCAATCCATACATGACCCAGAATAGGGGGACAGGGATTTGATTCTGAAACCAGGCTTGAGCCAGAAGACCGAGTAGCTGGAACAGCGGAAAAGAGATCAGGGTTCCCGCAACAAGATAGACAGCGCCGCTCCACCAACGGGGGCCGGAAATTTGAAGAATTCTACTATAGAAGAGAAGCGTAGTCTGGCATACAATTAGCGCCACTACAATCCCAGCAATGCTGATGTACCAGTAGCCGTTCCAGAGCGCGAACAGGGCCACAATAACGCAGCCGGCGCTCAAAGCGGCGGAAATAAGACCAAGGAGAAGAGCGTAGATCCGATTCACGCACTTAGCAGGCCACGCAAAGGAAAGTTGTAAACTGGAAATTTAGCGCGGCCATAATGCCAGGCAGAATCTGGCGTAGCGTCTTTCCGGGTAAATCATGGCCTTGCGGCACCTCGCATACCAGGCCATCAAGAAAAAGGCCGAAGCAACAGAGTTACCAGAAATGGTAGCGATAGGTGAAGCCCATAACCACTGCCGAGGTCCGACCTTCATGTCGGGCGCCGTTGTAGGTCAAGATAAGGTCCTGCAATCTCTGAGAATCTGTAATGCCGGAGCTATTTGCGGTAAGGGGCAAAACCCTGGAGGTCTGCAACCATAACCGGTGGCTCTGCAGCTTCAGAAAAAGCGACCAATCCGGATTAAGAGCATATTCCATGCCGAAGTCAAGCTGCAGGCCACCCATGCTTGTTTCGCCGATTTCCCTGCGAAAGTCAAAGGAGCCGTCCGTGCCATACAACAACTCGGTGGATTCCCAGTCTCCAGTGCCGCTCTCCAGGCCCAGGCGTAACTGCAGCGTAATCTGCGCAGAATACCGATACTGGATATCGAAGCCGGAGTACAGAGCTCCTTGAAAGATCAGCGTTTCGTTTACCGGAGAGGCCCCGGGAACTATGACAGAAGCCGTTCCCGAACTCACAGAGGTAATGGCCGTATGTTCATTCAGGAACGATTCGTCCACGCTGCGAAAGCCAAACAGAAGATAGATGGACAGATCGGAATTCTTCCGCTGTAGCCAATCGAAACCGGCCAACAATCCGGTCTGACGCATTTCCAGTTCTCCTTCTACTAATGTGGCGCGAGCCACCGTAGCAGAGTTGATGGTTCCTTGAACGAAGGAAGTATAGGCAATGTCTGCGTTATAGGTCTGCTGCTCTAGCTCGAAGAGCCAGGAGTTTCGCAGGTAGGCCAGGCGAAAGCGCTGGCCGGAGGAGCCACTGTATTTCCAGTCCTCGGCAAATCCGGCCCCGCCAAGGAGGAAGCCGCCGAAGAGAAATTCATTCTGAATTCTGGGCTCCATTTGACTTGCGTAATTGGACGGTCCCAATCCTAGAGAAATCTGCAATTCATTGGGACCAGGTTCCTCTGCCCTGACTTCGACGCCCCAGAGGGAACAAAGCAGTGCGACAGCGAAGAGGCCTCCCTTGACTTCTGGCCAATTCTGGAACGCTCGAAAGAAGCTCATATTATCACCATTCCTTCCATATGATTCAATATATGCCACGTATTGGCCCGATCGTACTGCTCATGGTTGAGATTGCCATAGGCAAAGTGCGGCTGCAGCGGGCCTGTATAGACCAGGAAGGCCTGGATTTCGAGAATTAACTCTTCCAGTCCTTTTTCCGTAGAATGATCCTCCGGAATCTTCTGCGCTCCCGGAATCTCATCCGTTAATCCATGGGACATGGAATTGCGCATGGAAAACACACCGAATGCCAGCGAGCCAATGGTATAGCGAAACAACGCGCTTTTTTCCTCCGGAAAGCCGGTTCGACCGTAGCGTATGGATTGGGCGCAATGCGAAAAGACCTTTCCCGGGGACCAGAAGCCTTCCCGGGCCTGCACTCGGCTGGGATCCTTTGCCAGTTTTTGAAGGCCAGCAAGCAATTGCTCCAGGTTTCTGCCCTCAACAGGCCCGGAAACCGGGGCCGTTGCGCAAACCAGACTGTACAACGCCGGATGGGCAACAATTCCTGTAAGAATGAATCTACGGAGGGCCTCTTTTCGTGATAGCATGCGCGAATCCTGCCCGGCGGACAGGATTCGGCAATTCATTTTGTGAAGGGTTTGCTTATTCGGATCGCATTCAGGGCAAATGGACCTTGTAGAACCAGGCCATGTTGCTTGCAGGCGACAGACTGTGGATGACCAGACATTCATTTCCCTGAATGGTGCCCAGAGGAATGCGGCGATTCTGCTTGAAAGCTGTTGGGTAACCCTGCCAGACCACTCTGGATTTCACCACGCGACCTCCCTGGTGAATCACTGCAATAGCCTGCCACTTCCCATTTCTCACAAAATTAGCTCCTTCCATGCCCTGAAAGTACTGGTCCATAGGAATGTTAATGTTCTCCAGATAAGCCGGTCCAGTACTGGAAGCGCAAAGATTTCCCTGATTGGTTCCGAGAAGAACCTTCACATCTCTGGCCAGAAGAAGAGAGGGGCTGAACAGCAGAATTGCTGTTACCAGGATTGCCTTTTTCATCGTTTTCTCCTTTTGTCATCGCAATGTGGCGAGCCAACTTTCGCCTGCGAACAGGTTCATCTGGCATTTGCCTGCAATGTTCTATATTATTATCAGACGAATACCTTTCGCCCTGTATCCATTGCTTGCTGAGAATGAGATCCGATAGCATTCCGTTTGACAAAATGTTCTGAATAAGGCATTCGCCAACTACCAGGAATAAACATAGCCGGGTACATGCGAGCGCCCTCGATGAATTCACAATGGCTTGCAAACGAAGTCTGCATATCCTTGCATTCGCGTACAATTTGCGTTGCAACCCGAATCGTCCTGCAGGCAGGAAGACCGTGGGCGGAGCGTGATAATCCGCTCTTTTCTGAAATGATCGAGGAATTCTGGTTTACCCTGCATTGTCCATGGATGGTGCCCGGTGAGGAGTGTAGATTGAACTGCGAAGCATCAAAATTGTATCAACCCGCTAATGTACCTGTGGACGCTGATCTTTATCGTTTGATCAAAGAATATCGTTACGAATGGGGCAGAACCCTGGATTTAACAGGGGAAACCGACGTCGGCGAATTTCTGGCAAAGGAATCGGCCAGAGCGGCGCAAAAGCAAGGCAAAGCACAAAACAAGAACAGCGCCTGCCTGCTGAATCGAATATCTGTTCCCTCTGGATTTACGTATGATGGAGCAAGCGTTCCCAGGATTGCCTGGTCGCTCACAGGCATACGTCCCGACGGTCTTTTGCGCGCAGCTGCGGCCGTTCATGACTGGATCTATCGTTGGGCCGGCGACCTTCCGGAAGGTAGCCATGAATTCAGGATTGATGCGAGTGAATGGCAAGTAGCCATCGGGCGCTGGAAGAGAAAGGATGCGGATCGACTTTTCGGTCGAATGATGCGCGAAGCCGGGGTCGGGGCCATCAAGCGAAAGATGGCTTACGTTGCGGTCCGTCTCATGGGGCGCCTGGGCTGGGGGTAGATCGGGTTTGGTGCGCAGACCTATGAGCGGTCAATTCCGCCGGGCAGGTTCTTGCGAAGTAACGTCGCTGTCGGGTATGCCTTCGGTCAGGCTTGCCCTGGCTCAGGCAGCCTGGATTATTCCGGAGGCTTTCATTTGCTCCACATGATCGCACAGGGTATCGGCAACGCTTCTGTAACTGATACCCAGGTCCTCTTTGCTTCGGCGGTTGTCCAGTTTGTAGCGCACTCCCAGGTTCTTCTTTAGAAAGCCCCAGGAAAGGCCAAACAGAGGCCCTATGATGTAGACCATAAATGTAGGGAGCTGCCCCCTGGGCAGAGGTAGGCTGCGTCCGTACCGATCTTTCAGCATCTGCGCAAGTTCCACAAAAGTCTTCGTATCTGCACAAAGAATGTGGCGACCGGAGGCCTCATTGTTGGCGGCCAGAACATGGGCGCGAGCTACATCGCGAACGTCCACGATACCAAAGGTCAGGTCCGGCACTCCGGATTTCAGGGGTCCGCCCACCAGGTCGTGCATAAATTGAACACTGGTTCCATCCATGCGGTTGGAAAGCGAAGGCCCCATTACGAAGGCAGGATTGATGACAACAAGTTTCCAGCGATTCTGGGATTCGGCGATCTTCCAGGCTTCCCTTTCTGCCACCGTCTTGGAATAGGAGTAGGGCTGATGATTCAGGCTGCTGGAAGTATTTCAGTCCTCCTCGGTCATGGTCCTGTTTACTTTGTTCAGCGCATCCACGTTGTCCCCCATAATGGCGGCAACGCTGGAAGTCAGGACCACTCGTTTCACGCTTTCTGCCCGGTTGGCCGTTTCCAGGACATTTCGAGTGCCCTGCAACGCTGGATCCACAAGCTGTTTCTGCGCATCCTTCAATCCTTTGATGAAGAAGGGAGAAGCGGTATGAATCACAACATCGCAGCCCTTCATGGATTCGTCGAAGGAACCCTCGGTGAGAAGGTCCGCTTCGAAGAGCTGCAGCTTGCCGGAGTATTCCCTTTCCATTGCTTTGAGATGGGCAACCTTATCTTCCGACCTGAGGTTGCGAACCGTTGCACGTACAGTATATCCTTCCTCCAGCAGGTATTTCACAACCCAGGAAGCTATGTAGCCGGATCCGCCGGTCACCAGGACAGTTGCTTTGCTCATTCTGTCAGTTTCGGGATGTGTGGCCTTGGCCGGCCACTGTAATTCCGGCGATTAGTTCAGATCCCGGAGCTCAAAGTCACGACGGATCCCCGATCCGATAAAGGTAGTCCGCTTTTTGATTTCCGGAAAGTGCTCAATTTTCTCTGCAAGTGTGCCATCGTTCTCTTTGAAATGCGTCCAACCTCCATTATGGATGGGGATGGAGGTTTCTGGCTGCAGCTTCTCTATGAGTCGAATGTAGTCGTTCCCATCCATGGTATATTTTCCCCATCCAGTAAGATAGGGGAAGCTGGCCCTTCCTACATGAATCAATGCCAGGCCTACAGGCATTTTTGTTCTGATTTCATATAAAGGAGGAAAGAGCACAGTATCGCCGGAAATATAAATTGCTTCGCTACCGGGCCATTGCAGCAGAAAACCAGTCACTGGCCCGGAAAGGAATTGCGGCAGAAAGCGCGGATGGTGCCGGCAGGGAGTTCCGGTAATGGTCAGGTTTCCGGAGGGCGTAGAAAACTCCAGCCGCTCCCAGGGGGCAAGACCGGAGCAATTGGAAAGCCTCCGGGCGGCGGCCTTCGTCGAAACAATCTGCATTGCTGAGGAGAGAACCTCTTTGCCGTGATTATCCAGATTGTCTTTGTGCTGATGATGGCTAAGAAGTGCTAGATCTATGCTGCCCAGTTCGCCTGGCGCAAGGGCAGGCGAAGAGGTCTTTTTCGAGAAGGCGCCCCAGCCATGATGGTAGATATGCCCCGGAGGATCAAAAACCGGATCTGTAAGGATTCGGATTCCGCCGGCCTCTATGAGGCAGCATGCTGTGTCTATATGTGTGATACTTACTTTCATTTTGTCCTGCGCTGTTCAGTTTATGGGACGGCGGATGGCTTTCGAGCGAGCGCAGCCCGAAAAGGCTATCTTCATGTATGGCCAAAAGAAGGCCGCCTGCGCAAAGCATTTTTCCTCCTCTGGCCCTGGCTCTACCGTGCACGGTCCTGCGAGATGTAGACGATCAAAAAACCTAAAATTGCTTGAACGTCTTACAGACCCGCCACATCTAATGGTTGCCATGATACGAATTGCCAAAGTCTCCGTTTTGTCCATGATTCTGCTGGTTGGATTTGCCCAGTGTATGTCCCCTCAGCCTACCCAGTACGAAAACACCACAGAGAAAATCGACCTGCCGCAGGCGCCCATAGGCACCGAAAAGGTAAAAGTAGCTCTGGTTCCCTTCCGCGACCTCACCGGAAAGTCATTTCTGGTCAAGCCGGCAACAGCGCAACTTACCACTATGCTTCTCCAGACGGGTTATTTCGAGGTGATAGAGCCTGGTTTCGTGGAAAACATTGTTGGCAGCCAGACCGAGCTCAGTCCGGAAAAGCTGGCTGAACTAAGAGAGAAATTCGATGCCGATGTCCTTCTGACCGGTACATTGACAAACTTTGAAGTGCGAAAGAACAAGTCCGGATTCTGTTTGCTATTTGGCATCCTCGGCTCCTACAACAAGGAAGAGTACATCGTAGAGACCGGTATTGACTTTCGTCTGATCAGTATTCCAGAAGGTAAAATCCTGGATGCCGGAGCTGTAGAGAATCGTCGCACCGACACTTCCCAGGCAGCAGGTATTCTTTTTTCTTCTACTGGAGCCAGCACCACCATACTGCAAAGCAGCGGAGGAAAGCTGCTAAGATACGCAATGGCCGATCTCATCCTGAGAATTGTCCAAAATGGCAAGTACCGGCAGTAAGCTATTGCGCCAATCCGTGGCGCTTCTACTCATTGGTAGCTATGTATCCTGCAGCACATTCCAGGCAATGGAATCGCTGCAGGGGCCGGAGGTGAATGAACTCCCGGTTACCACTCGAAAACTCCGGATCCTTCCGGTGGAGTTCAAAAACTCCGCCAACATGGACAAAGTAAACTTCATCTCCAATTCGCAACACGATACGCTCATTCATACCGTCGATCGGGAGCAGGCTGTACCCGGACAATCCACTAACAATTCTTCGGAGGACGGTGCGGGCAAAGAGAGCACCGGAATCATTGTAGCGAAGGCAAAAGGCGTTGATCTGAAATCCTATAAACCAGGAGAGTCCGATTCCTCCGAAACAGATCAGTCCGCCGCACAAGAGTCGGATGAAGAAGGCTCATCTTCGGATCAGTCGCTAAAATCGCTAATTGGCGATAAGCTCTTCATTCCCGCCACAGCGGCGAATCCCGAAACCGGCGAATCGCCGGAACCTGCTCCGTATAGAGTGCCCATGGTCGATGCAGACTCTGTACCTTCGATGGACGGCGGTGAAATTCTGAAAGAAGTTCTGGTTTCCAACATGGTGCAGACCAATCGTTTTGAAGTTTTGAGTCCTGCCGCATTCTCCACGGAAGGGGAGGCAGGCATTCCTCAAAAGGAAGAACTCAAAGAGAAGCAAGTAGATTACCTTTTGTTCGCGGAGATCACCGATTTTGAGGTGAAACAGGATGTGCAATACTGGAAGGTACCGTTATGGGCTTTGTTGCTCATCGCCGCTTTCCTTGTTAAGGATGACGACACCCGGGCCTTTATTCTCAATACTCTGGTAAGGTTATGGTTGTACCTGCCATCGGATTCTAAATTCTGGGAACTGGGACTTGGCACCGAAGACCTGGAACTCCGGATTAGCGCTTCTGTGAATCTTCGGCTTGTGGATCCGTACACAGGTTCCGTAGTGTATGCAGATCAGCAATCCCTGGATCGCGTTGAAACCGTGGGCAATATGGATCTCATTGTCTGGAGAAGCGAAAACTCTTTGCAGATAAAAGAATCCACAGCAGGTCGACAGCTCAGATTCCTTACTGCCAACATGGTAAATGAGTTGGTGCGAAGAATGACTCCAGCCTCTGCCTTACCGGAGAATGCCTCCGATTCAACGCAGAACAATACATCTGAATCACCCTGAGCCCGTCTGAATTCACAGTCGTTGCGAGAGTTTTCATTTGTGCATTCGAATTCCCGGCCGGGCGCTTGAATGCTCCTACAATTCTTGCGATCTTGTATTCAGCCATTATTTTATCCTAAGCCCGGATGCCTGCTGCCGAGATTCGTCCCATCCTTGCCAGCAAATGGATGCCATTCAGCGTCCTTCTTACTACATTTACCGCGAGCTTGAAGATAGCTTCAATCGGGCAGTCCAGCTGAATGCTAGAGCTCATGATGCACTGTTTGCGCAGTTATTCCGCCCATGCCTGTATGGCACTGACTGTACTGCGTACGAACTGAAAGCGAACGCTATGTTTTCCGCGGAGGATTTATGGATGAATATTTGATCTGGCGTATGGTAAAAATCCTGGGCCTGGCCCTGCTTGCTTCTGGATTCCTGGGCGCATGTCTTACTGCATTTCGCCAAAATAGAATCCTGGCCCTGCAATGGGCATCCCTGGGATTCGCTCTTGCCTGGATTTCCGGATATGCAATGCTTGCTTCTCCCAGGGAAGAACTGAAGGAGGCTTGGATTGTCTGGTCCATAGCCTGGAGTCTTGTGGCCATGTTGCTTCAGGCTCTATACGTCCATGGAAATAGAGATCGGTTCTACCTGGGCGCTCTGGCCACTGCAGCTCTGGCTGGTTCCTTTATTTCCATGGTGCTCCGGGATCAGTCCGTCTTCTACTGGCTCCTGGCTCAGCTAACGCTGCTTCTTTTGTCCTTCGCTCTCTTCTACAGTGCTTCCAGCGCATCCAGATCGTCCAGGGATACCTTACCAGCGAACGCAGCTTCGGAAGCAGGATTGCATACAGATTCCAGGCAGGATGCCATACAATCGTGGAATTGGTTCAAGTGGGTTGCTCGATTCGAAGGGCTTTCTATCATTCTTCTGATGCTAATCTACATGCCCTTAAAGTATGTGGCCGGAATCGTACTGGATGGAGATACGGGCCTGGTGGGCTGGATCCATGGAGTGATGTTCGTTCTTTACATAGGTTCCCTTCTGTTCAGCGGAGTGTTCCTTGGCTGGAGCTGGAAGAGAATGGCGATGGGCTTTCTGGCCGCGCAGCTTCCCTTTGGTAGTTTCGCCTTTGAATGGAACTGCCATAAGAAAGCGAATGTGACCGAGACGAGAAGGTAATGGCCGCCGTAGGTGCTACTGTCAGTCTTCTGGCAGGCATTGGATGGGGGCCAGCGCTACATTATGGCATTTTCAGGGCGGTGGCCAGTCTACTTCCTTTTGTTTTGCAGCATCTGGTCCTTTTCGCTTCCCATTACCTTGAGATACAACTTCTCCATTAGATCCAGAAGAGCACTTCTTTCGCTTTCATTCAGAACCTCGCCGATTTTTCGCTCCAATGCGGAATACTTGAGGGCCACATTGCCCGCCAGCTTGCGGCCTTCTGGACTGAGCTTGAGGATTCTTGATCGACCGTCCGAGGGATTCGGCTGTGCAAAAATCAGATTCTTCTGTTCCAATTTGCGAACCAGAGTGGTGACCGTGGATTTGTCCCTTCGAATGGCGGCGGCCACCTCTATGGAAGTCCGGGGCCCTTTCCTTCTAAGGTAAGTGATCAATTCGCAATGGCTCAGAACCAGGTCGGGATAACCCATTTTCTCCAGTTCATCTGCCATGTGGCGCTCAATCCATTCTGAGATTCTAATAGAGTATTTCAGAGTGTATTCTCTTTTTTTAGTTGGACGTCCCACTAAATGCATTCAGGTATGGTATGAAATCCGGTCAAGTCGGATCAGGAGGGAAACAATGAGCGCGCCAATCTTTTTTGAGAAAACACAGCAGAATGCAGGAGCAATTAATCTGAACTCCGGGCCGACCAATGCTTTTTCAGCGGAAGCATTGAACTCTCTATCCTCTGCTCTGGACGAGGCGCATGCCGAAGGTCTGGCAGGAAACATAAAGAGCCTTCTTCTTCTGAGTCAATCCCCTGGTTACTTTTCCGCCGGATTGGACCTGAACGCTCTGGATGATTCGGCGGATCTTTCCGGTTTATTGGGCACGTTCTATTCTAATCTCCAGAAGCTCTATACCATGCCGGTACCCGTGATTTCCGGGATTCGAGGACATGCTCTGGGATACGGCTGCATGCTGGCACTGATGGGCGATTATCGCCTTCTGGTGGAGTCTGGCGCTCGAGTGGGTCTGCCCGAGGTAAAACTGGGACTTCGCATCCCGCGCATCGTGATTGAGGAATATCAGAAAGTGGTGGGCTACTCGGAAGCGAACCGGCAGGTGCTGGAAGGAACAGCCATGAAGCCTGACGAAGCGCTGAGATGTGGATACGCGGATTCCCTGCATCCGGAAGATGAAATCGAAAGCAAATGCTACTCAGTAGCAGGAAAATTCAAGAAGCTCTCTTCCGGCGGCCTGGCCAGTATTCGCGCAGCCAGCAGAGTGGATGCCTCGGCTTTCGCAGAAATCCTGAAGCGGGATCTGGAGGAGAATCTTAAGTCTTTGAATCATCCGGATGCCAGAGAAGGACTTTCGGCGGCCAGGGAAGGAAGAAGACCTTCCTTTACCGGCCCGGCCATGGTTTGAGTGTACGGATCGCGATGAGTCTACCAGGCAATGCAGCCAGCGGAGGCCCGACGCTCCTGGCGTCGCATTATACGAATTTCCTCGGATTGCATCGCCCCTGTCCATAACTACTCATTCTTCGCATGATAACTGCTTTTTTTCCGGCAGAGGGTTGAATCATTCGTCTCTTCTTTCATGGAAGCGACCTACGATCGGAGTACGAAGAAATGCCGGGCAGCCGGAGCACAGCCCGGCAAATTCGGAATGCTGCCCGCAGCCCACTGCCGGCAGCAACCCCAGCCGCCTCAATCCATAAGCAGACCCGGGCGGTTGCGCCAGTCGTGCCTGCTTCTTTCGGCTCTGGTTTCATTTCTACTATCCATTAGCGTTTCTCAGGCCCAATCTGTGGAGATTCCTGCCGGCCTTCAACAGGGAAAGCCCGGCACCTACGATCTGCTGGTACAATACTCCGAATTCAACGAAGCCAAATCCGGCGTTCGAATTATGGTGTATGTGCCTGGAAGCGTTCCCGCTTCCGATCTGTCTGATCGACCAGCCATTGTCTTCTTTCATGGAAATACAAAGCAAAGAAATTACTATCGGGATTCCGTAGGCTACATGACTTCCCGGGCGGAACAGTATGGCTTCTTGCTTCTCAGCGTGCAGAACTGGTGGTCTCTGGGAAGTGGAGATGTGCAGGGTGCCGATGACTCTCGCCGCGCTACAAATCTGGTATTACATCGATTGAAAAAGCATTCATTGTTCGACCCGGAAAGGGTCTTTCCGGTGGGTTTTTCTGCCGGAGGATTCACCGCCAATCTCGTATTCGTCAAAAGTCTCAATCAGTTCGAAGAGGATTCCATTTCGCTCTACGCAGAACAGATGGAGGAGGTAAGCGAGGACGAAGTGGTGGAGCATTACTATCGATTCACAGGCGGTCTTGAAATGAATCTATTCGACTATGCAGGATTCGGAAGCTTCAAAGGGAACTATTACCAGGGATATGTTCAAATGAATCCATTTGTGGAGGACTCGCAAAAAACCTGGAATCGTCTGCTCAGGGACAAAGTGCTCTATATCGCTGTGGGCGAACTGGATGTGGAACGGGTCAAGAAACAGGCCCCGGAAATGGCAGACTTCATTCGCATGTACGCTAAAGTGGAACCCTTCTTTAAGATCTATCCAGGGGAAGGGCACGCATTAACAGAAGCCAACTGGAAGGATTTCTGGGCGCTGGTGGAAAAAACGGGCTGAATTGTTGTGTTTGGGGTCTTTTCCCTCCCATTTATTGCCCAGAACAACCCGGGTTGGCATCCGATTGCTGTCAGCGATATTGGCCCGAGCCTGCGTGGATGGCCATTTCCGAAGCGCTACATGGCCTCCACAACCATGGCGATTCCCTGACCTCCACCGATGCAAAGTGAAGCAACGCCAATGCTCTTTTTCCGGCGCTGCAGTTCGCGCATCAAGGTCAGTAGTACCCGATTTCCAGAAGCTCCCAGAGGATGCCCCAGGGCGATGGCGCCGCCGTTTACGTTCGTTTTTTCCGGATCAAGATCCATTTCTTCCTGCACAGCCAGGAATTGAGCCGCAAAGGCTTCGTTGATCTCGAACAAATCCACATCTTCTTTCTTCAGACCGGCCCGCTCCAGGGCTACCGGGATGGCAAATACCGGTCCCAGTCCCATGCGATCCGGGCGACAACCCGCTGAAGCCCAGCCGCGGATACGGGCCATAGGCTTAAGGGAATGGCTACTGGCGAACTCTTCCGAGGTTACAATTACTGCCGATGCACCATCGTTGATGCCGGAAGCGTTTCCGGGCGTTACGGTACCGTCTTTCTTGAAGGCAGGCTTGAGTCGAGGTAGCTTATCTTTAACGGCGGCTCCTTTGATGAATTCATCGTCTGTGAAGTCCACGGCTTCTCGGCCATCGAATACTTCCAGAGGGGCGATTTCCTCGGCGAAGTATCCTGCTTCCCGGGCTTTTTCGGCGCGGGTCTGCGAGATGAGCGCCCATTCATCCTGCTTTTCTCTACTAATAGAGTAGTCCACCGCCAGGTTTTCTGCTGTGCCACCCATAGCGACGCCGGCCATGCTATCGAATAGGCCGTTGGTCAGCATATCTTCCAGTTCCAGGTTACCCATCTTTACGCCGCGTCGGATGGCCTGCGTGGTATGGGGCACGCGGCTCATGGTTTCTACGCCGCCGGCCACCGCTGTTTGTGTGTGTCCCAGCAGGATGTTGGAGGCTGCGATGACTACGGATTCCAGGCCGGAGCCGCAGAGGCGGTTTACTGTAAGGGCTGGTACTCGCATATCCATGCCGGCTTTCAGCGCTGCATGGCGGGCTACGTAGGCGGATTGGCCATCGGTCTGAAGCACGTTTCCAAGTACGATTTCCTGGATTTCTCTGGCAGGAAGTCCGGCCCGTTGTATCACGGCCTGCACGACATGGGCGGCCAGATCGGCTGGAGTTATGTCTCGCAGAAAGCCTCCGAAATTTCCAAAGGGGGATCTCATTCCGTCGATAATAACTGCCGATGTCATGAACTGTGTATGAAAACCCGGTGGCAGAAAACGATTGCTTTTTTCTTTTTCAAAGGGAAAATTCCAGGGGATATGCCAGGTTTGCTTTTAAATTCACCGATAAGAGAAAGGACCAGTAATAGGAGCCATTATATGAAAACACGGACGTTTTTACTCCTCAGCCTTTATCTTCTGTCCACTGCAGTGTTCGCAGAGGATCCGAACGCTCAGAATCAACCTTCGAACCAGAGCCCGCTAAGACTGCTGGATCTGGAGACCTTTGAAGAAGCGGAAGACTGGGTGGCGGACTCTACATCGCCGCTGGGAGAAACCAAGACGTTGAAAATCGTTCAGCGCGGAGAGATTCGCGCCACTGACGACGAGAACGCAAGACCGCCGGAAGGAGAGGCCCTGAGCCTGAACCAGAATCCGGACAATCCCAACCATATACTGGGAGTAAAAACCTTCTTCAATGAGCGAGGTTTCGACCGTGTGGAAGTTGCTCCTCCTCATGAGTATGTAATTAAAGGTAAAGCGCGCCAGTTTTCCGTCTGGGTGCTGGGCCGAAATTTTCGCCATACTCTGAGCATCAAGCTGCGCGATTATCGCGGTAAGGTTCATAAGCTGGAAATGGGACGGTTGGATTTCTTCGGTTGGAGAAAACTCACCGTAACTGTTCCTGGCTGGCTGCCGCAAAGCACACGCTACTCGCTGCTGGACAAGAACCTGCATTTTGTCAGCCTATTTGTAACGCATGATGTGCATGAAGTTCCTGGAACCTTCTACTTCTATGTAGATGGACTGAAGGTTCTGGTAGATCAGAGCGAACAACAATACCCGGGATCCGAGATCAAGGACAACTGGTAAGACTGGGATCAAATTGGGGATAGATCTATGAAAGCAAACTGGAAAACCTATACTACTGCCCTGGGAGCTCTCTCCGTAGTTGCTCTGGTGGGCGGATACGCCCTTACCGGTAAGGCCGGAGTGGAAACGGCGGTGGGAAGCGATGTAAGCGCCGCCGAACTCCGAGCCATCACTGTGGAAAGCTGGGACAGAGATTACTCCGGCGGAGGATATGGCTGGGAAGTTCTAACCGACAAGGATACAAGAGCTCAGGGGCCATACCAGCCGGAAGCCTCCAATCTTCAATCCGAGCGCGAAGTAAAACTGATCAAGGGAACGCCCCGGGATATCAAGGAAAACGAAGATTACGATCAGGCCAGAGTTCTGGGCGTTAAGTTTGCCTTTACCTTTCCAGGCTACAACGTTGTTACCATTCGCCCTCCTTCCGTGGATCAATACACCGTCGAGCGCCCTCGCCCGTATTTGAACGAGTTGGCTCTGGCTGAGAACTATGAAGCCAAAGGCTGCTATGATAATCCGGCGTTGTCCGCAACCACTAAAGGAAACCGAGCCCAGATGGTGGATTGCGTCACTGGCGTTGAACTGCCCGGTCAGGTTAACCAGGTTTCGGTATGGGTTCTGGGTCGAGGCAATGAGTATCGTCTGGAAGGATGGATCGAAGACTGGAAAGGGGATACTCATATCTATGACTTTGGCTCCGTGGATTTCGTTGGGTGGCGACCGCTGACCATCAAGATTCCTCGTCAGGTGCCTCAGGATATCAGTTCCTTTCCTCAGACCAAGAACCTTGTATTTCGTCAGTTCAAGCTAAGGGCGACCCCGGAAACTTCTCTGGAGACCGTGTACATCTTCTTCGATGAACTGCGAGTTCTGACCAACGTATTTGAGGTACACTTCGATGGCGCCGGCCTGGATTTTGACGCTGCCGATTGCGAAAGAAAGAACAAACTTCTTAACATGATTCGCAAACATGCCAGAAATCCGGATCTTATCGAGCTCAAGGATTGTAGCCAGGCACCCGGACCTGCCAAACCTCTGACCGATCAGCCGAACGGTTAATCCGGGTTTTCAAAAATCCCAATCCAACCATCTGCATCTGTGCAGAGAAAGGCGGCGCCTACGGGCCCGCCTTTTTGATTTGTAAGGGACCAGGAGGAGAATCTGTCCTTCCGAGGGCCTCGATGGCCCCGAGGGGATTCCCGGACTTATTGTGCGCCGCAAAAAAGGCTTGCAAGAGTGGCCGGGCACATCATTAAATGTTGCCAGGCCCCTGCCGGGGCATTTTTATACCAGCAGTCCTTGCTTGGGACTGCGCCGGCGAACAGGAGCTCCAGCGGGAAATTCGAGGATTTTCGCTCTGCAGCTCTGAAAAACACAGTCGGTTTTCGGAGGACTCATGCTAGCACGTTACATACCCAGATTATTCTACAAAGGCGGACGCACGCCTCTCTATCTAACCTTTTTCGTTACCAATCGTTGCAACCTGAAATGTGAGCACTGTTTCTACTCGGCCGAACTCAATCTGCCTACCCAGGAAATGACTGTAGAAGAGATCAATCGGATGGCTTCTACCATGGATCCATTTCCGGTGCTTAACTACAGCGGCGGCGAACCTTTTCTGCGCGACGATCTGGACGACGTCACTCACGCTTTCTATAAACACAATCAGACCAACTATCTGACGATACCCACAAATGGCACCTATCTGAAAAAGACCCAGGAAATCCTTCCCAGGATGCTGGAAAAGTGTCCGGATATGCTGGTAACGCTGAACTTCTCTGTGGATGGGCTGGAAGAAGAGCACAATCGTATTCGCTCCGGCGGAAAGGGCGGTTCCGGTCTATTTCGCACTACCATGAAGACGTTCGACGAACTGAAGCCTCTGAAGAAGGAATACAAGAACCTGAAGATGGGCTTCATCACCACCTTTACAGCTACCAATCAAGATCAGATCGATGATGTGTATGATCACCTCAAATCCAAAGAGCCGGACAACGTTACAATAAACTTGATTCGCGGAACCCCCAAAGATCCTGCGGTGAAGAACATCGACATTTCCAAATTTCGCAAGGTAACTCAGCGAATTCGGGATGATTTGATGGATGCCAAATTGCCAGGATTCGATCCTTTTCTGGCCGCAATGTCCACACGGCGCTACGAACTGATTTTGAAAACCTACGAAGAAAAGAAGTTCCAGACTCTATGCTACGCTTCCCGGATCTTCGGCGTCCTGTATCCCAATGGCGACGTCTATCCTTGCGAAATGTTTGGACCGGAAAAAATGATCGGAAACATTCGAGATTTCGATATGGATTTCCGCAAACTCTGGTTTAGCGAACGCAACAAAGAAATCGCCGACTGGGTTGTGGATACCAAATGCTTCTGCACCCATGAATGCAATGCCAGCTGTAACATCAGTTTCAATGCTGGGGAGTTTACGAAAGCGGGTACCCGGGCAGCAGGGTTGATGGCCAAAAAAATCCTAGCCTGACGGTTTCCGATTCCTGGAATGGCCCATGTCTGTGACACCGGGCCTTTCCGTTATCATTCCCCATCGAAGAGAGGAATCTCTGGACGAAGCGGTGCGCCATCTTCGCAGGATGGACGCATCGGGCATTGAAGTAGAACTCTTTACTGTTTCCGGCAATCATCCTTCCGTTCAGCGCAATGCCTGCATCCGTGAAAGCCAGGGTGATATCATCTATTTCCTGGACAACGATTCCGAGCCGGAGCCTCAGAATCTCAAGCGCGCTCTGGCGCTTTTTGAAGATCCAGAGGTCGCAGTAGTGGGCGGGCCAAACCTCCCCAGGGAAGGGCAGCATGGCATACAGAAGGACTTCTCCGCCGTTCTGGCCTCGCCGCTTGCCGTGGGTCCGGTGGCCGATCGCTATCGCTCCAGCGGCCCGGTACGCGAAGCCACCGACCGGGAACTAATACTGTGCAATCTTTTTATCCGCAAGACGGTGCTGGATAAGCTGGGTTACTTCCGCGAAGATCTCTATCCCAACGAAGAAAACGAATTCATGAACCGGATTCAGAGCGCCGGTTATAAGTTGATGTACGATCCAGAGATTCGCGTTCATCGCAGTCCCAGGCCTGACCTCAAGAGCTTCCTCAGAATGCTTATGGGCTACGGAAGAGGGCGTTTCAAGCAGATGACAGTGGACTTCAGAATTCAAAACTGCGTTTTTTTTCTTCCCGCTCTCTTTGCAGGCTTCATTGCTGCATTGCCCATGGTTCTAATTGGCTTTTTTACGTCCGGGGAGTATATGGAGCTTGGCAGGGTGACACTGCAGGAAGCGTCGCATATTCTACGCTGGCCCTGGACCGCAGCTCTGCTGGTCTACATCGCCGCTCTGCCGCCGTACTCTGGCATTGTCCTTTTCGCAGGCTCGCTCACATTTGCGCGGATCCAGAAACCCCGTTCCGCGTTTTCCGTTTTCCGTCTGCCCTTCCTTTTCTTCTGTGTACATTTTTTCTACGGTCTCGGCCTCTGGCGCGGACTCTTCAGCCTACTTCGATCCGAAAAAAAAGTGGTAGAGTACGAATTGAATAGAATGCAAATTTGCTAAATGATTCCAGGCGACTTCGATGAGGCCGAAACCGGTCTCCAGGTTCAGCGAAGGCGACTGGCCGGTATTGCGCTTTTCTCTGCAGCAGGCAGGCTTCGACTTTTCTCAGGTACCGGTCTTTACTTCCGCACTAGAATTCTTCTACGAATCTCCTTTTATGCGGGAGCAATCCTGGTTCTGTGCTCACAGCCGGCCTACGCATACATCGATTATCCATATGCGGCCACGTTTCAGAGTATTCGCATGCCCGCCTTACCCCGGGGCGCCCAGCGATGGAGAGAAGGAGAAGCCAGGATCCAGTTTTCTGCAGGTTGGATGAATGTCTGGTCCATTCAATCCGACCGCTTCATCCTGGACGGGGAAGAGATCCGTCTGAACGCCAGCATGTCTTATGGACTTACCGATAGGTTTCGCATAGGAGTATCGGCGCCGTACATTATTCAGGGCGGCGGTATCTTTGATCATACCATTGAACGATTTCACTCATCTTTCGGAATCACTCAGGGCCAACGGGATCGATTCCCGCGAAACAAGTTCAACGCAAGCTACGAACCGCTGGGGCCGTACTATCCGTATTTAATGCGATTGGAGCGGCTCCTGCTGGATCAGTATTCGCCCCGATTGTATCCCAGAACCAGAAGCGATCCACCCCTAAATCTGATTCTGGATCCGGAAAGCGCCTACATTTCTGGGACGCGCCCGGACTACTGGCCGGAAGACAATCTGGGAGCCGGAAATCGATCCGGGCACGGAGAATTGAGGTTCTTTCTGGATTATCAGGTACCCATCATGGCAGACCTGGGTATCCTGTTTCTGGATTCCGCTGTGTTCTCCGTTCAGCTTGCCGAAGAAGGTTCCTCTTCGGTGGTGGCCGGCAATACCGGCCGATCGTTTTCGGCCTCTGCAGTACTGCGATCCTCTGAAATGGAAGGCGCCTACTGGAACCTTGGTCTTTCTTATACGGTTTTTGAGCGTCGCGAGTTTCGCTTGCTACAATTGCCGGCCCAGCAGTGGGCGGTTCGTCCTCGCATTGGATACCGTATGCAAGGTCTGGATTTGTTCGCGGAGTATGTTTTTCTGAGCCGGCCGGTTAAGGATTTCGGCAGGCTTTCCGACGAGGGTCACCAAATCGCGCTTGGTTTTTCCCGTCCGGTGGGTAGCTATCGCCTGGAGTTTGCAGTCATCGAAAACCTGATTACATATTCTACAACGCCGGACATTGGCCTGCATATCTCCATCAGTCGCTCTCTGTAGTCTCTGTAGTCTCTGTAGTCTCTGTAGTCTCTGTAGGTTCCCTCCGTAGAGTTCATCCTTCCGGGCAGACCTTTTGCTACATTAGCGTTCGCTGGTCTTTTTGCAGGTGTTCCTGGCTGTTCAACAGAAGTGGAGATAGTCGTCCTTTCTTAATCTCCAGAAGAGAGTAGGAAGTGTTTCCCAGATGCCGCAGCCAGTGGAAGACTGAATCCGGTTGATTGTCTTGCAGGCTCGCGGCGATGGCAATTGCGATGGGAGTTCCGGAACTAACAGCCAATGTATCGGTCACTTCCAGACCGGCCAGTGTATCCAGAATCCGATCCCGAAATTCTGCGAATTCCGCGCTGCCATCCATAATCCAGGTTTGCAGGACTCGTCCGGTGATGGCCGCCAGGCGTCGGCGTCGGCCCTGGCCTTGCGCATGGCGCATTTCCTCCAGAAGGCGCGCAACGCTCCGATCTTCTTCGGCCAACTTAATCGCCAGGGATTTCCAGGTATCGGGATCAATTTCATCCAGGCCGGGAAGAACTCTGATATCGCATTCTTTCGGATTCAGCTCCAATCCCCCCAGCAGGCTCAGCAGCGTTTCTTCATGTCTTCGCAGAGTGCCCCGAACAAAGTGACGGATTGCGATGCCTGTACTGCGAAGATGTTTTCCCAGAGTGCGAGCCTGCAGATGGCCCTTTTCGGTGAGCTGATCGTAATCGCTG
Organism: Leptospiraceae bacterium; assembly: GCA_020440915.1. Taxonomy (GTDB): domain Bacteria; phylum Spirochaetota; class Leptospiria; order Leptospirales; family Leptonemataceae; genus UBA3465. Next base: position 19,225 of record JAGRNE010000004.1, on the reverse strand, counting down.
CCCAGGGCATTTGCCTGACCGTGGCGAATCAGATGCAGATGCATTATTCGGTCTGGAACCTGGGATTGGAGATGCTCAGATTCTCTGCCAATGTTTGTTTCACATGTGCCCAGATCTGACCTTTCGGATCGGCCACACCTTCGCTTCGAATCTTTTCGGCCAGCTTGTCGTTCAACGATGCGATTCTTTGCTTAACATCCTGCAGCGTTTGCAGGTCTTCTAGGCCCGGTTCATCCAACAATTGATGCAGCCTTCCCGCTTCATTTCTGAGCAGGTCTTCTTCATCCCGCAACTCCCGGGCCACCACGCCCAGCATATTCCAGCTTACCAGGGCCTTGTAGGAGAGCTCGTCGGATTGTGCAGCAGGCAGGACTTCCTTTAATAGAAAATCGGCGATGGCTTCGCAAAGATCGGCGGCTTCTGGTCTGTATTGCATTTTCTTTCCTCTTTTTGCACGGCCGGAGCTTTGCCGGCATGATTCAGATAGTTCAAATCCTGGCTTCCAGGTGACAAGAATTCCTGGCAACGAAAGCGGCTTGCAGCGTTGCTCCGCAATGTTTTCCACAGATATTCCAGACTGCGTTTCATGATGGAGCTCAGCCTTCTTCAATCAGGCGAAGCATCTCGTATTCCATTTCGCCAACTCTTCGGCCAATGGCAGCAAGCTCAATACCTCTGGTCTTTCCGCTCAGATGTCGTTCCGCCTGGCCGGCGGCGCCCACGGCCCATCGAAGATTGCCCATCACCTCCCAGTAGCGCACCTGATTCGGATCAACCCTGGCGCCCGAGGCTTTTTCATAGGCCTCGTAAAACTCGGTGCGGCTGGAGATACCGCCGGCTTCCAGGTTGAGCTTTCCGAATCGCCAGTCCCGCATGCATAACCAGCTAATGTCTTCGTGGCGATCTCCAAAGTGAGCAAACTCCCAGTCCAGGATTCCGTGCAATCCTTCGGGGCTGACCATAAAGTTGCCGGTGCGAAAGTCTCCGTGGACCAGAACCAACTGATCAGTGGGCTGCGCATTCTGTTCCAGCCAGTTCAGGGCCAACTCCATGGCCGGGTGGGCTTCCAGCAACTGCTGAACCTCCTGGCGCATTTCCTGACAGCCCTCCAGAGCAGGGCTGGTCTCAGGTACTCGAAGGAAGTCCAGTTCCGGGTGGTCGGACTTCACAGAATGGATATGAGCCAGATTAGCGGCAAGCTGCCCCGGTAACTGCTTACGAATGTCTTTGAGGGCCCGGTCCTTTACCACATAGCGTCCGGTGGCTTTTCCTGGAACCCATTCCAGAAGAGAGAACGGTTTGCCCAGCACGGCTTCGTCCATTTCGTAGAAGAAAGGCTCCGGTGTTCGGGTGCCGGCCTGGAAGGCCGCTCTGGCAACTTCGAATTCCTGTTTGCGGTTCAAGCTGGAGAACAGGGAGCTTCCGCGATCGGAGCGGAGCACCAGTCTATGGGAACCTTTGCGCTGTCCTCCCATAACTTCCAGCTCCAGAAGGCTGTTTTCCTGACAGGCCCCTCCACTCAACGGAATGACATCGAATATCTTGACCTCGGATTGAAATCGTTCTTTCAGCCAGGGCTCCAGGGTTTGTTTTAGTTCATCTACAGTCATATGCTTTCTGTATTCGAGGGGACCCCATTGAGCTTCGATGTCAAGTTATCCTTTTCTTTCCTGATTGCAGCCTGGTTGATGTTTCCTGGCTGCACGCCGGCCCCTCTGCCTTCCGGCAACCATTCGTCCGCGAATTCATGCCGAGAGGGTAACAATTCCGAACGTCTCCAGCCATTTGCATCCGAGGCATCTTTCTATTTCTGGAAAGTCCAGTCTCCTCTGCCGCAACGTAGGGATCTGGAGCCCTTTGGAGTCCAGAGGCTGTATGTTCGGTATTTCGACGTAGTGTACGAAAACGAAGGTCCTCGACCGGTGGGGATTCGCAGAGAAGCTAATAGCGATTTGCCGGTAATACCTGTGATCTATATCACTACAGGGGCCTTGAAGGATCTGGAGGATCATGAGATCGAAACACTTGCAGGCAATATCTGGAAGCTGGTAAAAAGAATTCGCGTACCGGCCGGCGAAGTCCAGCTAGATTGCGACTGGACTCCGTCCACACGAAAGGCGTATTTCCATCTACTTGCCAGCCTTCGGCAGATCGTCCGGCGGGATCCGGAGGTTGATTCTGTGGCAATCAGCTCTACCATTCGACTACATCAGCTCAAGTACTTCCGACAGACCGGAGTACCGCCTGCGGATCGAGGCGCATTGATGATCTACAACATGGGTGAAGTTGCAAACCCTGAAGAAGAGAATTCCATATTTCGGTGGGACCTGGCCCGGTCCTATCTGCAACCCGAAGCCTTGAAGGAATATCCCATCCCGCTGGACATGGCCCTGCCGGATTTCTCCTGGGCGCTGAGCTTTGTGCATGGCTCCTTTCATTCCATCCTGCGTCTGGATGAAGCAGATCTAAGGCAGCCCGGAATTGAATCGCCCGGTTCCTCCCGATTCCGATTGCAAAGGGATATGATTCTGGATGGGCAATCGCTGCCTGCAGGCGCCGAGATACGATTTGAATCGGTGGATAGCTGCCAGAGATGGGAAGCGGTCCGGTTTCTGGGCAAGCACCTGCCCAGGCAACCGGATAGGCGAATCATTCTATTCGATTACGATGCGAAAAAGATATCCAGGAAGAGCCAAGAGCTGATTGACCTTTTTGCTGCGATTCGGACTCCATGACAGCATGCTTCGCTTATCCAGTCTCAAGGTTGCACTGGGCTCCGCCCTTCTTCTAATTCTTGCGCTTCCCCGTCCTGCATGGCCCTGCGGCCCGGGTGAGCCCGACCCTCTGCGCATCTTTCGTCCGCTTCAAATAACTGGCGCCATCCAACCGGCGGCGAAAGACCGGGCGTATTTGAGAGCGCTGGAAAGTAGCGCCGGAAGCTGCACCTTGCCCGGAATCCCTTCCGGCGGCGATCCAAACATAAGTCAGTGGATTGCCTATGTTCAGAAAGGGACTTCCTTTACTCCTGCACATGAAGAAATGTCCACCCTGGTATACGAAGCGAAGGCCAGCGATCTGAAAGACGCTCTGGCCGGAAAAGGAAAGAATGAACTGGCCCTTCGATTGGCCCGCTCCGGCCAAAAGGCCATGCTCGAATATCTTCTGTTCGCGAAGAACCTGGAGCCTCTTGTGGTCTTCTCGGGTGGCTACTGGGAGGTTCGGGAGCCTGTATCGGCCCAGAAGGCCAATCCACAAATCGCAATGGCCCTCAAGGCCTCCGATGCAGCAAAGGATGAACTCAAATTCAGATATCTGTATCAGGCTTTGCGACTGGCTCACTATTCGGCCCAGTACGACCGTACCCTTCAGCTCTACCGACAGAAGGCTTCCTCGGCAACGGATAAAGATCCGTTATACTTTCGAATGCAGCACCTGTACGCTGGCGCGCTGCTAAGAACTGGAAAAGTGGCAGAAGGGCTGAAGCTTCTGGCTTCTATGGCAGCCAGGGATCCGGCGCAGCTACAGCGGGTTTCGTTGGACTTCGAACGATATTCCAATGAGCCGGGAGCCTACGACTCTGCCTTCAAAAGCGCTGATCTCAACGAAAAGAAACAGTTACTGTTGCTCAAATTCTTTTCCGAGCCGACGCCCGGACTAAAGACCATACAGAGTTTTGCGCAGGTGTTCCCAGGAGATCCGGCACTGGATTACATGATGATTCGGGAAATAGATCGCCTGGAAGATCGTCTGGAAGAGCCGCTGTACTACAGTCGTACGGATCAAAGGCGTGCCCTGGCCAGTCAGCAGGAAGCGTCGAGGCCAGAAGGGACCGATAAATCGGACTTTTCGATTCTGGCTTTTCTCAAGGATGTCTGGAACTGGTTTGTGCCTTCGCTGGAAGCCGCTCCCATGGTAGATATTCCGGCAGAGGAGCAAGCGTACATGAAGGAGTTGTCCAGCTTTATTCACTCTGCTGTAGAGAATAAGACAGCCCCTTCGGCAGGCGTCTGGACGCTGGCAGAAGTATATCTGCAAATGCTGCTGGGTAACCATGCGCAAGCCGAAAAGCTGCTGAGTCATGATTCGGTGAGGAATGGAACCAGCCCTTTCGTTCAACTTCAGCGCCGACGTCTGGCTCTTCTGAATGCCTCCGCATCCAGCAAATCACTGGATGATGCGCTGAAGGCCAGGATTCTAAAGGACTACGAATCCATCGCTCCGACGAATGCGAATGCAGAAATAGACTATACTTGCCGTTGGTCCGACCATGCGGCCCGGCTCATGCTGCACGAAAATATGGTTCGCCTGCACTCTTCGCAAAAACAGTACGGGTTGGCCCTGCTCTGGGAACCCAATGTTTCGCAAATCTACAGCGGCATGCCCCTGAACACTTACGATTTTGCCGCCCTGGAGAAGGCTGTATCTATTCTTGAAAAACCCGCGGACAAGTACGAGGACAGTCTTGCAAAAGTATCCAACCTCTCTGCCGATACCGTCCTGGAAAGGCTGGGAGGACGAAAAATGAAGGCCGGGGAGTACAGCGGCGCGGTGGCGGCCCTGTCCCGGGTTAGCGCACCTCGACTAAAGACCATGTATTACTCGGATCGCATTGTGGCGGGCCCCTTTCAGAATCCTTTTCAGGAGAAGTTTGAAACAGGAAAAAAAGCCAGCGACTATGACGCTCTATTGATAGCGCGAAAGCTACAGGAGCTGGAGAAAACCGCGGGCTCCGGGGACAATGAGAAATCGGCCCGGGCCTATTACCTCCTGGGACTGGCGCAGTTCAACATGAGTCATTTCGGCCACTGGTGGTCTGCGGTGGATACGGATTGGAGTATCTACTACGAATACTCCGATAAGAAAGGGGATCCGCAGCTCAACCTGGCCAGGGGCTATTTCAAAAAAGCAATCGAGAAGGCCAGGGATCCCGAAGTGCTGGCGGCAAGCCGCTTCATGATCGCCACGGTCTCTTTTCTGGATTCTGCAGGCATGGACTATTACCCTCAGGAACAGTATTCGCTTACTGAAGAGCAGAAGGAACAATTCAAGCAGTTATCAGGTCTGGAGAATACGAAATTCTACACGGATGTAATCCGGGCCTGCTCTTACTATATGAACTTTCGCAATTGAGGCTGCGGCAATCGGAGGGCCCATCCGCCGGGCAGGATTGTATTCCCCGGGAATTGTTCCCGGGGACTTCTGTACTTGAGTGCTTCAGTCTAACCGCTTTCTAGCTTGATTGTAAAGAAAGGCTTCGTCCAATGCACAGGAAGCGGCCAGACTATTTGGGATATGGGGGCCGCCGGCCGAACCGGTCATTGGCCGATCCGCAGAGTCTCCGGTTCCGGGAACCTGGCGAAGTCCGGTGCCTGAGCAACAAAGTGCTAAAAAATGTTGACACAGTGTCAGTTTTTGCTGATCATTGATGTCAGGGGGATATCCATGGAGCCAAAATTTCCTGAATTCGTAACTTATGCCATTCCGTTCTTTTTCTTGCTGATCTTCATCGAGTTGATCTACGGCGCAGTAAAAGGACGAAAGCTATACCGATTGAACGATTCCATTGCGGATCTGGGAACCGGCGTGCTGAATCGATTGTTTGGACTGCTCAGCGCTTCCGCTTCGGTAGCTGTTTACTGGTTGGTCTACGAGCACGTGCGTCTATTTGACCTTCCGGCCCAGCCAAGCTGGGAATGGAGCATGGTGCTCACCTTTAGCGCTTGTTTTGTTCTGTACGATCTGGCCTATTACTGGGCTCATCGCATGAGCCATGAAATAAACTTTCTATGGGCCACTCACGTAGTCCACCATCAGAGCGAAGAGTACAACCTCACCGTTGCGCTGCGACAATCTGCTTTCGGCGGGCTGGTAACATGGCCCTTTTATCTTCCTCTGGCGCTGCTTGGATTTCATCCTGCGGTGATGCTGGCCAACGGCGCCCTCAGTCTTATCTATCAGTTCTGGATTCATACCCGGGCTATCGGACGCATGGGCTTTCTGGAAAGCTTCATGAATACTCCGTCCCACCACCGTGTTCACCATGGAAAGAATCCCAAGTACCTGGATAAGAATCATGCAGGTACTTTTATCATCTGGGATAAGATGTTTGGTACATTTCAGGTAGAAGAAGAGGAGCCTGTGTACGGCACGGTTCAGCCCTTCAAGAGTTTTAATCCTTTCTGGGCCAATTTGCATTACTGGAAAGAAATGTGGGATGTGGCTGTTCGCGCGCCGCGCTTCAAAGATAAGATTCTGATCTGGTTCAAACATCCAGGCTGGAGGCCTGCGGAGATGGGCGGTTCCAAAGAAGCCCCCGAGCTGGATGCAAATACCTATGAGAAGTTTGACGTCACCGTGCCGGTGCCCCTATCCATCTATAGCCTTGTATGGTTTGCTGCCATTACAGCATTTACGTTGATTTGCCTTTTCAAGGTCCAGGCAGGCATCTTCAATATGTGGCAGATTGGAGGTATTTCCGCTGCCGCTACTTTTTCTCTGATCTGCGTTGGCGGCATCCTGGAAGGTAAACGCTGGGCGCGAATCCTGGAACCATTGCGTCTTGTGGCTATAGCCGCTTTTGCCCTGGCTGCAGTAGGCCGTACAGAATGGCTGGCAGACCTGACCCCGAATCTATACTGGGCTTATGGGGTGGTAGCCGCTTCCGCGCTGAGTCTTCTGATCGTCATGAAATACAGGACTACTTTCACTCTTACGACGGCCGACTATGCATCGGAAACCATGCACCTGGAGCCAGGAAAGCGATCGGCACTGACCGAGCCTGCCATGGCATCCCGAGTGGCCTGACAATTCATCTGGCCCGGATTTAGAGTAGCAGGGAAGATCTGAATCGAAAGCCTTTCTGTAAAGTAAAGGCACAGATTCTCCGAGCGGGGCGTCCATCGTCCCGCTCTTGCTGCCTGTTGCTGCTCCTTGCCGCCTGCTGCGATATTGGCTTCAGGCTGGAATCCGCCCTTACCCCTCTCCTGGAAAACGCCTTTGAACGGCCATCGCCACCCGGCGGAACTGGACCGGCCCAGGAGAATCATTCAGTCCGGATTAGGAGCCAGTCTTCGGATAGAGCGACGGTGGCCCGGGCTCTGCGAAGTAGCTATAGATTCAATAGAGATTCGGTGGCATCTGGAAAGTCCAATCGATGCTCCACGTTGTTGGGTGCGCTGCGGCCATAAGACAGCCAGATACCATCTATACCGGCTTTTCGAGCGCCCGCGATATCCGTATTCAAGTTGTCTCCGATCATCAAGCATTGCTCTGGCTGGCAATGATGCTTTTGCAAAACGAATTCGAAGATTTCTCGGGATGGTTTCAGCATTCCGATTTCCGAGGAGTAATGAAGACCTTCCACCAGTCCGGCCAGGTCCGGGCTGGAAAAGATGCGATTACAGAAGTAAGGAATACCCCACAGATTGCTCAACACAACAATGCGAAAGCGCCCCGAAAGCATTCTGAGGCATTGCTTATGAAGATCGTCAATGAGACCGGTTTCCTGAAAGGCAAACGTTAGATTCAGTGCAATGCGGTCCCCGAGGGCCAGCGATAGGCCGGATGCGGCGGCCTCCTGAAGCATGTAATCCATCGCCACCGGGAATCGGATTTGTTTTTCTGGCTTTTCATAGTCCTCCTCCATGTTCTGGACGGAGGTATCTATGATTCTGCGCAAAACCTCTTCGGACAGCCAGGCGCCCCCCAGGAAACGATAAATGGGCCAGTAGTTTTCCTGAGGGCCAAAGCGATCATGGCTGAACATGATGGTATTCATCAGGTCCAGGACCAACAAGTCCGGTTTTTGGTTCGCTCGCTTCATGGTTTATTGCCGCCGTCCTGAAAATAGGTCGGCGGGGGCTGTATTTCAAACCCTTTTCTGCGGAATAGCGGCCCAATCCAGAAGGCCCACGCTGCGGACGATGCGAACCAGCATGGCCAGGTCCCATTCATCTTCCAGCTCGCAGCTAAACTGGCTCTGGTTTTCGCGATACGGGCCGAAGATCAGCGAGGTTTGCATGCCGTCCACGGCATCGATGCGCAGATCCAGGGTAGGATCAAAAAGTCCAAAAACGGATCCTATGGGCGAACTTGCATGCACGCTTACCACCACAGCATTGGGCCAGCGTCCGGGTTCGTATCGAACAATCATGTCGGTGGTCTTTACCTGAAACTTGAGTAAAGGCCAGGTTTCGCCGGCTACCGAATACTCCCCTTTTACTTCCGGATCGCCCAGGTCAAATTTCTCCAAAAGGCGAAGAATGATCTCGCCGTATCCGCGAATGGCTTCGCTTCTTTCCGTTTTTTTCATCCATTGAGAGAAATGCAAATTACCAGCCACGATTCTCCCTCAGAAGATGTATATGGGCCATGTGGTGCCTTCCGTGCCAGCTGTACAGTGCGGCGATTTCGTATACCGGTACTCTACGATTCATTTCTGGATGAAGGTAGGTCCTCCGGGCAGAGGAAGCATTGACGCTTTCCAACACCTCGGCGAATCGATGATGCACTCCTTCCAGAATCCTAAAAGAAGGGTCCAGGTCTGCGGATGTGCCATCCGCCAGTTCGGCCCAGAGGCTTTCCGCGTAAGGTTTTATCTGCGGATTATCCTCGGTGAGGGCAAGCTTCAGTCGAATCAACGCATTCATATGACTGTCCGCCAGGTGATGTACTACCTGCGCTACCGTCCAATTCCCCGGAAGCGTATGGGTTAGGATTTGCTCCGGACTCAGCCCCTCCAGTTCGGCTTTCAGCACGGTCGGGAAGGCGGCTATCTGCCTGGTTTGCTCCAGGAATATCTCCGGTGAATATTCTTCTGGAGGACTGTATTCCCCCGCTGGATTTTGTAGCATTAGAATTCCTCTTTTCCGCTCATCAGGCCTCGGCCCAGTACCATTCGATGCACTTCTGATGGACCATCAGCCAGTCTGGCGGCCCGTGCATCGCGGTAGAACCATTCCAGAGGTAAGTCCCGGCTGTAGCCGTGGCTACCGCAAATCTGAATGGCGCGGTCAATGACCCTGGTTAGCATTTCGCTGGTGTACAGTTTTGCCATGGAAAGACTGTGGCGAGCGTCTTTTCCGTCCACAAGTTCGCTGGCAGCCTTCAATGTGAGCATACGGGCCGCTTCAATTTCAGTGGCTGAATCAGCAAACATCCATTGAATTCCCTGGTGTTCGGAAAGATGCGAGCCGAAGAGTTGTCGATTCCTGGCGTAGTTGCGAGCAATTTCCATGGATCGCCTGGCCAGACCAATCCATCGCATACAATGAGTGAGTCGGGCCGGGCCCAGTCTTTCCTGGCTCAAGCGAAAGCCATGCGCCACCTTTCCCAGAATCATGTCCTCCGGGATCTCCACGTTTTCGAACTTCAGTTCACAATGTCCGCCGGGCCCATGGGAGCCCATGGTTTCGATTTCGCGAACCATGGTATAACCTTTTGCATCCGTTGGAACAAGAAACATTGTAGTCTTGCGAAAGCTTCCGCCAACCCGGGCCATTACAATCAAAAAGTCCGCACCCCTGGCTCCAGTGCAGTACCATTTATGAGCATTTAGAATGTAGCGGTCGCCCTGCTTCTCTGCATTGGCAGTCAGAGTGCTGGGATCTGAACCTGCTCCAGGCGGAGGTTCTGTCATCGCAAAACCCGAGCGGATGGTTCCTTCACACAGAGGCTTCAGGAACCTTTCGGCCTGCTTTTCGCTGGCGGCAAGATGAAGAAGATGCATGTTACCTTCATCCGGTGCATCGCAGTTGAACATGAAGGCTCCTACGGGACTTCGACCCAGTTCACTAAAGATCACAGCCGTTTCCATCATGTTCAAACCCAGGCCGCCCAGGGATTCTGGTAGATGAGGAGTCCAGAATCCGGCATCCTTCACTTTCGAGCGTATCTCCTGAACTACCTTGTCCGGCATCCGACCGGACTCGTAATCGAAATGCTTCTCAGAAGGGATTACGACTTCGTTGATAAAGGCTCGAATTTCCTTCTGGAGCGCTGTGGCTCGGTCCGACAGGCTTATTTGCATGGAATGAGAATCCCTTTCTCCGACATTCTGTAAAGAAACAAAAGACATCTTTCCCGGCGGTCGGCACAGAGCAGGGTTTGCGCATGAGAGCGCTGGATTCCACGAGACTGGCAATAGAAGCTCAGATCGCCCCGGGCTGGAATGGCCCCCTGGCCCCCGGGATCTTACTAACAATACTCGGAAAATCTTTGCGGCCAGAAGCGAAAAAGAGTGCCCGGCTTTTTGTATCTACTGTCAGATTTGCCCGGAGCGGTGCTCCGAGGGGCAACCAGCCCGGTTATTCATAGTAAGGAAGCGTGAGAGAATATGCAAAGGATGAGTCGTCGCACATTTCTGGGGTGGAGCGCAATGCTTCTGGCCGCCAAGGTAGCCTGCGGAAAGGAGAACGAAACCATGGGACAGGGAAACGGAAAATCGGCCCTTGTGGTAGGAGCCGGCGTGGCCGGACTTTCGGCTGCCATTGAACTTGTAAAGGCTGGATGGCAGGTGAAGATCCTGGAGGCTTCTTCTAGATCCGGCGGTCGGATATGGACCGATCGCTCCCTGGGCATACCTGTGGATATGGGGGCGGCCTGGCTACACGGCGCTGGCGGAGGTAATCCCCTGGTCGAACTGTTTCAGAAAGCGGGGTTGGGCCATTTTGTATCCGACTCGGATAACCTGGCATTGTTCCAGAAAGGCGAAGAGATTTCCGATGCGCTCTACGAAACGCTGGACGAAGCGTACGAGGAATGGATGGAAGAAGCTCGCTCCATGAAGCGAAGAGCCAAAAAGGGCGAATCCATGCAAAGCGTCCTTGACGAAATCCCCGAAACCGGCTTTGTAAAAAAGGGCCTACGATGGTATTTTGCTTCGGATGTGGAAATAGAACTGGCGGCCGATGCAGAAGAACTGTCTCTGAAATATTGGGACGAAGATGAAGCTTTTGGCGGAGAGGAGTGGATTCCTCGAAAAGGCTACGGAACACTTATCGATTATCTGGCGCAGGGACTGGATATCGAATTCAACGCGGCGGTTTCATCGGTGGCCAAGACCGCCCGGGGCGTACTGCTGCGGGCCGGCGAAAAGAAATATGAAGCGGACATTGCAATCATTACTACTTCCGTAGGTGTGCTTCAATCCGAAACCATTAAGTTCGAGCACGGGCTTACAGATGCCAGGCGTTCAGCCCTTCAACGCATGAAAATGGGCACCATGATGAAGACCGTGCTGGAATTTCCGGATAGCTTCTGGCCGGAAGTTCATCGCATGGGTCTTCCTGCAGGCGGCGATCCCATTCTGGAATTCTGGAATCTGGAGCCTGTGCATGGGAAGCCTGTGCTTGTGGCCCTTTGCGCGGGCAGGGAAGCGCGAAGACTGGAAAAGGTGTCCGACCGGGAACTCCAATCCGTGGTCATGGAGCACATTCGAGGAATGTTTGGCAAGACTCCGGAGCCTCGTCGAATGCTGCGCACGCGATGGCATTCCAGTCCCCTTACTCGCGGAGCCTACTCCATGATCGCAGCCGGCAGCAGTCTGGACGATCATGCAGCGCTGGGAAAAGCGGATGATGACCGAATTTTCTTTGCCGGGGAGGCCTGCAGTGAACAATACACTTCGACCGTCCATGGAGCCATCCTTTCCGGCCGCCAGGCAGCGCGGGCGGCGCGAAAAGCGTAGGGCGGCGACAATGCAGGCAAGTCAGGGGACTTTCGTAAGCTCCAGAATACCGATTCTGTCGCCGTGAAGACTTCCCAGGTACAGGTTCTGCCCGTCATCCCGGGCCCCGGTGATTTCTTTAAGGTGTTCCCCTGTAGGGTCCTGCAGACTTTGAAGGATGTTACCGGAGCCATCGATTTCCAGCACCAGTCCGTATGGCTTCGGTTTGGGCCAGAGGAAAGCCGGCAGTCTGGAAACAATGCTCTTCAGGAAAGGCGAAGGATGCAAGGCATCCATGGTGGGATTTCGCACCGTGAATAGACAGAGCCAGAAGGTGCCCCGGCTGGAGCGCGCAATATTATCCGGAAAACCAGGAAGATTATTGGCTACGATCTCCCATTCACCAACTCGGGGCCCTTTTAGCCAGTAGCGCCCTACGCGATACCGGTAGGTTTCATTGACCAGAACAAAGGATTCATCCTCGGCCAGGGCTACGCCGTTTGCGAAGTAGAGTCCATCTTGAAGGACTCTTGTCTGCCCGGTGCCGGGATCGTATTCCAGGAGCCTTCCATGGGGACGGGCCTCCAACAAATCGTAGAGATACTTACCAACTCCGAAGCGTTGACTTGCATCCGAAAAGTACACCTTTCCATTGGATGCAACGTCCAGATGATCCGTGAACCCAAAAGGAATACCAGCGGCTCCTGTGCTAAGAACGTCTACAGTTCCTGAAGCATCCAAACGCAAGAGCCCTTTGATGCCATCAGCGACAAACAGATCTCCCTTTGGTCCAAACTGTAAACCCAGTGGGCGTCCGCCAGTGTTTGCAATAGTCTCTGCCTGGTCTGAGCCCGTTGCAGGATCGAATCGCACAATTGAGCCGTCTTCAAGGCCGGTATAAACCATTCCATCAGGCCCGATGGCCACATCCTCCGGTCCCCGTATTTTTCCCTTCAACGCCAGCCGGGAATCTCGAAGGATGTCGTTCTTTTGCAGCGGGCCGCCCATGGTTGGCGTAGCCGGAGGATTGTAGGCCAGAGGATCCACGGGCGTAGGCCAGAACAGCAGATAAAGTAGGAGGACTGCCAGAAGGGCCCCCAGGCCCAGCAGGATTCTTTTCGGAGCCGAATTCATGCTACCATTGTGTATGCGTCCGGGGAACTGTAAACGGAAAGCCTGGATGTTCGAAGCGGATAAGGCTACATTGCGAAGGCCTCTCCGGAATCCCGTTTTGGCCTGGACTCAGCTCTTCCCGGTAGCCTGGAGGCGAATGCTTCAGGCAGAAAACAGATCCGGCTGACCGTCCGGAGCCTGCAAAAACAGATCTTTCCTTAAAGGCACACCTAACTGAGGAATGCTATGTCGTATCACCGAGGATCGCACCCGCATATGGATGAGCGATGCGTAGTTTCCGCTACCGGACATGCGATGGCCGAAGCGTGGATCGTTCATTCTACCGCCTCGAGTGGATTGAATCAGGTGCATTATTCGCTCCTTTTTTTCCGGGAAATGATGATCCAGCCATTCGCCAAATAGGTCTTTGATTTCATGGGGCATTCGCAGTAGAATGTGGTGAAGCCACAGTGCATGGGCCTGAGCGCTGGCAGAAACCACAGACTCGATGGCAACATCGTTTAGTCCTGGAATAATGGGAGCCATGAGAACGCCGGCCGGAATCCTTTTCTCCCTTAGAGAAGCCAGAGCCTCCAATCTTCTTTGCGGCGCACTGGCCCTGGGTTCCATCCGAGACGATAAATCTGCATCCAGTCCGGTTATGGACAGATTCACGGAGACCAGTTCCAGAGCGGCCAATTCGGATAGTAGGTCCAGGTCGCGAAGGATCATATGGTTCTTGGTGGTGATGGCCACTGGATGTCTGTACTCCAGACAGAGTTTCAGGATAGAGCGAGTGATTTGCTCATGTTTCTCGACGGGCTGGTACGGATCGGTATTGGCGCCCAGGACTATAGTTTCCACCTTGTGCGACTTTTTCTGAAACTCCTTCTTGAGAAGCTCGGCGGCGTTTCTTTTGGCGAAAATGATGGTTTCGAAATCTCGACCTGGAGAAAGATCCACATATGCATGACTGGGCCTGGCATAGCAGTAGATGCATCCATGCTCGCATCCCCGATAGGCATTCAAGCTGGTATTGAAGGGAATATCCGGCGACTGGTTATGGCTGAGGATAGACTTTGCCTTTTCCGGGACGATAGTCGTTGGCGCCTTGCCCGGCGAATCCAGGGCATTCTCGTTTTCGTCCTGGTTCTCATCCGCCAGCGGCATCCGCCTCACTGATTGAAATCTACTTTGAGGAGTGGAAAGTGCGCCTCTGCCTCCATCGCTTCGCATACTACACTAATGAGTAGTATGCCCGGGTTTGCAAGAATTTTTCAGGTGGGGGGCAAATCTTCCGGAGGCCTTTCCGGCCAGTAGCACTACGGGTGCAGTATCATCTATTCTGAGTCGACCGGATCTTCGCCTACATCAAAGGGCCGCACCAGGGGTTGGGAAAGCTGAATGCACTCTATCATCAGGCGCTCCAATGCATCCCTCAAGTCACTGAGCATGGTCTCAATGCCCTGCTTGCGATTCTTCTTGTATTCTTCATAGTAGCTTCCCAGCGAAAGGGGTTCGGTAAATCGAACATAGGCTTTGCGCGGGCGTGACGATGTCTTGCCCAGGACATGAGTCTCGTAGCGCCCCAGCCATTCATAGAAACGCTCTGCGGATGGATGGGAGATCAGATATTCCGGTCGAGTTACAATGAACAGATAAGCCTTTTCGCATTCCTGCTGCGCCCATTTTCTTGTGTCCTCGTCAATCTGTGGCAATCGAGGGTCCGGGTAGCCCACGGTGATCATTTCCAGAATACTAAGAAGGAAGCGAAGTTTTTCGATGGCGTCCGCATTTCGATTGTAGCCTTTTACTCGAATGCGATCCGCTACCTGATCCAGCACTGCATGTCGGACCCGCCCTACGCGATAATCCCAATCTTTCAGCGAACCTGCTGAGATATGGTAATGCTCCTCTTCCTTTTCCAGAAGCACGCGACCAATGGTCAGAAACCTTCGCAAGAGATTTCGATTCCTGGGATCTACTCCCAATCTTCGTTCAAGCTTTTTCAGGGAAGAATGCAGATCCCCCTTTATGGCCGCTTCTGTACCGCTATAGATGTACTTCACGAAGGCTGGCAGGACCTTGATGTCTGCGGAGGGATCCACCTTTCGCGCATCCTCCAGACCCCAGAAACCAATCTGAGCAATCCCAGGCTGCAATGGAAGAAGACTGTCATTTTCGCCGCTGGTCGGCTCGCCTTCGGGATACACAACAAGCTTTCCCCCGTCATGGGCCAGTATGGAACGAGACATCTTGATACTTTCCCGGTCGGCAGTTCCGGCCAGTACAGAATATGCCCCTATTCCCTGAATGACCCGGCCCACCATTCCGCTGCCCCAGTCAAAAACCTGGCGGGAAGCCATATAATGGAATCGAGAGCCCATGGTTTTGGCCACGGCATAGGCTACCGGCGGTTCGGAGGTGGTAGGATGATTGCTACAGTACAGAATGCGATCCTTCCTCAGATCCCGCAGCATTTGCTTGTCTTCCGACAGGATTTCGACGCTCTCCAGATTCTGTACAAACTTCAGGAGTACAGGAAGAGAGAAGTCGATGCCCCATGCCAGGGGAAGGGAAAATCCGGGAGGAATGAATGGCTCCATATTCGTGCGAAACTAATGAATCATACTTCTTTCGCAGGGTGTAAAGAAATTTTCCGGGTTTCGAAACTTTGCCCGGCGCCGCCGGAAAAGTAGGGCGGTTCGAGCCACTAACGGCTCAGATACCGGGAGATGAATTCTTCAGCATGCTTTTGTAGTTCCCAGTAGACGTCCCGTTTGAACTCTATGATGTTTTGAACCACTTCCGGTAAAGCCATCCAGCGGACGGAATGGAATTCCCTTTCATGAAATTCCAGGTCCAGAGAATCCGGATTTCCGTCCCAGTGAAAGAAAAACCATTTCTGTTTCTGTCCTCTGTACTTCTTGAGCCGGGCTGGAATATCCTCCGGAAATTCGTATGTAAGCCATTCCGTCACTTCTCCTACGGGTTCGGCCAGCAGGCCCAATTCTTCCTGGAGCTCTCGGATTGCGGCTTGCCGCGGGTCCTCCCCTTCATCGATGCCGCCCTGAGGAAGCTGAAAATGTCCGGGATACTCTATGCGATCCCCTGCAAGCACAAGTCCATCCGAGTTAAAAACCACCATACCTGCATTTAATCTGTAGGGTTTCGCCATGGCGGGCCTCCTTTCCTGGTCAGAATTTATCTTGAGCATTGAGGGTTCGAGAGAAAACTGCCGGTTCAATCCCGATACGAGCAAAGTCATGGCTGAAAAAAAGCATTCCCATAAGAAATCCTACTATAATGACATCGCATTGCGGCTGGGTCACCAGCTGTTTGGCGTAGAACATCTGCATTATGGCTACTTCGAAAAGGGAAAGAAGCCCACCATGCAGAATCTGCCAGCCGCCCAGGATGCCTATGTTCGCAACCTGCTAAAGTACATTCCTGCAGGGGTGAAGCGTGTATTTGATGTAGGCTGCGGATCCGGCGGTGTTGCCGTTCACCTGGTGAAGAAGAAATTGGATGTAACCTGCCTTGCTCCGGACCCCTATTTGATCGAAAAGACCCTGGAAAATACGGGCGGCAAAGTGGGCACCATTACCGATCTCTACGAAAACCTGAATCCCGAAGAGTCCGGTCTTTCGCCTTACGATATGATTCTAATGAGCGAATCCTGCCAGTATATCAAAGTTGTGGAGGGCTGGGAGCAAAATCGACGGTTCCTGAAACCGAAAGGCTATGTGCTGGTGGCAGACTTCTTTCGCATCAAAGAACTGGATCGTCCAGGGCTCAGCAAATCCGGTCATCCACTGGATTACTTTCTTGAGCAGGCTGAGCAGCATGGTTTCAAATTGAAGAAGAAAGTGGACATCACAAAGTTTGTGGCCCCCACCATGGATCTTTATCAGGAAACCATTACGGAGAAAATCTTTCCTGTTTTCGGAGCGATCTTTGAAATCGTTCAGCGTCGTTATCCTCTGATATACAAGCTCCTTCGCTGGATGCTGGGCAAGAAGATTGAGAAGCTGCACCTCAAGTACTCAAACCAGGGTTCGGAAGTGTTTTCCAACTACAAGGCATACATGGTGATGCTTTTTCAGAAAGCTTCTTGAGAATTCAAAGAACCGCTTAGTTGCGCATGCATGGTCCGAATATGGTCGCTTTCGGATCTATTTCTTCTGGTGGCCGTCCCGGTCCTAAGTTAGCTTCCTGACCTTTGTAGCGATGGTAGAGCTACGGCAGTCGCAATAGAGACCTCTGGAGGAAGGCGGCTTTTCCATGAAAGGCACTGACTCAGGGAGCTGAAAAAAGGAAATGGAACCGGTTCACATCACAGTGGCAGTGGCTGCGGCCATCGCATCGTTACTTACATTCTACTCCGGATTCGGGCTGGGCACAATCTTGCTGCCTGCCTTTGCCTTCTTCTTTCCTCTGGATCTGTCGGTGGCGCTGACGGCACTGGTGCATTTTTCTAACAACGTCTTCAAATTCTTTCTTATGCGAAAGGAAATCAAATGGAGCGTGGCCCTGGGGTTTGGCCTGCCTGCTGTGCTGATGGCCTTTCTGGGCGCGCATTTGCTGGCACAACTGGGGGACTGGGGGAGCGAAGTTCAGAGCTACAGCGTCCTGGGCATGGAAAGGGAGGTCTCTTATCTGGGCCTTCTGATGGGAGGGCTTCTGATATTCTTTGCATTTTTCGAGTTGCTGGTTCCTAAAAAGGAAGAGGGAAAATCCAGTCTTGTGCTGGGTGGGGCGCTGAGCGGATTCTTTGGTGGCCTTTCCGGCCATCAGGGCGCGTTGCGAAGTCTTTTCTTGCTTCGACAGGGACTAAGCAAGGAGTCCTTTATTGCTACCGGCATCGCCATTGCCTGCGCCGTCGATGTAGGCAGGATTCTGGTTTATAGCGTCGAAATGGAGACCAGGATTCGACAGGCGGACAGCACGATTGTGCTGGTGGCTGTGCTTGCAGCATTTGCCGGCGCAGTGCTGGGAAAAAAGTTCCTCAAAAAGGCAAAAAGGGATTCAAATTGCGGTGACCACGCTTCTGGTTCTCATCGGCCTGGCCATGATGGCAGGTCTGCTCGGCACTTCGCACTGATGCCGGCCTGCTCGGTGCGACCCCTCTCAGACAGAGCTGCGAGGCCCTCGCCATGTTGAACTGGGCTGCGATTCTCTCCTCGCCTGGCACGGAGGCCGCCCCATGGACACTCGGGTTCCAGATGAGCCCGTCGCAAAGAGCATACCAGGGCCCGGTAGCTAAAGAAATGTCTGAAATTGCTGCTTCATTTGTTCCAGGGATAGCGCCCCGGAGATTCGATGTACCGGCTGTCCATTCTTGAACAGAATTAAAGTGGGAATTCCGGTAATATGAAAACGGGCCGCAATGTCTGGCTTTTCGTCGGTATTGATTTTGATGATCGTAATACGGCCCTTCCATTGGCCGGCCAGTTCCTGAAGAACCGGGGCAACCATCTTACAGGGCCCGCACCAGGGCGCCCAGAAATCCACCAGTACCGGCAGATTATGTTTCTGAATCAGTTCATCGAAAGATGCAGGCATAGTCTCATTCATTGCAAATACCTCTGCTACCGCTTACTGTAATCCGGAGTCTTTGCGGATTACAGGGCCGGCTCTTTCTTCCAATATATATCCTTTGAGTCCGTTGAGCAATCTTTCCATCTTTTCTCTTCCCGGTTGCGCTTTCGGCGGAATGTCCGTCTGGACGAACCGCATGTCTTCCTATATATGATTTGTGGCCCGAAAGGCCGGTAGTTATATTTTTCAGGCAATTGAATAGAAAATGCTATGGAAAGTCGATGAGCTCAAAATCTGCTTGCCCGGCCCTGTGCATACCTAAAATGCACTGAATGAATTCCGAACCCGTGCCACAGACTTTTTACGGAATTCTGGAACTGGCCGCCAGTCAGCATCCAGACAAAGAGACGTTCAAGCGAAGAATGCCCGACGGTAGAATTCGGGGCAAGACCTACAGGCAACTCAAGGATCTGTGCGATCAAGTTGTGGCGGGCCTTCTGGAATCGGGACTCAAGTTCGGAGACAAGGTACTCTATCTTTGCGATACCTCTTCGTACTGGCTGGTTACAGACGCCGCCATCACCGCCGTTGGAGCAGTCAGCGTTCCGCGCGGCACAGATGTGACAGATGAAGACATATCCTATATTGCCAATCACTCCGAAGCCAGCGTAGCCATTGTTCAGAAGAAGAAGGATATGGAGCGGCTCAAGGGTATGGCCGCAAGAATTCCCACCGTAAAGACAATCTTTTATATGGAAGCGGACAATATGGAATTGGATTCCGGTCCGCATACCATATCGGCGGTTGCAGAAAAGGGTCGCGCTGCTCTGTCCAGGGATTCTGGCATTGTGCATTGAGCGGTGGCGGCGATCGATCCAAAGGCCCTGGCAACTCTGATCTATACCA
>JAGRNE010000049.1 GCA_020440915.1 Leptospiraceae bacterium | reverse complement strand
ATCATAGGCCTGGTGAGTCTCCAGAATTTCGCTGCCATAGTAGTCCAGGAAAGATTGCCTCAGCCAGTCCGGAATTCTATTGCTGGCATGCTCGCAGCTTATAATGAGGCAAGGCGCATTTCTTCGCGCGGCTTGCATGGACTGATGAACTATCCGGACCATAGTGAATTTACAGAAAGATAATTCCGGTCAACGTGCCTGGCTTCGCAATTTCCGTTCTTTTCTGTGCGGGGCTCCGAGCCTTGCCCGGATCACGGTCAAGATCATGTTCATGTACGCGTTCATATCCTGTTTGCGTTTGCGTTTGCGTTTGCGTTCGTGTTCGTGTTCGTGTTCGTGTTCGTGTTCACGATGCAAAGGGCGAACCAAGAGGGTTGCCAAACTTTTTGTAGATCGAGGAAACACCGTTCAATTTCTGGGAAATGCCATCCGGGAAGAGTCTGCCTTCCTTTCTTTCCAGTGTAGCTTTGATTCGATCGCTCAAGCATCCGGCTTTCAAAAGAAACTCCAGACTCCGATCCAGTCCCTCTTCCGAAGGCAAAGCCAGCTTCTCCGCCAGCGCCCTCCAGATGTCCAGAGCCTTCCAGGGTTTGTTGCTCAACCCCAGCAAAGCGGGAAGGGCTCCTTCAATCTCTGCATCGCCTCCGGACCGGCAGACCCGGCCAAAGATTTGCACCAGATAGTCCTGTTCCACTGTGCTCTGGGTCCAACCATCGGACCATGTTTCTTCCACCAGTGCCTTCAGCGCATGAAAGATCATCAATGCGATGGCCATATCCATTTCCAGAGATTCCTGGGTGTCGAGAACACGGATTTCAATGGCATTTCTGTCGAAGCGCGGAATGGCGCCTCGACCATTGACCCATTCGTATCGCAATATACCATCTGGATCATAATCCTCCATGTCGGCATAGATTCTACCCAGGATACGCTCTTCAAATTCTGAAGGATCGTAAACTGGTTCCGGTACGATCTGCCCGGCAACGGAGGGTATGCGAGCGGCATTGTTTCTGTACACCTCCAGGCGATAATCCTGGTAGCCAGTCCATATGGATTCGCAAATAGGCGAGCTGGCAGAAAGAGCGGGCATGATGGGCAGAAGCATTCGAATGGCCGCCATGAGACGTCGAAATTCCTCAGCGTCGCGAAACGGAAGATTCAAGTGCATGCTTTGCAGATTGGCCCAACCATGTCCGGTGCAATCAAAAATTCTATGAAATGTCCTGTAGATAGGACCGTTTTCGCCGGGCCACAGAACCATTTCCCGGGGGTTCATAAATGGATGCATGCCTGTGCCCAGAAGCGACAATCCTTTGCCTTCCAGGCGATCCAGAACGTTCCTCAGATCCCGCCGTAGCAGATTGGACGCTTCCGCAACGGTCTTCACCGGCGGGTCCGTCTTGGTCTCGATTACGTGAGAAACCAGCTCATTGGACCAGGACGTTCCAGAAAAGAAAAGCTCATCGACGATTTCGTCGTTTTCATCTCTCAGTACTTCGCCGGCCGCAGGACGGATGGCAAGGGATTCCAAATCCACAATCATGTGCTCAAGCTCAATGCCCAGCACTTCAAAAAGACCAAACGACATGGCCTCATGTTCAACCCTGCCCGGCGCTGCCAAGCCCAATTAAGGTCGGCCTGATGAACTGCAGGCGCCCGATGATGTGGAGCGACGGACATATATCCCAGGAGGGGTGTTCTCGGACAAATCTACTTATGATTGCATATCGTAGGAACGCTTTCCCTCGGCACGCTCCTGAACTCTTCGCATGAAGTCCCGCATAATGATGCGATACAGCTCAAGTCCCAGGATTTCGTCCTCGCAATCCCCGTCAATGCTCGGATTATCGTTGATTTCGATCACATAGGCTTTCCCGCCGGAGAACTTCAAATCCACCCCGTAGAGCCCATCGCCAATGAGGTTGGCGGCCCGAAGCGCAATCCTTACCACTTCGGCCGGCGCCTTTTCTACCGGCATACATTCCACATCGCCATAGCGATTTTCGCCGCCGGAATCCTTGCTCATTACCTGCCAGTGACCGCTGGCCATATAGTATTTGCATACATACAAAGCCCGTCTGTTCAGAACCCCTACTCTCCAGTCATAATCCGTAGGAAAGAATTCCTGGGCTATGAAGAGATCGGACTTGGATAAAATGGCTTCCGCTTTTTCCTTCAATTCGCCGGCATTGGAGGCCTTAACCACTCCCTGGGAAAACGAACTATCTGGCTCTTTCAGTATAAGCGGGAAACCGAGCTCCTGATCCAGATCCTTCAGATTTCCTTTGTGTGCAATCACTGTGCGAGGAGTCCTTATTCGGTACCTGGTCAGAAGCTCCGCCAGAAAGACTTTATTTGTGCAACGGAGAATGGATAGCGGATCGTCCATAACCACCAGCCCTTCGCCCAGGGCTCGTCTTGCAAATCGATATGTATGGTGGTTAACCGCAGTGGTTTCGCGAATAAACAGTGCGTCAAATTCCGAAAGCCGGCCGTAGTCTTCGCGGGTTATGAATTCGACGTAGAAGCCCACTTCCTCGGCCCCTTTCTGAAACCTCTGCAATGCAGTACTATCCGAAGGGGGCACTTTCTCCGCCGGATTGTGCAAAATGGCAAGATCATATCTGGGCACCGATCGCTTCTGCTGAAAGCGTTTTCGCGCAAAGAACTCCACAGCTTTTTCCCTGGCAAATTCTCGATGATCCTCCGGAACCTCTCCTGCGGATACCGGGCTTATGCTGCGAATGATCCAGCGGTCCGTCTTTTTCCAGAACTGCACTCTAAGGAAAGGCGATGGAAAAAGACGAAACAGGCGTCCACTGATCCGCTCGTAGCGGGCCGCAAGATTGTGCCCGAAATAGACGCTGAGGGTGAATTCGTCGGCATGAATGCTGTGGAAGGACTTCTGAATGAGTTCGTCCAGCTCCTGGGTGTAGTTGCGAATGATGGCCTGGTTCTTTAGATCCTGGATGGTAGCCACCGCCGGTAATGGCTTTTGACCGCGAGCGGCCGCAAGCAAGGAAACATAGTAACCCGAGCTCTGATATTTGTAGGAGCGACAGAGGTTAAAGACACGTATTCCGCGTTGTTCGCTGTATCTGGCATCGGTGAGGTAGGTTCTGGACTCCACCATCTCGATTCCCGGAATATCGTTCAGCCAATCGGACTTCTGGCTTACTACGACAATGGCCTGCATCATTTCCGACTCTCCTTCTCCAGAATCAAGAGATTGGCATCGTAGGTAAGGATACCCAGCAAGATGGAATTGATCAACCTGTCCATGGAAACGGGGTAAAGATGTCCGGGAGAAAGAGGAGAAGGTTTATAAGGATCCGCCACCAGGACTTTTCGGTCTTCTTTATTGTAGCCGCACAGTACTACGAAATGCCCCGAGGGTACGCCCCGGGTGTCGTCATAGTCGTAGTCTGATTCATCGCCGAATTCGCGGGCGGACCTGTAAAGGTAGGTGGAGCTCAAACCGGTAAGTATTGGAGACTTGCGCTTCAGGATACTTCGAATGAGCGAAGGGCTCAGGTCCTCCAGCAGCAGTCGACCGCCCCTTTCCAGAAATTCCAGGTAGGCTCCCGTGGCAAAAGAGAGCCGGCTGTCTTTCTTGAACTCCGCTTGCTGACGGAGCTTCTCCTGCAGGTCGGAAGTGGAAAGGGAAAACCAGGTGGGATCAAAAACCTGAAGATTGTAGGTGTAGATGGTAGCCGCGAAACCGCTTCTGAGGGCATGGCAGCCCAGCTGCACGGCCAGAGTTCCTCCTTCCCTCAGGTATGAGACTTCGGATATGAGCTCTTCCAGATTCCTGGCCAAGCCATAGTAGCGATATACTGCATGCAAACAGGTAGGGCCACAGGTGTAGTCATCCGGTTGCTGCTGGATCTCCAATCGGAGCATCTCATCCATTGGAGGAAAGGAACTAGCCATCTTTCGCGCAAAGCGATGCCCATGGAAGTGGTGTCAACCCAATACCGCTGTAGTTGTGACTGCCTTCCAGATCGCAATCTGTGCCCTGCGCCGGTTCAACGTTTACTGGCACAGCGGCTTTCTTTGACTTTTAGCTATTTACGGATCTGAGATTTCTGTTATCCTGTTTCTGTGGTGCTGAATTTCCGGAAGATAAAGGAACAAGGATTATCCCTGCGACTCGTATGGGATCTCTTCATGATTCTTGTGGCAGTGGTTAACCTTGGAATGATCCTTTTTGATCTCACCTATTTTGCCGGGCGACCCTACTATCGAGATTCCTTTCCGGCCCTGGTCAGACTCTACGATCCTTACAAAGGCGTGGATTCGAATCCAGAGTTTCAGACCTATCTTGATTTAACCCGGGCGTACTTCAAATCGGACCTGCAAGACCAGCGACGGGAGGAAGCGCGGCAGGAACTGGCGCGGCTCTCCACAGAAATTGGTAACACTTACGATGCATTTTTCCAGCAGACCGGTCAGTGGGAGAAAATCCGAAACGTCAGCCAGGCAATGTACAGCGCTTTTTCCCACGAGCATCCTTTGATATCCACCCGCCAGTTCAGATTGCAGGATACCGGTCCTGTATTCTGGATGGAGGTCCCGCTATCCAGGCAGGAGGTCGTCTACAAAGAGCATATTGAACCGGCTTTCGAAGCTCTGTTTTATCGTCATCGCGCAGCAGACGGCGCTTTTGTGGACCGCTTCATCTATCTGGACGCTCCTTTCCTTATCCTATTTCTTCTGGAGTTTCTCGGAAGATGGATACTCTCCATTCGCCGAAAGGACAACCCCAGGTGGTGGCTATTCCCACTCTATAACTGGTACGACATCCTTGGTCTTATTCCTTTTGCATACTTTCGCATATTTCGTCTGGTTCGCATCGTATCCATCTATATTCGTCTCCATCGTAGTGAACTCACTACCGTGGGTCAGGACATGTTCAGTCGCACCTTTCGAAGGTACTCCAACATACTTACAGAGGAGCTATCGGACCGGGTAGCCGTTCGCATTCTATCAGAAATGCAGGCAGAAATCAAGGTCGGCGCATCCATCAACATTGTGATGAACACACTGCGGCAAAGAAGGGAGCCCATAAAGAACATCATCGTTGAGACACTTCAGAATTTCAGCACTGATTTGCCCGCCCTCCGAGACACCCGATTCTTGCTGGAGCACAGCCTTGAAGAGGCTGCGGGAAATGTTCCTTCGCTGCGATTCGTTCCTGATTTTATCAAGGCAACGCTGACCCGAGAAATAGGTCTGGCCGTCTTTGATGCAATCAACGAGAGTATGATCAAGGCCTGGAAAGACGAAAGCGGCGCTCGACTCATCAGCGAGGCCGTAGACTTTGCGCTGGAGGAGATGAACGATCCAGACACCGGGCGAAAGCTAGATGAACTTTCGAGGGAGATCGCCATAGATGTCATCGAGAATCTAAAGAAATCCGTGGCGGTTAAGCAATGGGCGCAGGAGCAGCCCCCGGAGGAACTTCAATAGCAAGCGCCACCTGGGCAGATGACTTCAAATCCGGCCGAGCCTGGTCTGAACGCCGAATGGACTTTGGGCCGATGCCAGAGAGGGCGATGAACCCTGGCCCCAGTCTGCCGCGCTTGACTGCATACGCGAGCAATGCACAGTACGCCCATGCGAGTTGTAAAGATGAAAGACGGAAAGAATTTCGGCGTGGCAGATCTTTCTTTTAAGGATTTGAAAGTTATCAAGGATGCCTGCGCACTATATGGCACTCAGGGATCGGTCCACGGAAAGAAGATTGCCGAAGAGATCGAAAAGGCCATGGAAAAAATCGAGATCTGAGAGCATTAAGCACAATCCCAGCGACCTTCGATGATCGGTCCTATATCTTTGCTCCTGCGCCATCGGTTCCGGCCCCATTCCTTCCGAAGTCCGGCTTGCCCGGGCCGACCAACTGACCCCGCGTCAGTCTTATCATTTTTTTATCAACTTCTTGCAATATCTTCTTGCAACTAAAACCGGAACCATACTATCACGTATATCTTAATATTTTACATCCAGTATATCCTACGAATGTTGGATGGGAGGAACTATGAGAATACGTATTTTTCTGGGGCTTGCAATCTGCCTTTCGGCTCTTATTGGCGGAGTAGCAGTTGCTTGCAACCAGTCCGATGATAACAATGGGGAGGCCATCGCTCTTCTGGCTCTGGCCAGCGGGAACGGCAAACAACAATACGGGGATGCCACGGCCGCGGTGTCCGGGGTTACTCAGTCTTTGAGCAGCAACCCCAATCAGGTGTACAATGGGTACGGCCATCCGGACGTCCTTCTAGCCAGGAAATTTGCCACCGACCCTCAGGTAATGCTTACTGCCCTGACCGAGAATTCCGGAAGCTGCAGTTACAGCGCGCCCAACTTTAACTGCGATGCAGTGGTGTCTGGAGACATTAATTGCGCTTCCGGTGGTACGGCCACGTTTACAAACGTGTCCTTCAAGTATCAGGGAAGCTATTCCAGCGGATTGACCATTGCAATCAATGGTCCTATTACTTACAATAATTGTATTGTCTCCTATTACGACTATGCCAACGGCGGGGCTGCCAGAGTGGCCACCCTGAATGGCGGTGTGAACATGGACAGTTCCGGAACTCTGACCTTTTCCGTTTCTGGCAGCAATCCTACCACAGTGACTGTGAATCAGAATGAAACGTCTACCGTCGTGAATAACAGCTTGCAGATCAACGGCAATGGGGCCAGTTTCGGTACCGTAACGGTAAAATCGGACATTAATGGAACCACCAGCATAAGTACCAGCATCGTAGGCTCAGTAGCGACATCCACGATCACGAGCACACTCAGCGGAAGCATTACTGTGAATGGAACTACCATTGTCAGCTATGATGGCACATCTCAGAGCAGCACATGCACCACAGACACTACAACTTACGAGACCAGTTGTACCGGTATTTGACACTTCCGATGAGCATGGCGCTTCTGGGCGCCATGCTTCTTTCCTGTAGCAAAGAATTGCCTCTGCCGGTAACCCTGGATTCGCAGGTGGCAGAGCGGGCACTGAAGCAATCAGCCAGCGTAAATATTGGCCCGGGAGAGCGAATCATAGGGTCCGCAATGCTGCTTCCGAATGGACGAATTGTAACAAACCTGCATGTCGTACAGCACAGAACCGATTCCGTGCGAATCACTCTGGATGGAGCCAACTTCATTCCAGTTAAGTTGATCGCCAAAGATACACAAACGGACCTGGCGCTATTTCAGTTGCCGCCGGACGAGTATTCGGATCTATCGCTTCCAGAAATTGCAGATCCACAGGCTGGAATTCCCATTTTCGCATACGGCGCCGCATTCGGTCTTCACCAATCCTATCTACAGGGCTACATTTCGCATCCGGAACGCAGGCTAGAGAAGGATACGCCCCACTACGTGCAAACCCAGGGGATAACCTGTCCCGGGATGTCCGGGGCCCCGGTCTACACGTTGAGGGGGCATTGGGTCGGGATCAATCGAGCGGCGTACGGCTATAGCGTGGGTACAGGGATTGGCCTGATTATTCCGGCTTCTACAGTCCGCGCTTTTTTGGATCAATCCGGGGCCGAAAATTGAATCCGCTGCATGAACCCGCCGCCGCGGGACTCGTCTAAAGTCTACTATGATCTGCCCGGAAATACCCAGAACTTCCAGCCTTTTTCGTGCAACAAAAATGGCGCTTGTGATCGCCCTGCTTTTTCAGTCTGCCCTAGCAGCAGAGGATACACGGACAGCGGATCCTGGCCCTGAGCCCGATGCCCGGCCCTCCGAAAGCGAAACCGAAGCGGCCAAAAGCCAGGAAGCTACAACAATCCTGCCCCAGCCGAAACCTGCGCTCATCGGATTCCATAAAGATAGGATGACAGTTACTCTGGCTGCGGGCCCTTCCGTTTCGGCGCCTGCCGGAAGTCTGATAAGCCATGAAAAGAGCTACGATACCTACCTGCAGTATCAGGTCCAGACAGGGCAGATTACCACAGATATCCTGGGCCAGCAGGCGCGCTTCTATAATCCCGCCTACGAAGCCGGTCCCGTCTTGCTATGGGATCTGGAAGCGGCCTTGAGCGATCATTTTGGCGCCGGCGCCGGTCTTCTCTTCTCCAGCATTTCTACAAATCGCATGGATGTGCTGCCCTGGCGAGATAGCGCAGGAAACCAGGTGCTCGACTACCCGGACAATCGCATCATGTATTCCGAAGGCGCGCTCATGGGATTTCTGACCTACCATCCGCTGAATCAGAGTCGCTTTGATCCCTACATCAAACTTAGAGCCGGGATTACCTTTGCCCACGGCTACGCGCATCAATATACCTTTCCAGATCCTTATCTTTTCGAAAAGGACATGAACAATGCCAGGGGAGCCATCTACGGGGCTTCTGTAGGTTTAAATGCTTATGTCACCCCGGTATTTGCTTTTTCACTGGAGTATACAGGTATTCGCAGAAGCCTTTCGGCAGATCAGTTCGGAAGCAGAACTCTGAGCAGCGGCTATCTCACACTGGGTTTTACCTTTGGGCTAGACGCTCGTTGAATCAGTATCTAGCGGCGACTGCGCTAAGGCCGCTGCAGTAGCCAGGCTCGGCGCGCCCACGGGCTTGCGATGAGCCCTGATGAAAGACCGGCCCAGGATACCCTGTCGCCAGGGCACGATTGCATCAATTATGGCTAAGACCTCTTTTTAGTTTTTTGCCGAAGCGCTCATTGATCTGATCCATAGCGGAGTCTATCTTCTTTTCCTTTTCCAGAGATATGATACCGTCACTCTTCGCACTGGAAAAACCAGAACCAGAGCCAAATAGATCTTGTTGCTGATCTTCTCGTATCGCATGCGAGACCTGAACGCCCAGAAGACGGATGGAACGATCGCCTCTTCGCTCCTCTATTTCTTCCCAGAGATCCAATGCCAGCCTGCGAAGCTGACCTTCAGTGACGATGACCTCCGCCTCGGTGCGGCTTCGCGTATGTGTTTCAAAACCGGTAAATCTGTACTTCACGGTAATTGTGCGGCCCTGAAAGCTGGACTTGCGGATTCGGTACGCCAGTTCAGAGCAAAGGTCCATAATCCTCTGCCGTAGCCTATCGGAGTCGGAGATGTCCGTTCCAAAAGTCCGCTCTTCGCCTATGGATTTTCGCTGTCGGCTGGATACCACTTCTCGATCATCAAGGGCCCGGGATAGATTGTGCAAATGTTTCCAGAGTTTTCCCTGCCCACCGCCGGGAAGATCTTTGAGCTCTCTGCGGCCCAGTTCCCCGATCGTGCTAATTCCGTGTTCTCTCAATTTTTTGCAGGTTTCCGGTCCGGCTCCCCAGAGTCGTTCCACAGGCAGAGGAGCCAGAAAGGCAGCTTCCTGGCCAGGTTGCACCACTACCAGACCGTCAGGTTTTTCCAGGTCCGAGGCAATCTTTGCTATAAACTTCACCGCCGAAATACCAATAGAGACAATCAAGCCGGTTTCGCTCCTTACGGAATCTTTCAACGACCGGCCCAGAGTAGCAGCATCGCCAAAGAGTCGATCCGTACCCGAACAATCCAGAAAGGCTTCATCCAGACTCAATGGCTCCACCAACGGCGAATAGTGATGAAAGATCTCCATAATCCTTTCCGAGATTTCCATATATCGTTCCATTCGCGGAGGAACAAAAATGGCATTCGGGCACAACTCATAGGCTCGACGAATGGCCATGGCGGAACGAATGCCAAACCGGCGGGCGGCATAGTTGCACGTAGACACTACTCCCCTTCCGGAACCCTTTCGGGGATCGGCGCCCACCACCAGGGGCACATCCTTCCAATCCGGATGATCCAGCTCTTCGATGGCCGCATAAAAGGCATCCATATCTGCATGTAGAATTCTTCGCATCAATAGACTCTATTCGCAGCATTGTCCGGCGAAGAACCGCTGGCAAGTAGCAATCACCAGGATTATCCTTGGAGTCCATGGCTCCGTGCGAGCCGGAGCCTGCCGGATCTGGCCGGAGTGGTCGGCCCTGCTTGATGCGCCCGGGCCCCAGGTGAGGGCCGGCCCGGTGGAAAGAAACGGCAGGGATGCATTACAGGAAAACCGTTACTGCCAGGCCGGCATGGAAGGCGGAGCCACCGTAGTCATAGATCGGATTTTGAGAAGTAGGATTTACCTTCAATTCGGTTCTCGCTTTCAACTGCTGGTGCTGGAGCGAAAGGTCGAGTAGTATAGGCGATTTAAGGTTGGACTCCGCACCGGGCAGAAAAGCATAGCTAATACCTGCAGTGTAGCTTACCTGACTGGAGTCCATCCAGTTCGTTTCTTCGGGCATGTCGCCTGGAAGGGGAGTGGGTCTTCGCATGTATCCCAGACGAAAAGTCCAGGATTCGTTCCAGCGATACTCTACGCCGAATTTTGGTACAGAGATATCGTCCAGGTAATAGGGTGTATAGTACTCTCTCTTGGTTCGGCTCAATCCATATTTACTCCATAGCTCCCGAGACACATCCAGGCTAAAACGCAGATTCTCGGTGGCCTGAAAGGCAAATGCATACGTGAATGTTCGAGGATGATACAGATCAAGAACGGCCAGATCAAAGTCGAACTGTATTCCCAGGAGGGTAGTCTGCGCTCGAGCGGTGAGGGGATCTACAAAAAGATAGGTTTCGCGGCGAAAGGAAAAACCCAGACGAAATTTTCCCCAGTGAAACATCATTCCCAGGGTTTCATTTGCCTGCGGTTTCAATTCCAGAATTACCTGCTGATTGGGCACAACTGGATCCGGCGAAATAGGCACATCTTTGAGCAAGATGGCGCCCTGACCTTTTATTAGCGCCGTAAACCCTGCCCCAATGTACAGATGATCCTTCCAGACCTCAAGTCCCAGTCCTCCAAAGATTAATGGACGGTCGTTGGAAACCCCTCTCTGAAGATACCGGTGCACCGTTGGATTCAAATCGTTGACGGTAGCCAGATTGCCAGAACCAGGCAAAATCAGATTCAATCCAAAGCGAAATCCGCGGTCCAGATCGTAGACATTATTTAAGTCCAGGGTCATTCCCAGACCTGCATAATGATCCTGAACATTCTTGATGTCTCCGTTGTTGGGAGCGCTGGTATTTAGCGCTGGTTTGGCATAGTTGTACTGGAAGGCAACTTCATGGGGACCAGCGCTGGAACGAGTTTTGGGACTGTTATCCAGAGTGTTGAGGAAGACACTCTTTGTATCCGACCAGATATCGTTGAAGCGAGGCTGCTCCCAGGCGTCCTTTGGCGCCGAAGGGTCTCCTCGCTTTTCCATCTGATGGAAAAGAAACTCTCCTCTGGAAGGTAAGCCCAGCCCGGCCGGATTATAGTAGGTTGCAGAGCTGTCATTGATGAAGGAAGAAACTGCATTGCCCATACCTGTGGCATAAGGATGGGCGCCGTAGACGTCGGCAAAGTTACCGGCAAAAACGTCCGAGCACAAAAGTAGCAGGCCCAGAACGGGCCAGGTCTTTCTATTTATCCATGTCATCTAATTTTCCTGCTGAAGATGTAGTTCAGGGAGTCGAAGACCGTATTACCTTCTTCAGTAACGTTCCAGTGATCTTCAAACCAGTAACCACCAACACCGGTCTTTCTTCCCTGAGCCTTGATATCTGCGATGGCTTTTGAAAGAGTGCCCGCCGAGTACAATACGTTGTTGGGATCCGGCCCTGTGGACTGAACGATGGGGGCAGCCAGAAATTCCTCCAGATCCCTCAGGACCTCATCGATGGCATAGCTGCTCTTCATACGAAGCAGGAAATAATCTCCAAAGGTATCCGGAGCCCCAATGCCGGCCAGCGTACCAATCAGCCCCCGGGCATAAGGAGCAGAGGAGCGGAGCAGATTGGGCACGTCGTTCGTAAGAATGTCTGTAATCAAATACGCCTGGGTTACGCCATCGGATTCCGTAAGCATAACGCCCACCAGGTCCAACATCGAAGACACTTCTGCCTGGGTGGGCTGGGAAACGATGAGCACCTCCAGCAGACCGTCCACGTTGGGAATGAGACTATAAGCGGACTGGCTTCCCAGGATATCAAAAAGAAATTGCACTCCGTCAGTCACATCGTCCCATTCCGCCGCTTCCAGGTCTGCGGGCCGGGAATCCGGATAGTCTGCGATTTCATCGCGAAGATCGGTTATGACGGTTTCAATATTGAACTGGGCTGGAGTAGGAGCTTCGGAGTTTACCTTGACTTCGTCCAGGATCTGCAGCACTCCATTCAGTAGATTGTCGCGACCGGCGGCTCGTTCGCTGCCCCCGAATTCAGCCAGCATTCCACTGAGTTCCGACAGGGTATCGGTTTTGCTCAACAGATTCAGAAGTCCGTCCTGGTATCTGCGATCGTTTTCTATGAGCAAACTTACGATGCTGCGAAGGCCTGCATCCGGGTAGTAATCCGATGGATCCATGGATGGGCTGCGAATTCCAAAGCTGGCTCCGCTTCCATAGATCTGCAGATTGTAAACGTTAGAAACGCCAGATACAGGATCGTTACCGTAGCTGAGATAAGGGCGAACCAGAACCCGGGAAAGGTTCGTTAGAAGTTTGTAAGCATTTTTTCCGGCGCCGGAATCGGATTGGTCGTCGAGCGCGGCCGCCAGCGCCACAATCAGAGGAAGCAATTTATTGCGATCGCTCCAGTAGGTATCGGTTTGCGAAGAGGATACGCTGATTGAATTCAGAAATCCCAGCCTTTCCAGAGCGGGCGCATTTTTACTGAGCGCCGGCGGAATCAGGCCTGAAAATAGCGAAGGCGGCTGCGGATACAAAATGGAATCGTATAGAGCTCCGTACAGAACTTCATCCGCAAATCCAAAGCCCTGCTGTCCGTCCAGACCGTAGCCCCAGGCTTCCACGTAGACCACCGAATCGCCGGGAGTGTTAGAAAGAACCAGGTTCGTATCCGCAATTTGCTTTATGTCCGGTTTGAGGAAGGTGCCGGACTTAAGCCAGCGACCGTTATCGTCACGATCGCAAAAATTAAGCGTATTGTTGCAGTAGGGCTTCGCATTCATCAAGCCCATGATTCCGTTGGCCACTACCGTAATGTAGGTTGCATGCTGAATCTGACTGGCGCCCAGCTTCGCATGTACAGGAATCACCAGAACGAATCGCTTCTCGTAGAGTAGCCACTGGAAGTTCTTGTAGAAGGCCTCCTCACGGCTACTGACCTGACGACCGGAGATGGGAATCTCGCTAATGGTGTAGGAAGTGCCATTGCCTCCCGGATCCTGGACTCCACCAATGCCGATTTGATGCGTTCCAGAACTGGCCCCCAGCCGATCCACTGTGATTCGATACTCATCGGTGCTCCAGGCGCTGACATAGTTGGCTCCAGCGCCCATTTCGCTGCTGTAATAGGGCCCGTAGCCTTCGTAGATTACCTTCTTGATCCAGTTCAGCATGAATGGAATGGTCTGGGCATAGATGGGATCGGCCAGGGACTGATTGTTTACGTTGTTCATAGCCCCGCGGCTGCCGCCCTGCAGAAACATCAGTGCCGGGGCGTTGATGTTAAAAGAAAACACGGAACCATTCTTATACACTTTCGCATTGGCCTGACTATCATAGAGAAAGCGAATGAGACTCAAGGTATCATCGCCACGAATTTTGGACTGCAGAGCAAAGACGCTATCGCCCAGGGTAAGGATTCCGCCCTGTCCGGAATTGCTCTGCCCGGTAATGGTTGGACTGCTGGAAGAAAAAGGCGGACTGTTCGCCCATTGATAGCCGTACACATCGCCCAGAACGAGCATGAACAACAGATTTTCCAGAGCCGATACGCTGTAGCTGGAGCCATCGCTGTCCCGATCCAGACCATTCAAATCCAGCTCCATCATTTTTCCCAACGAAGCATCCACACCGTCGATGTCGCTGGCAAAGCCCAGATCGTTCATGCGAATAGACCAGGTTTCCAGAATGGGAGTGCTGGAATCCACAACATAGGAAGAAGGCGGCTGAAGGAGATCGCGTACGCTCTGATAGAGATCTACCAGCACGTTCTTGAGCTCGGCGTTTTTGCCAGCTCCCAGCGTCTGCTGATAGTAGGCCCACTGATTGTCGTAGATGTTGTTGGATTCGATGCCGGTAGCGGCGGTGGTATAGTTCTCAAGATTGACGATAAGTTGTTTCACGGCGTAGTCTGCGCTGCGATAATTGGAAAAGCCGGCTTTCTGCCCCAGCATATCGCCCAGCCCAACCAGTAGGCCTACGAGTTTACGCTTTAGATAGCGATCGCCGTTGAGCGCAGGATCGCCCAGGGCTTCCATGACCTTTTCCAGACCGGCCCTGGCGTTCACATTCTGGATGGTTGCCTTGTAGAGAAAATCCTCAACGTCCTTGATTAGATCGATGGTTTCCGTGCTCTGTAGATCGTCCGCCAGCTGATAGAAATCGTCCCGTAGTTCGGCCTCGCTGTTTTCGTTGTACAGCTTGCTGAGACCTGCATGACTCAGGGGAATAATTACCGGCAAGAAAGGAGCATCGCCGCTGCGAATCCGTTCCATAAGGTTCAGGGAGGCGTCGTAGGCAGCAGTATCCTGCGTCCGCAGACGGTTGATCAACGTAGAAAGGCGCATCAGCACCGGGCGCAGACTGGAATTGGGATCCAGGGCCATCATCTGGACGGTGCGAAGCCCACCGACGGCCGCATCTTCATGAAAGGAGAGAGAAGCATCCAGCTTAACGTTAAAATCCTTTGGATTGGCCTCTATAAAAACGCTCTTCAGAGCCGGGTAGTCGTTCAGCAATGTGAAGAGCGTAACGTCGGGGGAATCCAGGCCGTCCTGAAACAGGGTGCCTTTCCAGTCTTTCTCCGTATTGGAGCATGCGGGAAGGAAAGCCAGAAATCCGGCCAGAAGTGGGCAAGCAAGAAGGTATAGTATGCCCCCCGTTTTGTTTTCCCGCCGACGCATCATGGACAGCCTATCACTTCTCCCTTATCTGCCGTCATGGCTTCCAGCCTGGCAAACAGATAGGGGGTGGTTTCGTTGGATGGAATCGGTAGTGTCTCTACTCGAATGACATTCCTGTCCAGATTCAGCCAGCAAGCGCCTGAAGATGTGCGAAGACCATTGCTCACAGAAGTGGACAGAGGGATCTGTTTTGCCAGCGGAACCTCGTAGAGAATGTTGTTGAGCAATGGCACCACCAGGCTCTTCACCAGAGGATCTACTACGCGATAAATCTTCTCCGGGTCCAGTCCGTATGGATTGTTGGTGGGGCCTTCCAGAACCTCAACAATGTAGTACATGTTGTTTGGATCGATCTGCACCTGCAAAGCAGTGGTATTGGCAAAGGCAGGATTGCCGGTAGGATTGGAAAAGGCGATCAGGTCCGCGCTGCCCGCCGCTGCAAGACTGGTGCGTATGCGGGTAATGGTATAGGTGCTGTTGTCCGGTTTCTTGCCTTTGATAACCAGCTCCAGATCGCCCCAATCCAGAATCAGGTCCGGCTTTTCGGTTCCGGCGCCGCCGGCAAGGGGAGCAAAACGCAGAGCCGGTGTGAGCACCGGATTGACCTGGATGATCACATCGTCATCGGAATCTATGACAAAGGGACTTCCGCCGCCATCCAATCCGGTAATGGTATCCTTACCCGGAGCAAGCACAGTCACCAGAGTTCCCACTTTCAGCAGATCGTCGGTGAGCTGGCGAAGCGGATCGTTTCCGGCATAGGTATTGATTTGATTAATGAAAGAGGCATCGATGGCCAGGCTCAGAGCGCCCGCCTGCCACAGAGAAAACATAGCCTGATTCAAAGCATCGCTGTGCAGAGCAAGAAGCAAGCCCGGCTTTGCGGCGCTCTGGGAAAATGGATAACTCCAGGAAGGCGCGCCCGAGCGATACACATTAAAGCTGTTTGTACCGAGCATGGCCTGTGGGGCATTGGGATTGGGAGGACTCATGGTCGCCGTAATTCCCGTGCCGGCCAATCCCACAAGCCCCCGGTTAGCTCCGTCTTGACGGGCCTGCATTCCCTGCTCCACCTTTAGCTTCAGACGCAACTCCGTATTGCTCAGTGGAGCAGGAAGATGCGAAGGCAATGGTATGGGCAGGCCCGGATTCTGAAGATTATCCAGAATGGCGTTTATAACATTGGGGGCGATTTGCTCCACCACATCCTGTAGAATTGATTGCACAATCTGAGGTTGAATAATGGGGGTGATGTTACTGGCAATGCCTGTGGCGATGGAAGCGATAAGGTCTCCAATAAAGCCCCAGCTGAAGATCCCTGCAGTGCTGGCCTTTGCCTGGAGATTGGTTACCGAAATGTCGTTGCTCCAGGGCTGCATATGGAATCGCCTGGGATCGCCGCTCACTTCATCTGGATCGCTCAGATTGAAGTATGGATCGTCGGTCTGAAACGGAGTCTTGATTGTGAAGCTCATCATTCCGTTTGTATCCGTGGTAGGTGTGACCCTGGCCCTGGAGATTTTGCGGTTTCCGGGGCTGCCGTCGTAGTCCATCACCGCTTCAGCAGTAAAAGCGATCTTGTCGCCGCTACCCAGAACAACAGCCAGAAGACAGAAACCACAGGTATCGCTCAGTTTGGAAACCAGGATCAAATCCAGGTGCACCTGATGACCGTTAATGTCCACACCCAGCCCGGCAGTGCCATTATCGTAGGCGGAAAGGTTCGCATCCACATTTGGCACGCTGCTTCCCACAGTCGGATTCACGGAGATGGATTTCACATAGACATCGATGGTGAAATCGGAAGACCCCAGACCGGTGCTGAAGTTGTTAATAAAGAAACCGCAGTAGCCGTAGCCCTCGGAATAGGCTCCCGTTCCGTTACCGTAGCTACGAATGTATTCAAAATCATGATAATAGGAGGGATTTGTGCCGGAGTCGATGTCCGTGGAATCGATGCAACCGGGTCGACGCACGGTAGTGGTACGCTCGCTGGCGAAATCGTTAAATGTCTTGTTGGTGACTTTGAAATCCTGGGCGGAAAATCTTTCGAATATGCGAGACAGAACCTCCATCATATGCGCATTGTCCAGCACCGCGGCCCCAATGTTCGCCTGGATGCCATTGGGATTGGAAGAGAAGGTGCCGTAGTTGAAGGTCAGTTGCTTGTAGTACTTTCGGCCGTTGGGTAGCTCGATTTCATAATAGTATGGATTGCCGCCGTTTTCCGGCGCCAGTGAAGATGCGGTAAGGTCCGTGGTAAAAGTATCGGTTGTGCATCCTCCACTGCAAAGAGTGATGGTATTGCCGTCCAGCGAGCCCAGCTTCAGACTTTCCACTTTCTCATGATGCGAGAGGACGGAAACCAGAGTGACCGTCGGATTCGTAGCCTGGGGAAGGGATACTCCTCGGCTCGTGCCCAGCGAGATGCCATTCACCGTATGGGTCATGG